>NZ_DASPHO010000383.1:0-5987 GCF_035629615.1 Hyalangium sp. | reverse complement strand
GAAGAGGTGGTGCTCGATCTGGTAGTCCACCCCCGCGCAGAAGAGCCGGCCGAGGAGGCCCGTGCGGAAGTTCAGCGTCGTGGACGTCTGCAGGAGGATGTAGTCCGCCTTCCGGAAGTACTCGGCCCGGCCCTTGCCCTCGCGATCCAGGAAGGCCGCCTCCTCCGGGAAGTGGGCAGGGGCGAAGGCGATGAAGATCGCGTACCCCAGGAGCACCACGCGCACGGCGTACAGGGCCAGCACGGGCAGCGGCCCGAAGAAGAACGCCGGAATCACCAGCCACAGGGCCACGTGTCCCAGGAGCATGAGCCCGTCATGGACGTGAGCGGCTGTGCGGCGGGCGGGATCTCGCAGGCAGCCGAAGAGATAGCGCACCCCGGTCTGCTGGACGTTCAGCGCGTTGAAGGCAATGGCGAAGGGGATGGTCAGCCACTGGTGCTCGAACCACCAGCGGCGCAGCCCCCGGGCCTCGGCCACATCCTTCTCGGTGAGCGTGAAGGTGGGGAGCAGATCCGCGTCGTCGTCCAGCCCCATGACATTGGGGGTGGGGTGGTGGACGGCCACGTGCTTGTGCCACCAGTACGTGGCGGACATGCCCAGGAAGAGCGGGTAGCCGAAGTAGGTGAGGGCCCGGTTCACCCAGCGCCGGTTGCAGGTGGCGTAGTGCGAGGAGGTATGGGTGTTCGTCGACACGCCCAGCGAGCCCAGCGCGGAGAGGAGCACGCCGAGCACATCGAGCAGCACGGTCCGGGAGAGCACCACGAGGACGAGGCCTCCGAGCGCGAGCGTCACGTGGAAGGCGAGCTCCGCGAGGAGCCGGCCCGTGGGCTTGCGGTTCCAGCCACGCGCGAGGAACTCCTGGTTCAGGATGGACAGAGGGTGCACGGGTGATCTCCTTGGCGGGGGCGGGCTCAGACGTCTGGCTCAGACGCGGTGGAGCGGCATGGGGGCCGCGTAGTCCTTCGTGAAGAGCACCTGGTAGACGGTGCCGTCAGACGCGAGCGGCGCCGCGACACAGCAGTGCAGGTAGTACTCCCAGAGGCGGCGGAACGCCGGGTCGTAGCGCTGCGGATCCAGGCTGTGCTGGTTCTGCTGGAAGCGCTGGAGCCAGTGCTTCGCCGTGTAGTGGTAGTGGCGGACGATGTTCTCCACATCGCGGATGGCCAGCCCCTGGCGCTCCAGGTGGGTCGCCAGCTCCGAGAGCTTCACCTGCCCCGAGCCGGGGAAGATGTAGCGCTGGATGAAGGGATCATGCGTGTTGGTGGGCGCGCTGGTTCCGATGGCGTGCACCAATCCCAGGCCCTGCGGCGCCAGCATCCGGGCGATCCGGGAGAAGTAGCGCCGGTACTCCTTGCGCGGCAGGTGCTCCAGCATGCCCACGCTGACGATCTTGTCGAAGCGGCCGTCGATGGAGGCGTGGTCGCGCAGCTCGATCCGGATGCGGTCGGCCAGCCCCGCGCGGGCAATGTTCTCGTTGCCTCGCTCGCAGTGCCGCCGGCTGTTGGTGATGCCCACCCCCGTGACGCCGTAGTGACGGGCCGCGTGGATGAGCAGGCCGCCAAACCCGCACCCGATGTCCAGCAGGTGCTCTCCCGGCTTCAGCTCCAGCTTGCGGCAGATGCGGTCCAGCTTGTTCCGCTGGAGCTCCTCCAGCGAGTCCTCCGGCGTCAACGCGTAGCCGCACGAGTACGTCATCGTCTCGTCGAGGAAGGACTCGAAGAGCTCGTCGCCGAGATCGTAGTGGCGCTGGACGTAGCGCCACTGGCCACCCGAGAGCTTGTTGCCCAGCTGCACGCGCAGCACTCGGAGCACCGTGCCCGGATCTCCTCTCACCTTCCGATCAATGCGGTTGCGCAGCAGGAGGGTGAGGAGCTCGTGGAGCTCTCCGTCCTCGACGGTGAAGTCTCCGTCCACGTAGGCCTCGCCCATGCCGAGGTTCCCTTGGCTGAGCACGCGCGTGAAGAAGCGGTCATCGTGGACTCGGAGCGCCACCGTGGGAGGGAGCTCCCCGGCGCCGGCCGTGAGGGGTTTGCCATCGACGACCAGCCGCAGGGTCGCATCGGAGACGTGGCGGTTCAGGATCTGGATGAAGGTGTCTCGTGCCAGGTTCATGACAGGTGAGAGGGTTGGGTGGGCGGATGTGACGCACCGAGCGGCATTGCCGTCGCGCCCGGGCGGACGGCGGCGGCCTGCTCCTGCAGCCAGGCGGCCATGTCCTCCCACAGCGGTGAACGGAAGCCCTCTCGGAGCCACCCGAAGTGGTCGATGACGTCCACCTTCAGGTCAGCTGGCGAGAGATGGCGGCGCTCCTTCTGCGCACGGCGGTAGAAGGCGGTCAGGGCGTCCACGGCGGCGCGAGTCGCGGAGCGATCGTCGGAGAAGCTGTAGGCGAGCAGCGGGCCGGAGAAGTCCTCGAAGTATGGGCGCAGGGGTACCCCGCGCTTGTCGGAGATATAGGCCGGGTTCCGGCACCAGCGGGCCCACTCCCGCGCCACGCCGCCGGGCAGATCCTCTCCCAGGCCGAGCCGCTTCGATGGGAAGTAGCCGAGCAGGCGCACGGCGATGGGGATTGCCGCGTACCAGAGGAAGGCGAGCTGGTAGCGCCGAGGCCCCGCCCAGTGGCGCCAGTACCCGCTCTGCGCGCCCACCAGGAGCAGGGCGGAGAGGTGCTGGATGCGGTCCGTCATCCCGAGCAGCTGACCGCCCGAGCTGTGTCCCACGGCCAGCAGCGGGCTGCGCGGGAACCGCTTTACCAACCAGTCCACGGCCCCCGCGAGATCCCGCGTGCCCCAGTCCTTCATGTCCGTGGTCAGCGCGCGGAGCGGCCCGACACGGGAGCCGCCGATGCCGCGGTAGTCATACGTGAGGACGTGCATTCCCCGTTCCGCGAGGAACCGGGCGAACCGATCGTAGAGGGTCCGCTTGACTGCCGTGGCCTGGTTGATGAGCACCACCGGCCGGTCGGCGTCTCCCTCCGGGGAGTAGAGCGTCGCGGCCAGCGGGAACCCGTCGGTGGCGGGAATCGTCAGCTTCTCGAAGTGGATGTCCATGGCTCGCTGCCCTCCGTGCACCGGGCCTCGGTCGTGAGGTCCTGTCCTGAAGTTGGGTGCGTGAGGCCGCCGCTGCCGTCACCCTTCGGGATCGAGTGCGGCGAGCGAGGATGTGAGGGGACACTTCGCCTGCGCCTGATCGCCGAGCGGGCAAGCGGCCCCCCCGTCACAGTCGAGGCACGGTACCTCCGTCCCAGAAGTCACCTGACGATGGAGGCGAGGACAGATGGCCAGAGCAGGCTACAAGGTGTTCGACAGCGATATGCACTGTGTGGAGCCCCCGGATCTGTGGGAGCGCTACATCGATCCCCAGTACCGGGCACGGGCGCCTCGCAGCTCGGAGTTCGCGTTCCGCAACGCGGTCGTCTACATGGAGCTCGAGCAGCGGCTCATGCCCTGGTTCGATCCCCGGGGACCCGAGGGCCGCCCGCTGCCGGCGGTGCTCCCCGCGCCCCAACTGCGCGCGGCCGTGCGCCAGGCCATGGAGCAGCGCCCGGAGGCTCGCTCGCTGGAGGCCTTCCAGCAGGCCCGGTTCGGCGACTTCTCCCGGCGCGGCTGGTCCGCGGACACCCAGCTCGAGGCCATGGACGTCGAAGGCGTGGACGTGACGGTCGTCTTTCCGACCTCAGGGCTGCTCGCGCTCGCCGTGGATGAGCTGGAGCCGGCGTTCGCCGGGGCGGTGGCGCGGGCCTATAACGACTGGCTCTCGGACTACGTGAAGCGCGCTCCCGGGCGGCTGCTCGGCGCGGCCATGGTGGCGCCGCACTCCGTGGAGGAGGCCGTGCGGGAGACGCACCGGGCCGTGGAGGAGCTCGGCTTCCGGGCCATCTTCCTTCGCCCGAACCCTGTACAGGGCCGGCAGTGGTACGACCCGGCCTATGACGCGCTCTGGGAGGCGTGCACGGCGCTGGGCGTCCCCGTGGTCTTCCATGAGGGGGTGGGCTCGCACCTGCCGCAGGCCGGGAGGCGGTTCGGCAGCAACATCTTCCTGCGCCACGTGGCCTGCCACTCCATGGAGATGATGTACGCGGCCATGGCCTTCTGCGGCGGGGGCGTGCTCGCGCGGCACCCCGGGCTGAAGGTGGGCCTCTTCGAGGGCAACTGCAGCTGGGTCCCCTGGCTGCTCCACCGGATGGACGAGCACTGGGAGATCGAGCTGGGCGTCACCCACCAGCAGCTCCCTGAGCCGCCGAGCCACTACTTCCGGCGGCAGTGCGTCGTCTCGGTGGAGGCGGACGAGGACTTCGTCACGCACGTCGTCCAGCACATGGGCGCGGACAACATCGTCTTCTCCACGGACTGGCCGCACCCGGACTCCCGCTACCCGCGGGCCGTGGAGCGCTTCCTGGAGATCCCCCTCGAGGAGAGCGCGAGGCGGAAGATCCTCTCGGAGAACTGCGCCCGCTTCTATGGCTGGAGGTTCGAGCGAGAGGCGTGACACCTGCAAGCGCCTGGAAGCCTGCCGGAGCTCCCAGGCGCCCGGTCAGGCTCAGCCGCGGGCGATGGCGTCCTCGACGTAGCGGACGCCCTTGGCGGTGATGGCGCGGCCCTTCTTCGTGTCCGAGGCGTAGCCGGTGTGGATGCGCAGCGCCTTGGCGGCGTTCGGGGCGGCATAGCTCACGCCGAACTTGCTCCAGAAGCGCGAGGTGGTGCCGGACGTCACCTCCAGGCCCAGCGAGCGCGCCAGGTAGAGCGGGATCAGCGAGCGCAGGAGCTGATCCTTCTGCTGCTGCCCCGCCGAGACCAGCCCCTTCTGCTGCGGGTGCGCCTGCAGCGCATCTACGAGCTGCTTCACGGCCTCCGCGGTGGCGGCTCGGGACGCGCCGGTTTTCTTGGTCGCGCTGCTGCCCCGCTTCGCCGCCGCCTTCTTGGCAGCGGGCTTCGCGGTGCGCTTCGGGGTCTTGGCGCGCTGGGGACGGGAGGTTTTCTGGCTCTTGGCTTTCTTGGGCATTGTGGACTCGGTGGGAGGGGACTGCAGCTGCTGACTGCGGGCTTCGGGTTGGCTATCCAGGGACTCGCCGCCCGGCTTCCGCCACAGCAGCGCGCGCAGTTCCTTCACCCACTGGGTGAATCCCAAGCGCGCGAGCAGCGAATCCAACCAACTGGGACGGGGTAACACCTGACGGGTCCTCCTGGAAGACGGCGGGAAGGTACTACAGCTTCCCTGGGGATGATCCAGCGTCTCGACCGTATCAGGTAGGGTGGATCACACCCGCAGTGCTGGATCTGGCCCTGATCCGGCCGGATCAGACCCGTGGAGGGAGCTCGGACGTCAGGTCCGGGCGAAGCTCCAGCTCAGCGCGCGGCCCCCGGCGTAGGGCATGACGCCGTGGAAGGCGCGCGGATCCGCGTCGAACACCAGCGGGAGGAAGTGCCGATCCCCGTCCCACAAGGGCAGGGACAGGATGTCCTTCACCGGCACCCAGGACAGCTCGCCCTCGGGGTTGCGCTCGAGCGGCGTGCCCGTGAAGCGCTCGATGCGGAAGACGAAGCCCAGCCAGTCCTCCCCCTTGGGGCCGAAGCCGGGCCAGCTGATCGTGCCGCGCAGCCTCAGCTCCTCGCACTCGATCCCCGCCTCCTCACGGATCTCCCGGCGCATGCAGGAGACGACGTCCTCGTCCGCCTGCATCTTCCCGCCCAGGCCGTTGTACTTGCCCAGGTGCGCGTCGTTGGGGCGCGCGTTGCGGTGGATCAGGAGCACCCGCGCCCCGTCTGGGGACATCACGTAGCCGAGGGTGCCGATGATGGGGGTGTAGGGCATGGCCCCCGATGCATATCAGGTGCAGTGCGGGGTGGTGGTGCCGTCCGACTCTGCGTATCCTGCGCGGCAGCCAAAAGGAGGAAACGTGGGAGCTGGCCGGGTCCTGGGAGTCATGCTGGCGGTCGCGGGCGGCGTGGTGCTGTGGATGGGGTTGAAGGCGAAGGACTCGCTGGCGG
>NZ_DASPHO010000382.1:0-15861 GCF_035629615.1 Hyalangium sp. | reverse complement strand
ATTTCATGCTTCAGGGCCTGTCAACTTCGCCCTTCCTGCTTCGTCCTCGTTCAGTCAGAACCCGCCCAGTGGCTTCGTTCTTCCCTTCCGTGGAGGGGCGCGGCTTCTACTCCGCCCCCGCGTCCCGCGTCAACCGGTTTCAGCTGACTTATTCAACTGTGTCTCGACCTCGACTTCTTCCGGCCAGCCCCGCGTCTCGCGCTGCTGATCCGTATCGAGGGGCGCGGCTTCTACTTCGTTGCCGCGTTGAGTGTCAACACCTGATCTCGCGGCTTCATTTCGCCGCCTGGGATCTGACACCGGCCCTGCTTCCCATGAAGCAGAATCCCCACCCACAACGCCACCGCCCGCCAGCTTCCCACCCGTCGACCCTGAGGTCGAGTTCGAGGCCTGATCGAAGGAACCGCTCAAAGCCGCGAAGTCTCCGGCTTATCTACCAAGTTCCCGATCAACGCAAGTACCCATTCGAGCACCCGCATCCCCAGGGCCGACTGCCCTGGGGATGTAGGGGAACCACCCTGCATGGCCCCTCCATTCCCACCCATTTCAGTGCCCTGGATCAGCGGGGAGCTTCTCCAGCTTCATCATCGAGAGGTCCACCCTCCCCCTCCGGCACCGTTCCGCCACCACGACCGAGCGGAGCTCCTGGTAGGCGCGCTCGATGTCGTCGTTCACCACGATGTAGTCGTAGGACGCGACCCCTCGCTCGATCTCCGAGCGGGCCGCCAGCATCCGGCGGCGGATCGTCTCGTCCGAGTCCGTCTTCCGATCACGCAGGCGCCGCTCCAGCTCATCCATGGAGGGAGGCAGCACGAACACCAGGACGGCGTCCGGATGCTTGCGCTTGATCGCCTGGCCGCCTTGGACGTCAATGTCGAAGATGGCGGTGCCTCGACGGGCCCGGGCCTCGTCCACCACTGACTGGGGGCTGCCGTAGAAGTGGCCGTGGACCTCGGCCCACTCGACGAACTCGCTGCGCTCGATCTTCTGCTGGAAGGTGGCGACGTCCACGAACTGGTAGTCGACGCCCTCCTGCTCCTTGCCGCGGGGCCGGCGCGTGGTGACGCTCACCGAGAAGAGGGTGCTCGGCAACTCCCTGAGCAAGCGGTGGGCCAGCGTGGTCTTCCCCGCTCCAGAGGGCGCGGAGAGGACGAGCAGCAAACCGGGGTGCAATTGCGTGGGCTCGGTCATTCGACGTTCTGCACCTGTTCGCGGATGCGCTCGACCTCGGCCTTCATCGAGACCACGCGCGCGGAGATCTCCGCGTGCTGGCTCTTGGAGCCGGTCGTGTTCACCTCGCGGTGCATCTCCTGGACGAGAAAATCCATGCGGCGGCCAGCGGGCTCGCTGCTCGCCATGAGGGCCCGGAACTGCTCGAGGTGACTCGCCAGCCGGGTCACCTCTTCGGCAATGTCCGTCCGCTCCGCAAACACGGCCACCTCCTGGGCCAGCCGCTGCGGATCCACCGTGACGCTCCGGGCGAGCTCGGCCACGCGCTCGGCGAGGCGCTGACGGTAGTCCTCCACCGCCTTGGGCGCGAGCGCCGCCACCTCCCGGCTCCAGCCCTCAATGAGCTTCAGGCGCGCGTCCAGGTCCGCATGGATGGCCTCGCCCTCCACCTGGCGCATCTGCTCCAGCGCGGTGAGCGCCTGAGCGAGTGCCGCCTGCACCGCCTGGGTGGCCGCCTCCACGTCCATCCCCTTCTCCTCGAGCTTCATAACCCCCGGCTGGGTGGCCACCTGCTCCCACGAGACGTTGGCCGGCACGCCGAGCCCTTCCGCCAGTTCGCGGAAGGCCCGCGCGTACTCGCGGGCCAGGGCCACGTCCACGATGGGCACCGTGCCTGAGGCCGTGGCGGTCTGCCGCTTGACGAGCAGATCCACCGCGCCGCGCGCCAGCCTGTCCTTCACCTGCTTGGACATGCTCGGCTCGAGCGCGGACAGCTCTCGTGGCAACCGCGTCTTCACCTCACAGAACTTGTGATTGAGCGAGCGCAGCTCGACGGAGAACTCCTCGTCTCCGACTCGCGCGCGTCCGGCTCCGAACCCCGTCATGCTCTTGAGCATTGATCCGTTGCTAGGGGCTTTTCGCGATCAGGTCAAGCCGCCTGCTCGCTTCCGCTCTGGTAAGGTCCGCCTCCCCATGCCCTGGTACAAGCGGCTCGAGTTGTGGGCCAAGCTCACGCTGGCACTCGTGGCCTCGGCCCTCCTCTGGAGGCCCGGCCGCAGGCGTCCCCCTGGCTCGCCGCTGCCTGCTCCTCGGAAGGTCCTCCTCGTCCGCCCGGACAACCGCGTGGGAGAGGCGCTCCTTACCACCCCTCTACTCCAGACCCTGAAGGCCCTGCCTGACCCCACCCCCCAGGTGCACGTGCTCGTGCACTCGAAGGTGGCTCGCGCGCTCGCAGGGCACCCATCCGCCGATGCCATCCTCGCCTTTGACCGTCGGCGGCTGTGGCTGGGGCCGCTCGCTCCCGGCATCCGTGCCCTGCGCCGCGAGCGCTATGACGTCGTGGTGGACTGCGCCAACTGGGACGCTCCCTCCGTGACCTCGGCCCTGATCTCCCGGCTCGTCGGGCCGAAGGCCGTGGTCATCGGTCCTCGTGTGTGGCCCGTGTCCCTCCTTCACTCGGTCTCCGTTCCCGCCCTCCCCGGCACTCGCCGCGAGGCCTCTCAGCGCGCCGCTCTGCTCACACCCCTGGTACGCGGGCCTATCGTCGAGACCCTGTCCTTTCGGGAGCCGACCCTCGGTGACGTCTTCCGCGCCTACCTGCAGCGAGAGGCCAGCCGGCCTTGTGCCGTCCTCAATCCTGGGGGGCGTCTGGGCTGGCGCCGCATCCCCCCAGAGGCCTTCGCCGCCGCCGCTCGGGCCTTGGTCGCCGCCGGACGCGTCCCCATCGTGACCTGGGGCCCGGGGGAGGAGGCACTCGCACAGGCCGTCGTCCAGGGCGCCCCGGGTGCGCTCTTGGCCCCGCCCACCAACCTGGACGAGCTCGCCGCCCTCATGCGCGCCGCGGGGCTCACCGTCACGAACAACACCGGTCCGATGCACCTCTCCGTGGCCGTCGGCGCCCCGACCCTCGGGCTCTTCCTCCGCATCGACATGGAGCGCTGGGGACACCCCTATCCACCGCACCGCATGGTCGACCTCACGCCTGTCGCTGAGGCGGGCTCCGGTCTGGAGGAGCGTGTCTTCCAGGAGGTGCGCACCTTCGCCGCACAGCTCACCGCCGGAGCCTCAGGGCCGCAGCGGGCTTGAGCTCCCTGGAGTCAGGTCCGGTACTCCCTTCGCGATGGGCCAGGCGAGCTGACACCGAAGGCACCACGCCTCACCCCGGTCCTCGTGGAACTCCAGCTGCCCCTTGCAGACAGGACATGCCAGCACTGCCTTCAGCTGCTCATCCAGCGGCACAGGCGCTCTAGCCTTTCCCACCCTCGCGTCCCGTGCGTCGGGAGATCTCGGTGGTGCTGTGGTTCTTCGGATCCCCTGCTACCGCGGTGCGCCCCCCGTAGGCTCGTACCTCGTCCGCCTCCGGGATGGAGTCCGGCGTGTAGTCCGTGCCCTTCACGTGCACGTCCGGCTTGAGCGCCCGGATGATGCCCCTCACGTTCGGCTCGTCGAAGAGGATGACTCGATCCGTACACGCCAGCGCTGCAACCAGTTCGGCCCGCTCCGACTCCGGGATGTAGGGCCGCCCTGGCCCCTTGTACGCCCGCGTAGAGGCATCTGAGTTCACCGCCACCACCAGCACGTCCGCGAGCTCTCGCGCGCCCTGCAGGTACCGCACATGTCCCACGTGCAGCAGATCGAAGATGCCGTTGGCCAAAGCCACCGTGCGTCCCTCCGCCCGCCATCGCTCGCGCTCCTCGACTACCTGCGCCAGTGTCCGGATCTTGTCCTGTGTGCTCATCGCGCGCTCCGCAGCTCGCCGAGCAGCTCTTCCCGCGACACCGTGGCCGTGCCCTGCTTCTGCACCACCAACGCGCCCGCCACGTTGGCCAACCGCGCCGCCTCTCCCAGCGTGGCCCCCGCCGCCAGCGCCAGCGAGAGCGTCGCGATCACCGTGTCCCCCGCCCCCGTCACGTCCACCGCCTCCTTCGCTCCGTGCACCGGGATCCGATCCACCGTCCCGTCCGCTTCGAAGACCACCATGCCGTGCCGCCCCCGTGTCACCAGCAGTGCGCGACACCCGAGCCGCTTCACCGCCTCGCGCCCGGCTTCCATCAGATCCGCCTCGGTGCGCACGGGACGCCCCGTGAGCACCTCAAGCTCCGGCTCGTTGGGCTTGCACACCGTGACCCCCGAGAAGGATGCCAGCGCGTACCGGCTGTCCACGCAGACCGAGAGCCCCTCCCCCGCCAGCTTGCGAAGGACCTCACGCACCTCGTCCCCCACCACTCCCGCCCCGTAGTCGGAGACCACTACTGCATCCGCGTCCTGCGCAGCCTCCTCGATGAGCCGGGCGAGCGTCCGCCGCACGCGCACCGGAAGCGGTCCGCGCTGCCCCCGGTCCAGCCGCAGCATCTGCTGGCGCGTGGTGTTCATCCCGCCCGCCAGGATGCGCGTCTTGGTCTCCGTCTCAAGGCCTCGAGCGGTGGCCGCGCTCAGGCGGATTCCCGCCGTTTCGAACAGCCGGCGCAGCGCGCGCCCCATCTCATCCGCTCCCAGCACGCCTACCGCCGTCACCTGCCCCGAGAGCGCTCGGACGTTCGCCGCGACGTTCGCGCCACCCCCGAGCTTCACCTCCGAGGACTCGTGCCGGACGATGAGCACCGGCGCCTCGCGGCTCACCCGGTCCGTCTGACCATAGATGTAGTGGTCGGCGACCAGGTCTCCGACCAGCAGCACCCGCCTCCGAGCAAAGGTCAGAGGAAGCTGGGTGAGCGCGGGGAACGCACGAGCGGTCGAGGCTGCGGCCATGCCGGGCGCGTTGTCCCACAGCCGCCCGCGCCTCTCAAGTCGGCCGGAGAACACCCGCCTTCAGCCGAGCCCCAGCGCCCGCAAGAGCAGGTCCTCGCCCTCCAGCACTTCCACCCCCAGTCGGACCGTCCAAGCCTCGAACCCCCTTGGCAGGCGCACCGCGTCCTTCTCCGTCGTTACGACCCTCGCGCCGTGCTTCGACGCTCGCGCCTCGATGTCCCGGAGCTCGCCGGCCGTGAAGGGATGGTGGTCCGGGAAGAGGGCTACATCCTGGATGCTCACGCCGAGCTGTCGCAGCGTCCGCAGAAAGCTTCCAGGGCGGGCGAGCCCCGCCAACGCGAGCACTCGTGCTCCGGACAGCGCCTCCAGGGGATGCTCCACCCCAGTAGGATCGACCCACGCCGTCGGCTGGTAGCGCGTCCGTACCTGGGGGCCTGGGAGGGGAGGCAGAGGGAAAGCTGGGGATGCTGCGGTACGGATCCAGACGAGCGTGGCCCTGCTCAGCGCGGACAGCGGCTCGCGCAGGGGCCCTCGTGGCAGCATCTGCCCGTTGCCGAAGCCTGCCGCCTCGTCCACCACCACCACATCCTCGTCCCTCGCCAGCCGCCGGTGCTGGAAGCCATCGTCCAGCAGCACCACCTCAAGGCCGAACTCATCCCGCGCCTGCCGCGCCAGCGCCCGACGATCCGCGCCCACCAACACCCGGGCTTCCGGGCACCGACGCGCCAGCAACAAGGGTTCGTCTCCAGCCTCCTCGACGGAGGGAAGAAGCTCCGTGCCTGTGAAGGTGAGGGGGGCCTTCCCCTGGCGCCCGTAGCCTCTTGTCAGGATGCCGACCTTGCGCCCCGCCTGGACAAGCATCCCCGCCAGATGCAGCACTGCCGGCGTCTTTCCCGTGCCGCCCACGTTCAGGTTGCCTACCGAGATGATCCGGAGCCCCTCCACCCGCTCTTCACGCAGGATGTTCGTGTCATAGAGCGCACCCCGAAGCCGGACTCCCAGGCCGTAGCCCCAGGACAGCGCCGTCACCGGTGCCAGCAGCACACGGCGATCCCAGGACTCAGGTCCGGGCGGATAGAAGAGCCGCTCGATCCCCGTGGGCGCATCCGCCGCCTCCGTGCGCGCCAGCTCGGAGCTCAACCCGCACTCCGTGCCTGCTCGTAGAGCGCGAGCACGTCCTCGGCGATCCGTTGGTTGGTGGGATGCTCCACGCGGGCCCGCTCCTGCGACAACGAGGCAACCACCACCGCCTCGGGCGTTGGCTGTTCTACCCGCACATCCGCCAGGGCTGGCAATGCCCCCTCTGCCACCGCTACGACACGGACTCCGCAGGCCCGGGCCTGTGCCGCTGCCCGCCCACTCCAGTCGTTCCCCAGCCCCAGGATCCACACCTCGTCGAGCGCCTGGAGCCACCTCACGAACGCGTCTCCCTGGTGATAGCCCGCGAAGGTCACCTGCTCCTGGAGCCCCAGCTCTCGCACCTGCTGGCGAACCTGCTCCTGCAAGGCCCCGTCGCCCACCAACACCAGCCGCGCCTCGGGGCGCGTGCGCCAAAGCTGCTCGAAGGCCGCGACTCCCAGCGCGTGTCTCCGCGACTCCTGGAACGTCGACACCATGCCGATGAGCGGTGAGCCCGTCAGCCCCAGCTCCGCGCGGAGTGCCTCGCGGCTCTGCGCGGGTCTGAACCGCGGATCCACCAGGGGAGGCAGCACCTGCACCCTTCGCCCCGCGAGCCGGGACACCTCCGTGGAGCCCGGCACCGTGTACGCATCCGCCCTCGGCAGTGACGCTCGGAGCGAGCGTGGCGCATGGATGGAGCGGACCAGCACTGCTCCTCGCGGCTTCGCCCACCTTGCGATGAGGTGATCATGTGTGAAGTGCGAGTGCACGACGTCGAGAATTCGCCCTCGGAGCCGGCGCATGTCCCCCACCACCGACCAGGGTGACGACTTCACCGAGAGCTCGAGCCCTCCCGTGTCCAGCAGCCCCAGTGCCTCGAACCTCGGCACCGCTGGCTCCTCCGCCTCTGCCTTCCTTCGCCGCCGATCCACCGCGACCGTCACCTCGTGCCCGGCCTGGCGCTGTGCAAGCGCCAGCAACGCCACGTTCTCCGCAGGTCCGCTCCAGAAAGGACTCGCCAGCAGGTGCAGGATCCTCATCGGAGTTCCCGTCGCCATCCCTTCAGCCCTTCATCAGCGAGAGGTAGAGGTCGCGCAGCGCTTGCGCCTCGTGCTCGATGCCACACCTGCTTCGCGCATGCTCGGCCGCGTTGCGCCCTACTTCCCGGGCTCGCTCTGGCTCTCGCATCAGCATGTCGAGCAGCTCCCGCATTCCCTTCACGTCTCCCGGCTCGAAGAAGAAGCCCGTCCGGCCGTGCTCGATCAGCGTGTCCAGGTACTTCAAACGGCTCGCCACTACGCAGCAGCCTGACGCCATCGCCTCCACGTGTACCAGCGAGTACCCCTCCAGGTACGAAGGGTGTACCAGGATGCTGAAGCCCTGATACCAAGGCTGGATCACCGACTGCTCCCCCGCGAGCACCAGCCGATCCCCAAGCCCCTGGCCGAGCGACTTCACCCACTGCTCCTCGGCCCCCTTTGCCAGCCCCACGAGCACCGCCCGCCACTCTGGATGCGTGAGGAGCAACGGCCGGATGGCCTCAAGGAAGTCCCCCTGCCCCTTCTCCTTGCGGATCCGCCCGACCACGCCCACCCCGTAGCGCCCCCCTAGCCCCAGCTTTCGCCAGGCCTCCGCTCGATCCGCCGGCGGTTGGAAGCGCCCCAGGTCGATGCCGTGCGCGACGATCGTCGAGGGCAGCGCCATCGCCTCCGCAACCTCGCTCGTCAGCGCCACCAGCGCATCCGCGCTCCGGGCCAGCCATCGTGTGAAGCCGCTCGGCGCCTTCGAGGTGTGCCGGGTGAAGACCAGCCTCACCTGCCGCCCCAACAGCCGCAGCAACATTCCCACCAACATCTCGTTGTTGCGGTGCGCGTGCCACACCACCGGCTCACGCCGGATCCGGCCGAGCAGCTCGCCCCAGCGGATCCTCGGAAGCGAAGGCCCGAAGTGTGAGCCGATGGCCCGCGTCTCCAGCTCCCGCGCCAGCTCTGGCACCACGTTCTCCACGTGGCGCGTGATCCCCGTGTACCTCCGGTGGAAGTGCGGGTGGACGACCAGCGCCCGGGAGATCTCGGGCTGGCTAGCCATGGAAGAGCCTCGCCATGTACTCCACGTTGCGCCGGCTTGCTCCCGAGATCTGTCCCACCACCGCTCGCGCCTGGTCGCCCAGCTCCACCAACCGACCCGGATGGGCCAGCAGCTCCGAGACCTTCTGGAAGAGCTCCTCGGCATCCCGCACCTGGATGCCTCCTCTCCCCTCCAGCACCTGCACGCTATCCCGGAAGTTGTCCATGTGCGGCCCGAAGAGCACCAGCTTTCCCTGGCCCGCAGGCTCCAAGATGTTCTGCCCTCCCCGCTTCGTGAACGAGCCGCCCACGAACACCAGCGTCGCCAGCCGGTACGCCCTCGCCAGCTCGCCTATCGTGTCCAGCACTACCACCTGCCCGCCTTCCCGGTTCTCCTGCGAGCGCAGCCCCACCGTCAGCCCCGCCTCCCGCGCCAACGCCGCGATGCGCCCAGCCCGATCGATGTACCGCGGCGCGATCACCAACCGCAGCTCCGGGTATGCCGGCAGCAACCGCTGATACACCGTCAGCAGGAGTTCCTCCTCGCCCTCGTGCGTGCTGCCGGCCATCAGCACCCGAACGCTCTCCGTGAGCCCCAGCGCCCGTCGCAGCGCCTCATCCTCCGCGGCTGGTGCCACCGAGAGCGCGTCGAACTTCGTGTTGCCCGTCACCCATACCCGCTCCGCTGGCGCACCCAGGCTCCGAGCCCGCTCGGCCTCCTCCTCCTGCCGCATCAGGAACAGATCCAGGTCTCTCAGCGGGTTGCCGATCAGCGAGAAGAACAGCCGGTACTTCCCCTCGTTCTTTGGCGAGAAGCGCCCGTTGGTCATGGCCACTCGGGCTCCGCTCCGCTTCGCGGCCCGGATGAGGTTGGGCCAGATCTCCGTGTACTCCAGCACCAGCAGGTCCGGCTTGATGGCCCGCACCGCCCTGCGCGTGGCGCCCCACAAGTCGTAGGGGGCGTACACCACCCCGTCGATCTGCTTCGCCAGCCGCTCCCTCGCCATCAGGTAGCCGCTGTTCGTCGTCGTCGAGAGCAGGATCCGGCACCCTGGGAAGCGCTCGCGCAGCGGACCGAACATGGGCGACAGCGCCAGCAGATCCCCTGCACTCGCGCCGTGGAGCCAGAGCATCGGCCCCGCGCCCGCAGGCAGCGCTCCCGGCGCGTAGAAGCCTAGCCGCTGCAGCAAGCCGTGCCGCGTCTTCCGGTACACCGAGAGGACCGGGAACAGGACCGCGAAGAGCACGTAGCTGGCGAGGACGTACAGGAGGCGCATGGGCAGCCGCGCCGCGTCCTCTATCAGATGCCCGAGCCTCGCGGCAGCACAGCTACCGGACTTGGGACGATTTCAGCGCCACACCTCGAGCCTCACGTCGTCATACAGCACCTGGCCCTCGTAGTAGTTCACGTGCGGGTCGCCGAACATGAAGTACTCGGGCCAATACTCATTCTCCGGCCAGTCACACCCCGGGGCCTTCTCCTCGGGGGTGGCCTTGAAGTGCCAGACACAGTGAGCCGCCGCGTCAATGGTGGCTCGGTACGTCTTCTGCCCTCCGTAGCGGAAGCGCCCGGAGACCTGCAGCGTATAGCTCCCTGGTACGCGCTCAATGGAGACGTCGTACCACTCGCCGGGCAGGTACGAGTCCACGGCGCGGATCTTCCCCGAGGGCTGCCACGCATTGTCTGACCAGGACAGGAACGGCGGCCCGTACAGCTCGTGGCTCTTCTCCCGCCCGTCCAGCGCGAACATCATGACCGGGTGCTCGCCGCTCGGCAGAAAGCGCGAGCCGTCGAAGATCTCCATCCACGGCGGGTCATGGTTGTCGGAGTCGATCACCACCTTGCGACGGTGGTGGATCCAGGTGTTGTTGTGCGGGCGGGGCAGCGCGTCCAGAATGGTGAGCCAGTAGAAGCCATTCTGCGAGGTGGCCTTGTCGCTCAACCATGGCTCCGCCGTCTCATTGCCCGCGTCATGGCCATTGAGCCCCGGCTTGCCATTGCCAAAGTCGGCGAACCCCACGCGCAGGGAGATGCGGTATCGGTCCGGCAGTGGCTCGCTCGGGCGCACCACGGTGGCATCCGTGTGGGCCGGCGAGGCCAGGCGCAGCACCCGGTTGCCCGGACGGGCTGGATCGGGCACCACCGAGGCCACGCGGGAGAAGTCGGTGTCCCTGTTGCGGGTATAGGACTCAAAAGTGAGCCAGCTCTGGTCACCAAAGGGCGCGGAGATCCGCCAAGCCTCGGGCGCCTTCACCCCGCGCTGCTGGAAGAAGCTCCCCTGATCGGAGTAGGGCCCATCATCCGGCACCGGATCCTTCGACCAGTCAGGCGAGGGCAGCGCCAAGGACTCGAAGTCCTCCTGCCGTACCAGCTTCCAGCCCGGAGTTTCCTCACCCGGACCGCTGCCCTCCTCCGGCTCGTCTCCCGGTGCTTGCTGGGGCGGTGCCTGCTGGGGCGGTCCTTGCTCGGTGGCCGGGGGGAGCAGTTCCTCCTCTTGGGTCCTGTCTTCGGATGGGGCACCGCAGCCGGCGGCCAGCAGGCCTCCGAGCATCAGGAGCAGGTCCATTCGCCTCATGAAGAATCCCTCCCAGGACCCGTGCCCTGGCGCTTTACCTGTGCGCCGGGACGTCTCCGAGAGCAACCCCTTGCCGCTCGAGGATTCATCCACCCGCAGGAGGTGATTGCCTGCCCTGCTGCCGGCGCGTCTCTTCTGCGCCGTGCGGTTGGCTGGGGAGCAGCCATGAGGAAGCGGTGGCGCGAGCTCGCCCGAAGGGCACCGAGCTCGCAGCCACGCAGGCTTGGAGCGAACCGCTTCCGGCGAGCCGCTCCGAGCCTCACCACCGAAGCCAGCGGGTGGTGAGGCTCATCGAGGTCATCGCTTCGCGCAGGCCTTGAGCGGCTTGCGCCGCCGGAACGCGAGGACGAGGGCGACCAGCCCCAGGCCAGTGACCGCGAGGCTGCTCGAGCGCATGGCAGAGCACCCCGCACCGGCCCCGTCCGCGTTTGCATCGGGCGTCACCTTGCCGCCCGGGAGGGAACCCGGCCCTGGGGTAGGCAGGCCTGGAGTGGGATTGGACGGTCCAGGCTGGCTCACCTCAGTCCCTGGCCCGCCCGGCACAGGACCGGGCTTCATGCTGAGCTCCGCGATCCGCCGGCCGGCGGTAAGGCGGGCCTGGAGGATAACGTTCGGGTCGTCGCTGACATGATGCGCCGTCGGCACGACGTCTCTCGCGAGCTTCTGCGCGAGCGCCGAGTCACCGAGCTTCACCAGCAGCGTCAGGTACTCGTAGTCCTCCACGCCGTCGCGGATGTGCTTGAGCCGCAGCGAAGGCACCGGCACCTGCGAGGTACCCCCGATCTTCGCAGGCTTGCCCGGGTAGAGCAGCGTGCCGTCACCGTTGCCGCTGAAGGCGAACTGGCTGGTCCACGGATCGTTGTCGTAGGTCATGACGGTCTCGTAATAGAGCTCTCCGGTGGCGCCGTACGCGAAGTCCACCCACTGCATGGCGCGGTTGCGCGGCGCCGGGACGTCGACCATGTAGCTGGGCCACACCGCGCCCGGCTCGGCGCCGCCAAACGAGCAGCCGTGGCTCATGCAGCTCTGGTACATCCAGACCTCGCCGCCCTTGCTAACGAACTCGTCGTAGTGCGGCCGCTGGTTGCCGATGTACGGGCTGACGGGAGAGTCGATGAAGTTCACCACGGGCACGAGGATGTCGAGGCTGTCGAGGACGCTGTGCTCGGTGGCGGCGGCAACGTCGGTGGTGACGAGTGTGCGCAGGCCCGGGGCCGCGGCGTGAATGGCGGCGCTGCGCGGAATGATATCCTCCCACCTGCCACCGTAGGGCGGCTCGTCGACCGTGTAGTCGAAGACGCGGTCGAAGAAGCCCTGCTCGCGGGCGTGCGCGCTGTAGGACGCGAGCGTCGCGGCGGACACATCCCCCGCGTACTCAATGGAGGTGAACCTCGCGCCTGGAAGCTGCGTCGGCCCGGTGCCCTTCAAGAGCGCACCGAAGGTCGTGTCGAAGCCCGTCCAGTCATTGCCGACCTTGCCGAGCACCCCGTGGGTGTCTCCGGGGTAGAGGCGCATGTTGGAGATGTTCGAGAGCGTGATGCGGTGGTCGAGCGCGAGCCGCGCGTACTTCATGAGCAGCTCGGTGGCCACGTTGGCGCCCCCGCAGTCGCCGGCGCCGGTGTGCGCCATGCAGATGAACCCCGGCCAGGCGCGGAAGGCCGTCGCGAGCGTCGGAGTCGAAGGCAGCTCGAAGTCGAGGACCTCCACCTCCATAGGGACTGCCGTGTTGAAGCCATCTGCCGTGACTTCGATGCTTCCGGTGTAGGTGCCGGCCTGAGCGTCCAGCGGGACAAGGACGTCGACCCAGAGGGCGCGAGCCTCGCCCGCAGGAACGTTGAAGGGGAAGGCCGAGCGCGTCTGCCCGTCGATCTCATCCACGTCCGGAATGAGGCCGTCCGGGTAGCGCCCCCGAGTTCCGATGGAGCCGGAAGGCTGGGTCACGTTGATGAGCGACTCACGGTAGAGGCGCACGTTCGTCGCCGGTATCGTCGCACCATTGGGGCCAGTGAGCTGGCTGGCCCTCGCTCGGACGCCTGAGACAGCGACATCCCCCCGGATGACGATCTGGAAGGACTCGAACTCGTTCCGCGCAGCCGCGAGACGTGCAGGCGCGGCGCTCTTCACCTGTGCCGAAGGACCTACTTTGAGGAGCGGGCCTTCGGTCCAGACAGCAGGGGCTGCGGAGACGGTGCTCGCTATGAGCACGGACAGCAGTGGGGCGGAGAAGATTCGCATGGCGTCCTCAACCGTCCACTTCCCAAACCTGTTCCGACCCTCAGGCAGGCGAGCAGACAAGGCTCTGCCCGGCGCGTACTAGGCCTCTCTACCGGGACTGGCCCTGAGAGGCAGCAGGCTCAGCAGTTGTCACTCCCTCAGACTCCCGCTGTATCGAGAAGCCTTTTGTGGACTCACCAGCTCGATGCTGTGGGGTTGCTGACGCCCAAACCCTGCCCTCGGCTTGGAACCAGCGCAGCCACTCCTGTACACGCCTCGGCAACTTGACTCAGAGGAGGCAGCGCTGTGAGAACGTATCAAGTGCATATTCCCTGCGGGGTCGCCGGGTTGCTCCTGTGCGGTGTGGCGTTGGCAGCGCTGCCTACCAAGCAATCCAACGCCGGTGACAGCATGTCCCAAGGCTCCGGCGCGAATGGTTGGCCTGGGGATCACGTGGAGCTGAGCTGGGTGCAGGGCACCTCCAGCAACGTCTACTCCGTGTACATGCGCTACCGGGAGTTGGAGCCTTCCTTCACCCAGCAGCCCGAGTCCATCTCCGGTGCCGAGATGGTAGGCGGAGGAAACAACTTCGCGGCGCAGGCGGCGCGGATCTGTGCGCAAGAGGAGAAGCCACAGCACGTCTCGGTCCTCCTCGGTGCCAACGATGTCTGCAACCGGCCGAGATCCTCCAGCCCGGATGCAACGGAGACCCTGTATTCGCTCGACACCTGGCGAAACGCGCTTCGTGCGGGCCTGGACCAGCTCGCAGCCTGCCTCCCAGCAGGCTCGAAGGTCCATGTGCTGAGCTTCCCCCGGGTGGATTTCCTCTACAACGCGGGCCGCGCCAAGGGCTTCTGGTGTTCCACCATCGTCTGGCCGACCGCAGGTATCTGCCGCATCGTCACCGCGGAGACCCAGGCCTCGCGAAGAGCGCAGATCGGCGCCCGTATCAATGAGTACAACGAGGCGACCCGCGCCGAGGTCTCACTCTACGACTCCAACGCCAACGGCCAGAACCCGCGGGGGGTGCACTTCCTGTCTGATTGGCAGGGCTCGATCGAGGAGGGCCACTCCAACAGCTCGGTGGGCACGTACGTCTTCCGCGCGGCGGACATCAACGGCACAGACTGCTTCCACCCAAGCGTCCTGGGGCAGAGAAGACTGGCTTGTGCGACATGGGCCACCAATCCGGATGGCGCGGGCGTCGTCTCGGAGTGCTTCCAGTAGGTGCTTCAGGAACACGGGGGAACCGCAATGAAGACCTTTGCAATGATGGCCATTGGCATTTCTGCCGCGACGCTCGCCGCCTGCTCCACCGACGTACTGCCTCGGGAGAGGGGGGCCGATGATGAGCTCTCCACAGGCGTGAGCGAGTCGGAGCTCTTGACGCTGCTGACGCCGGAGCCGGGCGCGGCGGCAGCGGAATATGAGGCAAGCACCTCCCGCTACCGCCTCTTCGGAGTCCAGATCAGCCAGGTGCCGGGCGAATCCTTCGCGACCCTGGCGGAGACGTCGACCTGGGCAACCCGCAATCTGAGGGTAGGCGAGCTCTTGGGCCGCAACCTCCGGGTGACAGCCATCACCTCAGAGGGGCTCGAGCTGACAGGGGGCGTGAGCGCTCGGGTGCTCCCGGTGGGCCAGGATGTCCTCCTCCGCATCATCCGCCATCGGTTCGATCAGGCCGCCGTCCACCGAGGCCGGCACCACTGGAAGGTGGATGGAGGCGCGGTGGCGCAGCTCCGCAGCCGGTATGGCCTGGGCGTCCAGACGGAGCAGGTGACCCTCTTCCTGGAGCCGGCCATCCGGCTCATTCATCTCCAAGCGGAGGGCGTCTTCTCACGGCTGGGCTTCCGCGAGGGCGATCTGCTCTTCAGCATGAATGGGAAGTCGCTCACCCCAGATGAGCTGGGGGCGGTTGCCGACAGGATGGCCGAGCAGGGAAGCACGGTGCGGCTGAGGGTGTTCCGCGAGGGCGGGCTCCACGAGTTCACTTTCTCCGTGGAAGCGCCATGAGCCCTCCCGGGAGCCGGCCCAGGCGCCGGTGGCTCGTGCTCGCCGCCTCGCTGCTCCTCGCGCCCACCTCCCCTGCCGAGCTCCTCGCACCCTCAAGGGCCGAGGAGGCGCAGCGAGAGCTCCCCGGCCTGGTCGAGGCGGCACAGGTCCGCCGGGACACCTACGGCATCGCGCATATCACTGCCAACCACCGGCATGACCTGTTCTTCCTGCAGGGGTGGGTACATGCCCAGGACCGGCTGTTCCAGATGAACGTCACCCGCCGACAGGCGGGCGAGCGGCGACGGGAGGCAGAGTCCGTCACCCGCTTCGTCCCCGGGGGACGAGCGTACCCGCCGCTGGAAGAGTGAGTGCCTTGGTCGTTTCCAACCCACAGGAGAACCTGACGCGCATGAATCGTCGACACTTCCTACGTCTTTCCGTGCTCGGGAGCGGGGCACTCTCCCTGGGCCCGAGTTTCTGGCAGAACGCCTATGCGGCTCCCGCCGAGCCCGGGCCGAGTCCCTACGGGCCGCTGCCCGACTCGCCAGATGCCAACGGCCTGCTGCTCCCCGCGGGCTTTGTCTCGCGCATCATCGCGCGCACGGGAGAGCCTGTGCCGGGGACGAATTACACCTGGCATCCGAGCCCGGACGGGGGAGCATGCTTCGCCACCCCTGATGGGGGCTGGGTGTACACGTCCAACAGCGAGACGCTCTGGGGCGGGGCCTCAGCGGTGCGCTTCGATGGAGGCGGGAACATCGTCGCTGCCTACCGCATCCTCTCCGGCACCTTCGCAAACTGCGCGGGGGGCCCCACTCCCTGGGGCACGTGGCTGTCCTGCGAGGAGCATGATGGAGGCCGCGTCTGGGAATGCAATCCCATGCAGCCGTCGCAGGGGCTGGCCCGCCCGGCCCTGGGCACGTTCGCCCACGAGGCGGTGGCCGTCGACCCCCAGGGCCACCGCCTCTATTTGA
>NZ_DASPHO010000381.1:0-9908 GCF_035629615.1 Hyalangium sp. | reverse complement strand
AAGATCTCCTCCACGCGCGGCTCGAGGATCTCGCAGAGGATCTGCCGGCCCAGCACGCGCGGCTGGCGGCCGCCCACGCTCGGCACCTCGATCGTCTCATCCTTGTTGACCATGCTAGCGAGCGCACAGCCGAACTTCTGCTTGATGCGCTCGGCCTCGTGCGCCGGGGTGCGCAGGCCGATGGCGATGTCGCTGGTGAGGTTGTTGCCGCCCAGGGCGATGACGGCGGTGTGGACGATGGAGCCGCCGGAGAAGATGGCGATGTCCGTGGTGCCGCCGCCGATGTCCACCAGGCACACGCCCAGCTCCTTCTCGTCCTCGCTGAGCACGGCCTCGGCGGAGGCCAGCGGCTGCAGGACGATGTCGGCGACGTTGAGGCCGGTGCGGTTGGCGCACTTGACGATGTTCTGCGCGCTGGAGACGGCGCCGGTGACGATGTGCACCTTGGCCTCGAGCCGCACGCCCGCCATGCCCAGCGGCTCCTTGATGCCGCCCTGGTCGTCGATGATGAACTCCTGCGGCAGGACGTGAATCACCTCCCGATCCAGGGGGATGGCCACGGCCTTGGCGGCGTCGATGACGCGGGCGATGTCCGCCTCGCGGACCTCCTTGTCCTTCACCGCGACGATGCCCTGGGAGTTGAAGCCCTTGATGTGGCCACCGGCGATGCCCGTGTAGACGTGGGAGATCTCCGCTCCCGCCATGAGCTCTGCCTCCTCCACCGCGCGGCGGATGGAGGACACAGTGGCCTCGATGTTGACCACGACGCCCTTGCGCAGCCCCTTCGACGGGTGGGTGCCGATGCCAATGATGTCGATCCCGCTGTCGGTGAGCTCACCGACGATCGCGCAGATCTTCGTCGTGCCGATGTCGAGGCCGACGATGATCTCCCCAGACTTCTGCTTCGCCATGACAACTGCCTCCCCGGTGCCCCCACTCTCGTGAAAGGGCGTTCCCTACTGCGTCGAGACCCCGCTCCTCTCGGATGCGGGACTCGAAAGCTTCACGGCCACCCAGCCGGGACGAGCCCGGTTCTCCAGGTGGATGACGTCCGCCGTCAGGCCCTTCGCGCTCAGCTCGCGTCGCACGCGCGCCAGCCGCGTCAGCTTGGCCTCGGTGTTCCCCTCGCCCAGCAGGACTTCTTGTCCGGCCACCGTCACCAGGGCCAGGGAGGTGCCGTCCACCCGCACCTCGGACAGCCGCTCGTGCCGGCCGGGCTTGAGCGCCGCATAGGCATGCGCCACCGCGATGGCCGCCTTCATGCGCTCGCGCACCCCGGCGGGATCCTTCACGTACGCGTCGCGCTCCACGCCGGTGACGAGCGGCAGATCCAGCCCATCCCCGGGCGTCACCCGCTTGAAGGGCTCGCCCTCCCCGTCCAGCACATACAGATCGCCCAGCACCACCAGCGCCTCGGCGGTGTGCTCCGCCACCGCCACGGAGACGGTGGCCGGGAAGTGCCGTGTCACCTCCACGCCGCGCACCCACGGGTGCTGGAGCATGGCCTTCTCCAGCGCGGGCACCTCCAGGGCGAAGAGGTTCTGCCCCAGCGCCAGGCCCGACAGCTTCACGAGCTCTGCCCGCGAGGCGTGCGTCAGCCCGGTGAAGTTCGTCTCCTGGAGCTGGAAGCGCGGCGAGGCCAGCGCCCAGGCGCGCAGCTCCACCCCACCCCAGATGAGGCCGGCGGTGAGCGCGGCGGCCAGCAGGCCCTTGCCCACGGACGGACCGTGGTTGCGCACGACGCCCCTCACCGCCTCCTTCTGCTGGGCGGTGTCGACGCGGCGGCGGTTCTTGGACTTCCCAAAGGCCATGGAAAACAGGTCCGCATGCTGCGCCCGGTTGGATCGGTGCGCCAGTTTTTGGCTACAGGTACGTGGCTGTAGCGGCGCCTAGGGGAAACCCCTTAGGAGCTCCTGCTGGAGGCTCAGGCCTTGAGGGAGGCGCCGAGGAGGATCCGCTCACACAAGGTGGGGAAGTCAATGCCTTGGCCCGCGGCGATCTTCGGCAGCAGGCTCGTCTCCGTCATGCCCGGCAGCGTGTTGATTTCCAGCACGAACACCTCTCCCGACTCGGTGGCGATGACGTCCGAGCGCGATGCTCCCTTGCAGCCGAGCGCCTTGTGGACGGCGAGGCACACCGCGTTCACGCGCGCATACTGATCTGCGGGCAGGGGTGCTGGGAAGAGGTACCGCGTACCACTCCCCGCCGTGTACTTGGCCTCCTGGTCGTAGAACTCGCGGGCAACCACGACTTCGATGACGCCGAGCGCCTCGTCATCCAGCACGGCGCCCTGCACCTCGCGGCCCTTGATGAACTGCTCCACCAGGAGGAAGCCGGCGTACTGGGAGGCATCGTCCACGGCGGCCAGGTACGCCTCCTTCGTCTTGCAGACGTGGACACCCACGCTGCTGCCCTCGCGGCTGGGCTTGACGACGACGGGGAACGGGAAGGACAGCGAGTCCACCGCGGCCCGGGCGCTCGGGGCGTCCGAGAAGACCTTATAAGGAGGCGTGGGGATGCCGTGGACGGTGAAGACCTGCTTGGCGTAGACCTTCTCCATGCCCATGGCCGAGGCGAGCACGCCGCTGCCGGTGTAGGGGATGAAGAGGGCCTCGAGCAGGCCCTGGATGCAGCCATCCTCTCCGTAGCGGCCGTGGAGCGCGAGCCAGGCCACGTCCACCTTCTCCGCGGCGAGGCGCACGGCCAGATCCTTGCCCACGTCGATGTCCACCACGTCATAGCCGAGGGAGCGCAGCGCCTTGGACACGGCGGCTCCGGTGCGGAGGGACACGTCACGCTCGGCGGACAGGCCGCCCATGAGGACGCCGACGCGCTTGGACTTGAGATCGGACTTGGACAGGACGCTCACGGAAGGAACTCCCCTACGCGTTTGACTTCGGGTTTGAGCTCGACGCCTGTCTCGGCCTTCACCCGCTCTTGCATCAGGGTGATGAGCCCGAGGACGTCGCGGGCGGTGGCACCGCCCAGGTTGACGATCCAGTTGGCGTGCAGGGTGGACACCTGCGCGCGGCCGAGGGTGTGGCCCTTGAGGCTCACCGTCTCGATGAGGCGCCCGGCGAAGTCGCCCGGCGGGTTGGTGAAGACGCTGCCGAAGTTCGGCTGGCTGAGCGGCTGGGTGCTCTTGCGGTAGGCCAGGTCCTTGTCCATGGCCTGCTTGGAGGCCGCGACGTCTCCCTTGAGCAGCCGGAAGCGCACCCGCGTCACCACCCCGCCCGGGGGTAGCTCCGAGTGCCGGTAGGCGTGAGGAATGCGCGCCTTCTCCAGCCACCCCACCCCGTCCACGGTGGCCACCTCCACCGCCTCCACGGCGCGGAAGCACTCGCCGTTCTTGGTGCCGGCGTTCATCGCCACCGCGCCGCCCAGCGTCCCGGGGATGCCGGCGAGGAACTCGGCGCCGACGAGGCCGTTGCCCCGCATCAGGTTGATGAGCCGGACGATGGCCGCGCCCGCGCTCAGCGTGAGCCGCCCCTCCTCCTCGCTCACCTCGGCCACCTCCGGGAAGAGATCTCCCGGGAGGCGAAGGGTGATGCCCTTCACGCCCCCATCTCCCACGAGCGTGTTGGCGCCACCGCCGAGGATGGAGACGGGCGCGCCCTCCTCCCGGGCCAGCCGCAGCAGCGCGACGAGGGCCTGGGGGCTGCGCGGACGCACGAGCGCCTCCGCCGGGCCTCCCACCCGGACGCTGGTGAGGGGAGCGAGCGGCTCGCCCGCCTTCACCTCACAGCCTCCGAGGAGCGACACCTGCTCCGGGAGTGAGGATGCGATGCGCGCCGTCATACTCACCCGCCCTTGGCGACCCCGGTCTTCCCGAGCAGGGCCAGCAGATCCGGCCCCACCTGGGTGATGTCGCCGGCGCCCAGCGTGAGGACGATGTCTCCCTCGCGCAGCCGGGGAGCGATGGCGGCGGGCAGATCCACGCGCTTCTCCACGTAGGTGACGTCGCGGTGCCCGTGGGCGCGGATGGCCTCCGCCAGCGCATCGCCGGTTGCGCCGGGGATGGGCTCCTCGCCGGCCGCGTAGACGCTGGAGACGAAGAGCACGTCCGCGTCATTGAAGGAGGTGGTGAACTCCTTCTTCAGATCATGGGTGCGGCTGTAGCGGTGCGGCTGGAAGGCCACCACCAGCCGCCGCCCGAAGGCCCGCCGCGCGCCGGCCAGCGTGGCCAGCACCTCGGTCGGGTGGTGCCCGTAGTCGTCCACCACGGTGATGCCGCTTACCTCGCCGCGCACCGTGAAGCGCCGCTGCACGCCGCCGAACTCGGCCAGCGCGCCGCGCACGGTGTCCAGCGGGATCTCCATCTCCTCGGCCACGGCGATGACGGCCAGGGCGTTGAGGGCGTTGTGCGCGCCCACCATGCGCACGCGGAACTCGCCCAGCGGCTCATCTCGCCGGAAGGCCTGGAAGCGCGTGGTGAAGCCCTCCAGCGTGATGCCCTCCAGGCGGTAGTCCGCCATGTGCGAGCTGCCGTAGGTGACGACGCGCTTCTCCAGCCGGGGCAGCAGCTCCTGCACGTTGGGGTGATCCAGGCACAGGACGTTCAGCCCGTAGAAGGGCACGCGGTTGCAGAACTCCACGAAGGCCGTCTTCAGCACCTCGAGCGTCCCGTAGTGGTCCATGTGCTCGGGATCGATGTTCGTCACCACGGTGATGGCGGGGTGCAGCTTGAGGAAGCTGCCATCGCTCTCGTCCGCCTCCACCACCATCAGCTCGCTCTTTCCGAGCTTGGCGTTGGAGTCGAGCACGTTCACCTTGCCGCCCACCACGGCCGTCGGGTCCAGCCCCGCCGCCGAGAGCACCGTGGCCACCATGGAGGTCGTCGTGGTCTTCCCGTGGCTGCCGGCCACCGCCACCGCGTACTTGAGGCGCATGAGCTCCGCGAGCATCTCCGCGCGGGGGATGACGGGGATCTTCCGCTGGCGCGCGGCCACCACCTCCGGGTTGTCCTTCTTCACCGCGGAGGAGATGACCACCACGTCCGCCTGCACGAGGTTCTGCGCCTTGTGGCCCTCGTAGATGCTGGCGCCCATGGCGGCCAGCCGCCGGGTGATGTCGCTCCCCTTCAGATCCGAGCCCGACACCCGGTAGCCCAGGTTCAGCAGCACCTCGGCGATGCCGCTCATACCGATGCCGCCGATGCCCACGAAGTGCACCTGTGCCGCATGGCGCGTCTTGAAGAGGCTCTGGGGCTTGCCGCCACCCTGGGTCATGACTCACTTGCTCCTGGAGGGCTTGGGCGTCTCGGCCTTCGCCGCACGCTCGCGGCCGTTGGGCCCGTACGCCTTCACCATCAGATCCACGCACACGTCCGCCAGCTCCTTGGAGGCCTCGGGGCGGCCCAGCAGCGCTGCCTTCTTCTCCATCTGCTTCAGGCGCGCTGGCTCCGTCTTGAGGAGACGGATGTGCTCGGCCAGCATCTGTCCGGTGAGCTCCGCCTCGCGGAACATCAATGCGGCCCCCGCCTCCACCATCGCCCGGGCGTTGACGGCCTGGTGGTCATCCGTGGCGTACGGAAAGGGAATGAGAATGCTGGCCTTCTTGCACACCGTGAGCTCGGCCAGCGTGGTGGCACCGGCCCGGCACACCACCAAGTCCGACCTGGCGTAGGCGTCTGACATGTCGTCGATGAACTCCACCACCTCGGCCTGGAAGCCTCGGTCCGCGTAGCCCTTGCGCACCATCTCCAGATCGTTCTTCCCCGTCTGGTGCACGAAGCTCAGCTGGCCCTTCAAGTCCTGCAGCGAGTCCAGCGCCTCCACCACCCGCTGGTTGATGCCCTTGGCGCCCAGGCTGCCGCCGAAGACGAGGACGGAGAAGTGCTGATGCGCCACGTGCGAGCGCAGGTAGTTGTCCATCAGCTTGCGGCGGATGGGGTTGCCCACCAGCTGCACCTTGCCCTCGGGGAAGAAGCTCCGCGCCTCCTCGAAGGCGGTGAAGACCACCTTCACGAACTTGCCGAGGATCTTGTTGGTCATCCCCGGCAGCGCGTTCTGCTCCTGCACCGCGGTGGGAATGCCCAGCATCCACGCGGCCATCACCACCGGCCCGCTGGCGTAGCCGCCCACTCCCACCACCACGTCCGGCTTGTGCTTTTGGAGGATGCGGAAGGACTCGAGGAAGGCCAGCGGCAGCGTCAGCAGGCCCAGGAGGAGCTGCCCCAGCCCCTTGCCCTTGAGGCCTCGGGCCCGGATGAACTCGAGCGGGAAGCCCGCCTGCGGCACCACCCTCGCCTCCAGGCCCCGCTCGGTGCCCACGAAGACGACCTCGTTCTTGTGGTGGCGCGTCACCACCTCTTCCGCCAGGGCGATGCCTGGAAAGAGGTGCCCACCCGTCCCGCCACCAGCGATGAGGACCTTCACGCCGCCACCTCCCGCATCTCGCCGCCCACGCGGGAGGTCCGCTGAGCCCCGTCTGCGGCGGTGCTCAGCGACAGCAGCACGCCCGCCGTCCCCATCAACACCAGCAGCGACGTGCCGCCGTAGGAGACGAAGGGCAGCGTCAGCCCCTTGGTGGGCAGCAACCCCATGGCCACGCACATGTTCACCACCGCCTGGAATGCGACGATCGAGGTGAGGCCCAGCCCCAGGTACGTGCCGAACGGCTCCGGCGCGGCCAGGGCGATGCGCACGCCGCGCCAGATGACGATGGCGTAGAGCGCCACCAGCAGCGTCACGCCCACCAGCCCCAGCTCCTCGCCGATGATGGCGAAGATGAAGTCGGTGTGGGCCTCGGGCAGGAAGAAGAGCTTCTGCCGTCCGTCCCCCAGGCCGAGTCCTGTGAGCCCTCCCGAGCCGATGGACATGAGCGACTCGGCCACCTGGTAGCCCACGTCATGGCGGTGGGCCCAGGGATCCAGGAAGGCCAGCACGCGCTTCATGCGGTAGGGGCTGGAGGCGATGGCCACGTACGCCAGCGGCAGCGCCAGCAGCACCGAGCCCACCAGGTAGCTGAGCTTCGTGCCCGCGGCAAAGAGCAGCACGAAGAGCAGGAACACGAGCAGCACGGAGCTGCCGAAGTCCGGCTGGCGCATGCACAGCATCACCAGCACGCCGCACAGCAGCAGGTGGGGCAGGAAGCCCACGGAGAAGGTGGCCACCTTCTCGCGCTTCTTGGCCAGCGAGTAGGACAGGTAGACGACCCAGGCGAACTTGGCGACCTCGGCCGGCTGGAGGCCGAAGCCCGGGAAGCGGATCCACCGGCGCGCACCGCCCACGGTGGTGCCGATGCCCGGAATCAGCACGATGACGAGCAGCACAATGGTGACGATGAGCAGCGGCCAGGCCAGGCGTGCCAGCCGGCGCCAGCCCACCTTCATTGCCACGGCCATGGCCACCACGCCCATGCCGGCCGCCACGAGCTGGCGCTTGAGGAAGTAGAGGCTGTCGCCCAGCTTGTCCTGCGCGAGGATGGCGCTGGCCGAGTAGACCATCACCAGCCCCAGCGCCACGAGCGCGAGCACTGCACAGAGCAGGATGGGATCGAACCGGACGGGCGCGGCGGTTGTCTTCATGGCCTGTACCTCAGAGCCCCTGCACGAGCCGCTTGAAGGTGTCGCCGCGGTCCTCGAAGTTCTTGAACTGATCGTACGACGCGCAGGCGGGGGACAGCAGCACCGTGTCGCCAGCCTTCGCCAGCTCGCGTGCCCTCCTCACGGCCACGTCCAGCGTGCCGCACGGGTGCACCTCCGCGTGCCCCTGGTACGCGGCGGCAATCGTCTCCGCGTCCTGGCCGAGGGTGAGGACCGTCTTCACCTTGCCCCGCCCCTCCTCCACCATCGGCTGGTACGGCGCGCCCTTCCCCTTCCCGCCCGCAATGAGGAGCAGGTTGCCCGGGAAGGCCCGCAGCGCCACCAGCACCGAGTCCACGTTGGTGGCCTTGGAGTCATTCACCCACTCCACCCCCTCCAGCACTCGCACGCTCTCCAGGCGGTGGGGCAAGCCCGGGTAGCTGTCCAGCCCGGCCTGCACGGCCTCGCGCGACACGCCGCCCAGCCGGGCCAGCAGCGCCGCCGCCATGGCGTTCTGCGTGTTGTGCCCCCCGCGCAGCGCGCGGTTCGTCAGCGAGTAGTCCTCCTTCAGGAAGTCCAGCCGGAAGCCCCCCGGCCGCGCCACCGCGAGCCCTGTCAGCTTCGGGCCGCCCTGCGCGGCCTGGCCCGTGAGGCTGAAGCCGTAGACGGGCACGTTCGCCAGCAGCCCCAGCCGCAGCACGTGCGCGTCATCCGCGTTCACCACCGCGAAGCCACCCGGGCCCTGGCTGGCGAAGATGCGCGCCTTCGCCTCGCCATACGCCTCGTGGTTCGCGTAGCGATCGATGTGGTCCGGCGTGAGGTTGAGGATGGCCGCGCCCTTGGGCCGCATCTGGTGGACGCCCTCGAGCTGGAAGCTGGAGAGCTCCACCACCAGCGTGTCCCAGTCCTTGGGCGTGAGCGCGGCCTCCGCCAGCGGCCGCCCGAGGTTGCCGCCCACGAAAGTACGGCCCCCGCCCCGCTTGAAGAGCTCGCCGGTGAGCGCCGTGGTGGTGCTCTTGCCGTTGGTGCCGGTGATGCCGATGAGCGGCACCTCGGAGAGGAAGCGCCAGGCCAGCTCGATCTCGCCCCAGATGGGGATGTCCGTCTCGGCCGCGGCCTTCAGCTCCGGCAGGTCCAGCGGCACGCCGGGGCTCACCACCACCAGGTGCTGCATCTCCAGCAGCCCGGGCGGCGTCGCCCCCGTCACCAGCTTCACGTCCTGGGCCTTCAGCTCACGGGCCACCTCGCCCAGCGACGCCTCGTCCCGGGCGTCGAGCGCCGTCACCTGGGCCCCATTCGCGAGCAGCAGCTTGATGGCCGCCACTCCACTCTTTGCCAGCCCGAACACCAACACCTTCTGACCGGACAGCGCGGAGGCGGAGGACATGGGATGCGACTCCTAGCGGAGCTTGAGGGACAGCAGCGCTACGCCGCCACACAGGATGGCGACGATCCAGAAGCGGACGATGATCTTCGGCTCGGCCAGACCCTTGAGCTCGAAGTGGTGGTGGACCGGGGCCATCTTGAAGACGCGCTTGCCCGTCGTCTTGAAGGAGATGACCTGAATCATCACACTGAGGATCTCCGCGAAGAAGACGCCGTGGATGATGGCGGAGACCACCTCATTCTTGGAGAGCACGGCCAGCCCGCCCAGCGCGCCACCCAGCGCCAGCGAGCCCACGTCACCCATGAAGACGGAGGCGGGGTAGGTGTTGAACCAGAGGAAGGCGATGCCCGCGCCCACGATGCTGGAGCAGAAGACGGACAGCTCCGCCCCACCCGGCACCTGGAGGATGCCCAGGTACTGGTACAGCGGCGTGGCCACGACGCGCGTCACCCCGTTCACCGTCTGCGAGTCCGCCAGGTGCAGCGTGGTGCCCGCCACGTAGCAGAGGATGGCAAAGGTCGTGGCCGCGACAATGGTGGGGACGATCGCCAGGCCGTCCAGGCCATCCGTGAGGTTCACCGCGTTGGAGGTGCCCACGACGACGATCCAGCCGAACACCACGTAGAGCCAGCCCAGATCCGGGCTGAACCAGTGCGAGGGGATGAAGGGCAGCGTCAGCTTGGTGCTGATGAGCAGCGTGGGGCCGAAGGAGCCGTCCGCCTTCGTCCACGTGCACATGAAGCCGAAGATGGCGATCAGGTAGAAAATGGTCTGCAGCACCATCTTCTTGCGCCCGGCCAATCCCTTGGAGTTGCGCTTGGAAAGCTTGAGCCAGTCATCCAAGAAGCCGATGAAGCCGTAGCCAAAGGTGAGCAGCAGCATCACCCAGACGCCGCGGCTCTTCAGGTCCGCGAACAGCAGGGTCGCCGTCCCGATGCACAGGAGGATGAGCTGGCCGCCCATGGTGGGGGTGCCCTTCTTCGACTGGTGCGCCTG
>NZ_DASPHO010000380.1:0-2817 GCF_035629615.1 Hyalangium sp. | reverse complement strand
CCGCCGCCGCCGGGCCGGAAGAACGACAAGATCGTCCTGGACTTCTGGGACTACCAGGCGCGCGTGGAGCAGGAACTGGGCGACGGGAGGCTGCGCCTGTTCGCGTTCGGCTCCTCGGACACGTTCGGCACGCGGGCGCAGGACGCGCTGGGCACCACGGCGCTGCAGACCATCCTCTTCCACCGGCTGGACCTCCGGGACCGTCGGCCCGTAGGGCCCGGTGAGCTGGAGACAGGGGTGACGTGGGGATTTGATCGGCTCTCGGTGGTCAGCGAGACCACCGGAGACGAGACGGGCTTCCACATCGATCAGGGGACGCTGGCGGTGCGGGCGGCCTACGAGGCGAGGCTCTCCGAGCGGCTGTTCCTGCGCAGTGGCGCGGATATCGATCGCAAGGTCGCGGATGTCTCGCTCTCCACGGTGGAGGACCCGTTCGATGGCGGCGGCAGCACCGAGGTGAGCTTCAACGCCCTGGCGGTCGGGGTCTTCGCGGGGGCGTGGGGGGAGCTGCTGTGGCAGCCGGACGACCGGTGGATGGTGGTGCCAGGCCTGCGCGTGGACAACTACCACCTGACGGGCGGCATCAACCACGTCGCGATCGAGCCGCGGCTCACCGCGCGCTACAAGCTCCGCGAGGATCTGACGCTCAAGGCCGGCGCGGGCCTGTTCCACCAGGCGCCCACCACGCTCATCAGCATCCCGGTGGTGGACATCGCGGGGCTCGATCAAGGGTTGCAGGAGGCGCTCCAGTTCTCCGTGGGAGCGGAGTGGAAGGCTCCGAGGTCCTTCGAGGTGGGCCTGGACTTCTATGTCAACCCGATGGTGCGCACCGTGGAACTCACGCCCTTCGCGGACGAGACCCTCACCGACGACGTGGATGACACCTCCCCGGTCACCGGGCCGGAGGGGTGGCCCCGGTCACGGGTGCAGGCCATGCAAGTCGAAGAGGAGCGGCCGGAGCTGCCGAACCTGGCCAGCCACGGCCTGGCGTACGGCATGGAGCTGCTGCTCCGTCGCCCGCTGGGAGGAAACTGGTTCGGCTGGCTCTCGTACTCGCTGCAGCGCAGCACGCGGTACACGCGCTTCATCCGCTACAATGATTTTGGGGAGCCCATCAACGTCGACGCGAAGAACCTGCCCTTCGTGTTCGACCAGACGCACATCCTCAACCTCGTCATCAGCTACAAGTTCGCCAACAACATCACGCTGGGCGGGGTGCTGCACTTCAACACGGGACGTCCGGAGACAGGGCTCGGCGGCCAGACCCAGCGCGAGGGCCTCCGGAGGTCCCCGGATGGCGCCACGTTCCCCGACTGGATCCCGGTGGATCGAGACCAGGTGGATCGGCTGCCGGCCTTCTTCCGCTTCGACGTGCGGCTGTCGAAGGCGTGGGCCTACGAGACGTTCGCGCTCGAGGTGTACCTGGACATGCTGAACGTGAGCATCAGCAAGGAGGTGGTCGGGTTCAACTACAGCAGCTTCGGTCCCACGGGCTCGCAGCTGACGAAGGAGCCGATCGGGCTCCCCGTCGTGCTGCCCATCATGGGGCTGAAGGGGCGCTACTGAGCCACGGCCTGGACGGCGGAGGCGGCGCGCAGGGTGAAGAAGGCCACCTCTGGCTCGGTGCCGCGCCGGAGGTACGGCCCGCCGAAGCCGAAGCCCAGCCCCTGGTTCACGTAGAGCTGGTTGCCCCGCACCGTGTAATGCCCGCGGATGTAGGGCTGGCCGGCGCGGCGGAAGAGGGCCTCGGTGAGGCCGCGCACCCAGAACTGGCCGCCGTGCGTGTGCCCGGAGAACTGCACCAGCCCTGCGTAGGCCGGCAGCTTCTCCACCGTGGGCGGCGTGTGCGCCAGCACCAGCCGCGTGCCAGAGGTGGGCGCGCCCCGGAAGGTGGACTCCACGTCATCGCGCCCGGTGCGCCCATCGTCCACGCCCAGGATGGCCGCGGGAGCTCCGCGCACGTGCACCGTCCGGTGCTCGTTCTGCAGCACCGTGTAGCCCAGCCGCTCGAAGCCCTCGCGCAGGTAGGGCGCGTTCACCCAGTGGTCATGGTTGCCCAGCACCACGAAGACAGGGCCGGTGAGCCCTGAGAGCACCTCGCGCACGCGTGGCAGCGGCTTGGGGCTGTGCGTCACGTAGTCGCCCGTGAGGAACACCAGGTCCGGCGCCGAGGCGTTCACCGCCATCACCGCGCGGCGGATGCGCACATCCGAGGTGGCCTGCCCCACGTGGATGTCCGAGAGCTGGGCCACGCGCAGCCCGTCATGGGCCGGGTGCAGCCCGGGCACATGGAGCTCGTACTCGTTGAGCGCGAAGTGATCGCGCCAGCGCAGCCGGAGCTCGGAGCGGAGCGGATCCTCCTCACCCCTCGCCACCACCTCATTCCGGGCCAGGGCCAGGCGGCTGCGACCCTTCGCGACAGGCGCCGGGCTCGCGGCGCGGAGAGCGAGGCGTCGGGAGAGTCTCAGGCGCATGCGGTTCCTTCCGGGGGCGGTGTAGAGCTGCGGATTCTAGAGAAGAGATCCCACATGAATGAAGGTGGGGGAACGGACCCGCTTACCCCACGAGCATCCAGAGCGTCGGTGGAGAAAAAGTCCGAAGCCCCTATGGAAATTCCTTCGCCGCGCGCTCGCTGGTGCCCCTGGGCTGCTCGACTTGAGGGGGGGCAGGCAGGAAGGCGACGCCAAAGCAAACAGGGGAGGGTGTGTGTGGACACCCTCCCCCGCCGTCTTCCTGTGAGGAATGCCTGGCTCAGTGGCCGCGCAGCACGGTGAGCCCCGCATCCGTGAGGACGTAGAGCATCGCCGGGCGCACCGT
>NZ_DASPHO010000379.1:0-4634 GCF_035629615.1 Hyalangium sp. | reverse complement strand
TGGGCCTCCATGCGGCGCGAGGGCGGGCGGGTGCGCACCACCTTCTATCTGGCCACCGAGGCCTACGGCGCCATGGCACCTCGCAACTCGGACTCCCACCGTGTCCACGTGCCGGATGTGAAGAACGCCGAGGTCTTCCGGCTCAGCGCCTGAAGCGTGGCACCCAGGCGCCTTCACCCGAGCCGCGGGAGGATCCGCGGCTCCGGGCCTGCCGGTCAGTAGGTCCCGGCGATGACCTTGGGCAGCACCTTGCGCAGGTCCGGCAGCGAGCCGATCTTGCGCGAGTCAGCGGCCTGCGCGGTGCCATTGCCGCTCAGCACGCCGCGCATCTGCTTGGAGGTCAGCCGGCGGCCATTGGCGAGCGCCACGCCCTGCGCGCTGGCGGCCGCGCCGGTGATGATGGGCGAGGCGCTGGAGGTGCCGCTGAACGTGGCGGTGTAGAACTGATTCTCGCCGTACGCCGAGCCGAACAGGGCGCCGTAGCCCATGGAGTAGACCTTCTCGCCCCAGCCGTGCACGTCCACACGGCTGCCGTAGTTGGTCCAGCACATGGGCACGCGCGTCGTGGAGGTGCTGGCGCCCACGATGATGGCGCCTGAGTCACGCACGGTGCGGTTGAAGGCCGTGCCATACGCGGAGCTGTCCAGGTTGGCGCTGCCGTTACCGGCGGCCTCCACTACCACCACGCCGTTGGCGGTGGCCGTGGCGATGGCGTCGTAGTTGGCCTGCCAGTACTCCATGGCGATGTAGTTGCACTGGGCGGTGTTGCAGGTGCAGGCCGTGCCGTCGGACGGGCCCTGCGAGTGCAGCTCAATCAGGATGACACCTCCGAGGCCCGCGGCCGTCGCGGCCTTGGAGATGGCGGTGGCAGAGCTCTGGCTGCCGACGGAGGACACGCCCGCCTGCGCCTGGTTGGCGATGCCCGTCACGCCGTAGGCGTTGGCCACGCCGACGATCTCACCCAGCACCGCGGTGCCGTGGTTGCGCCAGCCAATGTCGTTGTACTGCGTGCCGATCTGGGTGAAGAGGGCCGGCATGTCCTCGTGGGTGGTGCGCCAGCCGCCCTCGATGTCTACTACCTTGACGTTGAGCCCCTTGCCGCCGCCCACCGTCCACGCGTACTTCGCGTCAATGCCGCCCGGCGCGGTGTTGAGGTAGCCCTGGTTGGCCTCGTACAGCGGGGTGGTGGGCGCGATGTCGGCGGCGGCCAGCAGGCTGCGCACGGCCGCGTCCATGCCGAAGTTCACCATGGCGGGCTCGGGAGGGGGCTCGGCGTAGGCCACCTCGACTCCCTCCAGGGCGTTGAGCCTGGCCACGAGCTCGGCCACGCGCTCGGCGGTGGTGCCCGGCAGCAGCGGCACCTCGAAGTACAGGTTCAGGTCCGCCAGCTGCTGACCGCTGAGCTCCTCACCAGAGGCCTTGCGTGCCTCCAGCGTGGCCTCGTCCTCATCGAAGTGACGGGCCAGGGCACCGATGCGCGGGGCGCGCTCGAGGAGTGCCTCCGTGCTGGAGATAGAGGCCTGCAAGCGCGCCTCACTCAGGCCACGGCTGGCCAGCAGGCCGCGCTCGGCCGCGCCACGCTCAACGGACAGGGCTGTCAGCCGGCCACCGCGGAGGCGTACGCGGCTGCCCTCGTGGAACTTCACCACCAGGCGCTCGACGAACGTGTCCGCGGGCAGCTCGCGGCCCGTGTGCTTCTCGGCCATGGCGCGCGGTGCCAGCAGCTTCGGTGCGGCCTCGGCCGCTTGCGGAACGGCGCACAGGGCCAGGCCCACCAGGGCGCTGAGGATCAAACGAGAGGGGAGAGGCGATGTCTTCGGCATGGAGTTTCCTCCGAAACGGGGGGGGACAACACGTGACGCGCGAGCCACCCAGGGCAACTCCCGGAGGACCGCGATTCACCCGGATAACATGACATACACGTCTGTCATGTAATAACCGTTTCTGACCACCCGGTCGTTGAAGAGCTCCCCCTGGACCGCGCCGGGGGGAGGAGGTTGGCCGCCATGAGGGGCATGCGCCACCTGTCTCTGCTCCTCCTCCTCGCATCTGGCTGCTCCAGTTCGTCGCAACACACCTACTCCCAGGCAGCTCCAGGGCCTGGCTTCCCTGCTCCTCCCATGACGCCTGTTGGACGTGGAGCCCCCGTGGTGGGGCAGCCTGGGCAGCAGTCACAGGAATACCCTCGGACTGCCAACGACGCGGTGTGCTGCCGGCATGGACAGGGCCGCCCGGCGCGTGGTGGCAAAGGACACCCTCTCGCGGATGGCGATCAACGTCCGCCAGTGCCTCGCTGCGCGCATGGTTCACGAAGGCATGAGCCGGAACATGCGAGTGCAGGAAGACGGTCGCCGGGATGGTCACTACGACGCAGAGGTGTTCCGACGCTGGAAAGCGGCAGCTGCGCGGCATCCGAAGCGGCTTGGGCTGCCTTGAACAGGCCGGGCAGCGACGCTCCGCAGGCCTCAAGCGACGACGACGCCATGGGGTAGCCCCGGCGCAGAGGTCCTGCCGTAGACGGCGGGCCGCACCCGGCACCACCCTCGCATTCTCAAGCAGCCCTGCGAGGCCAGGGAACTTCTCACGCATGGTAGCCATGAGCCACACCGAAGCGCTCACCCTGGAGCTACGGCTCGTCCGAGGCCGGCTCGCGGCGAGGAGAGTAGAGGGGCACGTAGCAGGTCCCCTCCCACTCGTAAGAACCCGGGTCGCAAGGGGGTTTCATGCGATCAGCCGCGTACCAACAGCCACCGTGAATCTCCACCTCAAGAAACCGGGGTCTACAGGGAGGGCGCCGCTGTCCGTCCAGGGGAGATTTCGGCAGGTCGACGGCGACGCCTGCCGTCTCCGTCCCATACGGCGGCACCTTCTCCTCCACTGCCACAGAGGAGAAGCCGTCACCCAACCCCACAGGGCCACCATCCCTCCCCCCCTCTTCGTGAGGGAGCTCGGCCTGCACCACATCAGGCAACTCCGATGGGTGCGGAGATTCCTCCGGCGGAGCCGCGAGGAGAAAACCCACCAGCGCCAGCGCAGCCGCTAACGGCAAGAACCTCCGGGTGGGAAACCGTGCTCCCTCCTTCTCTGTTGGAGCCTGCGCACGCCTCCGCTCCAAGGCCTCCTGGCGCTCCCACGCCACGCGTGCACGCGCATCCAGCTCCTTCGAGCGCTGGGCCCCCTCCGGATCCCGGCGCCGTGGACGATGCCCCAACCTCTGGCTCACCAGATCCTTCTCCAGGTGCCGCTCAGCAACCGGCTGCGTCTCCCAGGCAAACAGCTGCTCGTCCGCCTCGGGCCCCGCCTCTCTGGCCCCCTGCTCCCACGCCTCTGCCGCCTCCTCCGGACGGCCGTTGAAGCGCCTCGAAGGCTTCACCGACAACAGGCTCATGATGAGCCCGTCCAGCGCCGGGCCCACCTGAGCGTTGAGCTCACGAGGAGCAGGAGCCCCCTTCCCGTTCCACCCCCACACCTCGGAGCCTTCCGCCTCTGGCTGCGTCGGCGGCGGGTACTCATCGGTCACCAGCCGGTACGCCGTCACCCCCAGCGCAAACAGGTCATCGCTGGCACTGGCTTCGTAGTGCGCCTGGGCCTGGAAGCTGTTGAAGCGCTGATACGCCCACGCCTCAGGGCTGCGGTAGGCAATCGTGTTGGGCGGCAGGATGTCCACCGTCAGCACTGCCGCCCCCGCCACCACACCCGAGCCAAAGTCCGTCAGGAATTGCCGCCCATCCGCCAGCCGCACCAGCACGTTGTCCCCCTTCACGTCCCGGTGCACTCCACCCGCCGCCTCCACAGCCGCCAGCGCTCCCGCCAACTGAGCCACCAGTTCCATCGCTTGGCGCTGGGTGGGGTTGCGTTGACTGGACCAGTCGTACAGCGGCACTCCCTCCACCCACTCCATCACCAGGTACGGAAACACCCCCAGCGCGCACTCCCAGTGCCCCTGCCCGTGCAGCTGCGGCACGTTCGGATGACGGATGAGCGAGAGCAGCCCCCCCTCTCGCTCGAAGCGTTCATCCCGTGCGTGGTTGGCCATCTTCAGTGCGAAGAATCCTTCCTCCTCGCGGCCGTCACGCACAGCCTTGTAGACAGTGCCGTAGGTACCCTGCCCTCTCCAGGACACCACACGCCACGGCCCGACCCGTGTGCCCTCCTTCAACGAAGCCGGGTTCTGCTCCCTCGCGAGCAGCCTCGTCTCCATGCGTCCTCCTGGCGTACGGAGCGGCCTGCTCCGCTCCTCGCCACCACACTACCTCATGGGTTGGCCCAATGGCATCCTCCTCATCAGGTATGACTCCAGCTGGACATCCACTGGGGTGAACCCAGGACATAGCTGCTGCCGCCCGGTGCGCCGGTCTCGCCTATATTGAGGCGTCTGTGGCTAGCTCACGCGACTCCCTGAAGGCCGCGCTCCTCCAGCGACTGCTCGAAGCCTCTGCCGACCTTCCTACCTCGACACTCGGACGGCTTGGTCGCACGGCAGGGGCTGCGCTGCGCAGCGGTCGCCTGCTGCTGGGCGCCAGGAAGCAGGGTGCAGCGGGGGAAGCTCCGCTGGATCTGGAGGCGGTTGCGAAGGTGGTCAGCTCTCTCGGCGAGCTCAAGGGCATCGCCATGAAGATGGGGCAGATCCTGAG
>NZ_DASPHO010000378.1:0-14441 GCF_035629615.1 Hyalangium sp. | reverse complement strand
GCCCGTGACGAGAGACAGGGGACCTCGACGTGCGAGTAGGAGACCGAGCCTTGAAGCGCTTCGTGGTGCATTCCGTTGTCTACCTTGCGTTGGGCGTGGGGGTCCTCGGTGGCTGCTCCGAGTCGCTGACCCAGCAGACGGCCGCGGGGCTGTCGGGCACCTACGATCTGACGGTGGTGGGTGGCTATGTCTTCGTCACCTCCGCGGACCAGAACGAGCTGCGCGTTCTGGATCTCACCGCTAGCCCGCGTGACTGGGTCCGCGCACCCAACCCGCTCGAGTCGCTCTCCATCCCGGTGTTGAAGCGGCCGCTCTACCTGGCGCGAGACGTGCGCTACGACGCGGAGGGCCAGGAGGTCCAGGGCCCCTACGTCTACGCGCGCAGTGCCGGCACCCAGGAGATCTCCGTGGTGGGGGCGGAACCGACGATCTTCCGGCAGGTGAAGCTCCTGGAGGGGCTCGGGTTCGTCACGGCCTTCGCGGGCCGGGGCGGGGAAGGGGGCAGTGTCCTCTACTACGCCACCCAGGACGTCACCGGGGCGCAGCTCTTCCGGCGGACGCTGCCAGGGCCGGAGGCACTCGAGAGTGAGCAGGACCCGAGCAAGCTCCGGGGAGAGCGGATCTCCCTCCAGACGCCGTTGACGGGAGAGACGGTCACCGCGCTTGCCGTGCTGCCGTCTCCCACGGGCGTGGAGCGCATTGCTGTCGCCACCCGGAGCATCGCTGCGAGCTCGACCGATCCTCAGCAGGGACGGACGTTCGAGCTCGACGCGGTCAGCGGAGCAGAGCTCAAGGAGTACCAGTTCCCCGGGCCCGTGCGCCTGCTGGCCACCCACTCCAAGGTGGCGACGACGGGCCTGGAAGAGGGGACATGCAAGCTCGACGACACCACCCCCGCGAAGGCCGCGCTCGCAGCGGGCGAGTACCTCTTCGGCGCGCTGGATGAGAGCGTGTGCGCCAACCAGGAGCAGGAGGCGTGCTCTGGCATCATCGCGGTGGAGACCGCGACCGGAGCGGTGGCCCTGGACTCTACCGGCCATCCCATGCTCCCCATCCGGGTCGGACAGGCGCTGCCCGCGGGGTTGACCCTCGCGCAGAATGCCAGCATCAGGGTCCGCTGTAACGAAGAGAGCGCCGTCCAGAAGCGCCCCCTCGTCGGGATCGTTCCGGCCTCCAACGGGCTGATCCACTTCTTCGACGCGGTGAGCTTGCGGCCGTTCGACCTCAACACCCCGGATGCAGCCGATGCCGCCACTCCCGATGACGTCGCGGCGACGGGGCACGCGGTCGTCAACATCAACGGGGAGACCAAGGTTCCCGAGGGGCGCACCGCCAATGGCTACATCGATCTCGAGGTGAGGGAGGGCGCGACTCGGGATGAGACCTATCGTGTCCTCTACGAAGGTGCGTTCCAGGGCCTCTCCGGGCGGCCCTTCACCGACGAGCTCAGGCGCTGCGAGGGTGACGCCTGCTCCTTCTTCGTGGAGGCGGCGAACGTCATGCCCCCAGCGGGCGAAGAGGCCATTGTGCGCCCGGGGGATCTCATCACGCTGACGAACGAGGCGGGGGCCTGCCCCACGGCTCTCTCCGTGATCAGCACCCGCTCCGAGCCCCCGCCCAATGGCGGGGCGACCCGGGGCGTCCTCACGGCGGGCCGCATCCCGGGCGATTGCCCGGATCCCCTCCGCTTCACTGTACGAGCCGGTCCACAATATCCGCTGGTGGTGTACAGCGACTTGCGGGGCTATCTGGGACGGCTGGCGGCGGTGGACACGCCTGCGGACATGCCCTTCAGGATCCCGGGGGGCTACTACTTCCACCCCCAGGGCTTCAGTGACGACGCAAGGTTCCGTACGGCCAGCGCCTACCTCCGGCTGTCCAACCTCAATGGTCTGACCCAGGCCCTGACGCGAGGGGATCAGCTCATCGTCTCGGCCCGCTCGGGCTACCTGCCCTTCGTCGTCGGCCTGGACACCGGTAGCTTGTCTGCAGGGCTGTCGTCCTACCGCCTCCCAGGTCCTGTGGTGCATACAAAGGTAGGAGACTCAGACTTCGCCTATATTGCCTATCCTTCAGCGGATGGCATTCTTCAGTTCTCCCTGGCTGGCATCGTGGACAACACCGCCAACACCACAGGTCTGGTACCCTTTGAGTAACTGGGCGGGCAGGGAGACCTCTGCTATCGTGTCCCACCTCTCAGACTTTCCGAGTCGACACCGATGATTGACCAGAACTCCCGCCCCGCTCGCAAGGTCGGCATCGCCGACCACCTGTGGGAGACGTTTGAAGAGATGGCCCAGCAGATGGGCTCGGACCGCGACGCGCTCATCAACCAGGCGCTCTTCATGTTCGCGCGTCTCAATGGCTTCATCGAGGTGGGCAAGCCCACCCGAGCCGAGGCCCCGGCTCCGCTCAACGTGGTGCCGCCTGCTTCCGCGCGTCCCTCGGGAGGCGGGCCCTCCGTGGGTAAGTCCGGGCCGCCCGTGCTCGCCGCGGCCCCCGCGCCCGTGAAGCCCGCGCCCGTGCGCGACGATCCCCCCTCGCGCCAGCCGCCGCGCCCGGTGGATGATCGTCCCTCCTCCAACGCCCTGGACAATGATCCGGTGCGCCGCGAGGTGGCCGAGCGCGTGCTGGAGACCGCCGCCGAGCTCGAGCGCCTCATCAAGGGCAAGAACGAGCCGCCTCAGCCGGTGGATGACGACTCCGTCGAGGACGAGGCCCCGCCCGATCTGCCCGAGGACTCGGGCCTGCAGAACATGGGCGACGAGGAGCCGCAGGACGAAGAGCCCATGGACGAGCCGAGTGAGGAGGGCGCCGCGCTCTACCTCATCACCGAGGGCGGCGATCAGCAGAAGATCGCCAACGATCGCTTCGTCATCGGCCGAGGCAAGCACTGCGACTTCGTCATCAACTCCGGCAAGGTTTCCCGCGAGCACGCCGTCATCGTCCGCGAGGGAGACGACTACTTCGTCGAGGATCTGGGCTCCTCCAACGGCACCTGGTTCAACAAGCAGCGCATCAAGCGCCGCAAGATCGAGGACGGGGACGAGTACTTCATCTGCAGCGAGAAGATCCGTCTCGTCATCCGCTGAGCCGATCCGGGCCTTCCAGGGCCTTCGTGTGTTCACCAATTGACTGAATGCGGGGCTCCCTGATTTAGTCCGGGAGCCTGGCCTCAGAACGGCCAGGCGACGGATGACCCCTGTTCAGATCGCGCTGTGGACAGTCCTGGGAGTGGCACTGGTGATCTCGGTGGTGACGGATGTCCTGCGCCGAAGGATCCTGGACATCGTCACGTATCCGCTGATGGTGATCGCGCTCGGGGTGCGCGTGTGGACGGAGGGCGTGGGGGATCTGGAGAAGGGGCTGATCAGCGGGGTGGTGTCGGGGGTGGGGCTGGCGGTGCTGCTGGTGCCTGGGGCGCTGCGCGGCAAGATGGGCTGGGGCGACGTGAAGCTCATGGGCGGGGTGGGGGCGGTGCTGGGCTTCCCAGCGGTGATGGCGGCCGCGGCCTTCATCTCCCTGGCAGGCGCCTTCCAGGCAGTGGTGACGATCATCTGGAAGGGCGAGGTCTGGGACACGCTGTCCGCTCTGCTGAGGCGGTGGGCGGTGAGGGCCCGGCTGTTGAGCGCGGACGCCGCGCCGGCAGCGCAGAAGCACATTCCTTACGGGGTGGCCATCGCCCTGGGCACTTTCTGGGCCATGTGGTGGCAGAAGACCAACTCGAGCTAGCTCGGATTCGACGCGCAGAGGGGACTCGCACGATGTCTACACGCTTCACGCACCACGCCGCGACGCTTGGCGTATGCCTCGCCCTGCTCCTGTCCGGTACCTCCTGGGCCCAGGAAGGCAGCACCATCGCTCTGGGCGTGGGCACGCAGAAGGTCGTCACCATCCCGGGCATCACCCGTATCGCCCTGGGCGATCCGAGCATCGCCGAGGTGAGGACCATCGGGAACAACCAGGTCCTCATCGTCGGTCAGGCCGAGGGCAAGACGACGCTCCTCATCTGGAAGAACTCCGGACAGCGCGTCAGCTACCTGATCGCCGTGCGCCGGCAGGACCCGAACGAGATCATCGCCGAGATCAAGAAGCTGCTGGGCGAGATCGAAGGCGTGTCCGTGCGCATGGTGGGTGACCGCATCTACCTGGACGGCCAGGCCTACACCACGCAGGACGCGGATCGCATCGAGCAGGTGGTGTCGCTGTACCCGAACGTGAAGAGCTTCGTGAAGATCGCGCCCAACGCCAAGAAGCTGGTGGCGCAGAACCTGAACGCGGCCTTCCAGAAGGCGGGCCTGCGCAACGTGCAGGCCAACGTCGTGGGCTCCACCATCTTCCTGGAGGGCTCCGTGGAGAGCCAGCAGGATCTCCAGAAGGCGGAGCTGATCACCAAGGCCATCGGCGAGAAGGTGGAGAACCTGCTGGTGGTGGGCATCAAGCGGATGATCCTCTCCGAGGTGCAGTTCGTGGAGATCCGCCGCAACAGCCGCGATCGGTACGGCATCCGCTACCCCACGGACATCTCCGGCGGCGTGGCGGCCGGCGCCACCTTCACCCAGGAGCTGTACCCGGGCACGTTCGGCTCGGGCACCTCCAACGCGACGGTGACGGCGGGCTCGGAGCTGTCCTTCGGCTTCCAGGCCAACGACGGTTACGGCCGCCTGCTGGCCCAGCCCAAGCTGGTGTGTGCCAGCGGTGAGAAGGCAGAGTTCCTTGCTGGCGGCCAGGTGCCCATCCCCCTCATCACCAACAACCAGTTCTCCGTGGAGTTCAAGCCCTACGGCGTCATCCTCAACCTGCGCCCCACCGCGGATCGCAACGGCAACATCCAGACGGAGATCGAGGCAGAGGCCTCGGAGATCGACACCTCGGTGGCGGTGTCCTTCGGTGGCTCGGCCTCCGTGCCCGGCTTCCGCACCCGCAAGGTGAAGACGAACGTCACCGTGCGCCACGGGGAGACGATCGTGCTGTCCGGCGTGTTCAGCCACGACGAGCAGAAGGCCGTGTCCAAGCTGCCCGGCCTTGGCCATATCCCCATCGTGGGCGAGCTCTTCAAGAGCCGCGCGTTCGACTCCACCAAGCGCGAGCTGGTCATCTTCGTCACCCCGCGCATCGTCAACCCGGACTCGGACAAGATCCGCACGATCATCGAGGACGTGAAGACGCGCTACAAGCAGGCCCGCACCGAGGTCAACTTCAACATCTTCGACTGAACCTGAGCGGTTGCCTGCCTGGCCAGGGGCCGGCCTCGTCTCCCTCGGAGATGGGCGCCGGCCTCGGCATTTCCGGCCCTTGCGAAAGGCGCGCCACCCGCTTTGAGCCTGAGAGGGCGCTTGGTACCATCCGGCCCTATGTTTCTAGTCACTCTTGCCGAGAAGGGTGGCGGCACCGAGCAGATCGAGTTCGAGAAGAACGAGATCACCATTGGCCGCCTCGCCGGGAACGACATCGTTCTCGGGAAGGGCAACGTCTCCAAGTATCACTCCAAGATCGTCTCCAAGGACGGCAAGTTCATCATCCTGGACATGAAGTCCACGAACGGCACGTTCGTGAACGGCAAGAAGATCGCCGCGCCCCAGGTGCTCAAGCCGACGGACAAGATCTACATCGGGGACTACATCATCAACGTGGAGCCGCTGGCGGAGCTCAGCACGGGCTCCGCCCCGGCCTCTGACGAGGAGCCACCGCCGGACGAGGGCTACGAGGACGAGGAGGGCTACGAGGGCGACGAGGAGCAGTACGAGGAGGAGCGCTTCGACGAGGAGCCCCCCGCCCCCGCGCCCATGCCGGTGCGGGCCCAGCCGCCCGCGGGTGGGGACAAGAAGAACATGCCGGCCTCGCTGGCGGCCGCCCTGCAGAAGAACCGGCGCAAGGTGGATCCGCGCATCGAGCGGTACACCCGGCTGCAGAAGGAGATCCATGACCGGCTGATCGAGTACCTGGATCTGCGCCGCATGGACATGGACCGGCTCGGCGACGAAGAGCTGTGGCGCCGGACCGAGAAGGCCATCCGCGACATCATCGATCAGATGGACGCGGACGGAGAGCTCCCGGAGGAGGTGGACCGGGAGGAGCTGCTCACCGACGTCATCAACGAGGCGCTGGGCCTGGGGCCCCTGGAGGCGTTCCTCGCGTCGGAAGAGATCAGCGAGATCATGGTGAACCACGCCAACCAGATCTACATCGAGCAGCGCGGCAAGCTGACGCTGTCGGAGAAGACGTTCTCCTCCAACCAGGCGGTGCTCGGCGTCATCGAGCGCATCGTGGCGCCGATCGGCCGGCGCATCGACGAGTCCAGCCCCCTGGTGGATGCGCGCCTCAAGGACGGCAGCCGCGTCAACGCCATCATCCCGCCGCTGGCGCTCAAGGGCCCCTGCATCACCATCCGCAAGTTCAAGAAGGACGCGCTGAAGATCCAGGATCTCATCAAGTACAAGACCGTCACCGCGCAGATGGCCGAGTTCCTGGAGATGTGCGTCCGCGCACGCAAGAACATCGTCATCTCCGGGGGCACGGGCTCCGGGAAGACGACGACGCTGAACATCATCAGCTCGTTCATCCCCGATGATGAGCGCATCATCACCGTGGAGGACGCCGCGGAGCTGCAGCTGCCCCAGGATCACTGGGTGCAGCTGGAGAGCCGCCCGCCCAACCTGGAAGGCAAGGGCGCCATCACCATCCGCGATCTGGTGAAGAACTGCCTGCGCATGAGGCCGGATCGGATCGTCGTGGGCGAGTGCCGCTCGGGCGAGACGCTGGACATGCTCCAGGCCATGAACACGGGCCACGACGGCTCGCTCACCACGCTGCACGCCAACACGCCGCGAGACGCGATCGCCCGGCTGGAGACGATGGTGCTCATGTCCGGCATGGAGCTGCCGGTGAAGGCCATCCGAGAGCAGATCGCCAGCGCCGTTCACATGATCGTGCAGCAGACGCGCTTCTCGGACGGGACGCGGAAGATCTGCTTCATCACCGAGGTGTCTGGCATGGAGGTGGACATCGTCACCCTGCAGGACATCTTCTATTACAAGCAGGACGGCTTCACGGACGACAACAAGGTGCGCGGTCGCTTCGTGGCGTCTGGCTTCGTGCCCAAGTTCTACGATGACCTGCAGCGCAAGGGCATCCCCGTGAACATGAGCATCTTCCGGGAGGACTAGCTCGCCATGCCCACACTGGTTGTCCGGCATCCTGATGGCAGCGAGACCGAGCACGAGCTCGCTGATGAGCTGACGATTGGCCGCCAGGAGAGCAACGCACTCGTCCTCACCGAGGGCGGCGTGTCCCGCCAGCATGCCCGCTTCTTCGTCGAGGGCGGCAAGGTGCTGCTGGAGGATCTCAGCAGCGCCAACGGCACGTACGTGGATGGGGAGCGCATTGGCGAGGTGACGGTCCTCACGTCCCAGTCACAGGTGGTGCTGGGAGACTATGAGCTGAAGCTCAAGGGCGGAGGGGGACGGAGCTCCACGGGAGCGCGCAAGAGCGCGAGGCCGGCCCCGCCCAACGCAGGACCCGACGAGGGCGGGCCGAGGGCCACCCGGGCGCTGCCCAGCATCAAGCCGGCGCGTCCTCCCGGCTCGGCGCTGGCGAGGTCCGAGCGTGCGTCCGCCGGAGCGTCCCCACCGCAGCCCATGCTCCGAGGGTTGACTGGGCCCTGGGCGAACAAGACCTATCCCCTCCGGGGCAAGGTGCTGGTGGGCCGCACGCCGCCGGCCGGGGTGCTGCTGGAGGACGACTCGATCAGCCGCAAGCACGCGGAGCTGGAGCGCAACCCTCGCGGGGCGGTGTTCCTGCGCGATCTGGGCAGCGCCAACGGCACGCTCCTCAACGGAGAGCGGATCGGCCAGGAGGCCGTGGAGATCTCCCCGGGCGACATCGTCCAGTTCGGCATGGTGGAGGTGGTGTACGAGTCCGGTGACGGGAGCAGCGTGCCCGTGCGCCGGGATCGGGGCGGAGCTCCCGCCGGAAAGGGCAAGGCCGATCCGAGTGACGCGCCGCCGCCCAACAAGCGCAAGAAGCTGCTCATCGTCGCGGGAGCCACGGTCGGGCTGCTGCTGGCCGCGGGCGTCGTCAAGCAGATCACGGCGACGCCCGAGCTGCCGCCCGAGATCGTCGAGCCCGTGCTCGAGGATCCCCGGGAGAAAGTCCAGGCCCTGCTGAGCGAGTGCCGCTCCTTCGCGTCCTCGGACATGGGGAGCGAGCCCCAGTGGGGAAAGGCAGAGGCCAAGTGCGAGGAGGCCCGCGTCCTCGATCCCATCAACACCGAGGTCAACGCCCTCATCAAGAAGATCAAGCTGGAGAAGGAGTCCAGCGGCTACTTCGAGCAGGGCGCCAGGCTGCTCCAGCGCCTCAAGGAAGAGGAGGCGCTCGACGTGCTGCAGAAGATCTCCAAGGAGAGCCAGTACTTCCGCCGCGCGAAGATCAAGATGGACGAGGCCCTGGCGCAGGTGAACAAGCGCGCCGAGGACGACTGCAAGCGCTACCTGCGCGACGGACAGTGGAGCGCCGCCGTGCCCCGCTGCGATCGGTACATGGGCTACTGGTGCCAGAGCCAGACACGCGAGGATCTCGAGCCCCCGCTCGGCTTCAACGTGTCCCTGTCGGGCCGGATCGGCAAGCGGGAGTGGCGCCCGAAGGACAAGCTCTTCGTCCAGTTCCTCATCGCCCGGAAGAAGCTGGATCCCAGGGCGGAGCTGTGGAAGTGCACGGCGGGCTTCAGGGGCGAGCAGACCAACGGGGACGAGCCCAGCGCGAGGGTGAGGAAGATGTTCAAGGAGAAGTTCCCCAACCCGTACATGAACGCCGCCCTCTTTGACTACTGGGGTGGCCGCGCCAACGAGGCGCTCGCCAAGCTCCAGAAGGTGCGCTCCAACTACGAGCAGGCCTCGCTGCATGGGCAGACGGACGATCTGCTCAAGGCCGTGTCCAACGTGGACAACCGCTTCAAGGACGGCTCGTCGGATCTCACGGCCGGGGATGTGGAGAAGGCCGCCGAGTCCTTCGATGAGGCGCTGGACATCGACAAGCGGCTGATGGGCGATCTCTGGGAGACGGTGCCCTCGTTCTACCGGAAGAACATCCAGAACGACATCGCGGACAAGGCCTACGAGCGTGGCCGGGACTGGATCAAGCGCGAGGATCCGCTCCGGGCCTGCAGGCTGTGGAAGGTCGGCTTCCGGTTCTACAAGGGCAACACGGATCTCATCCGCGTGCTGAGCAACGTGTGCTCCACCCAGGGCACGCGGCTGTTCTCGAGCGCGGGCCGCTGCGAGGATCTGGTCGAGGTGGCCCTGTGGGCGGTGCCGGGAGACGGGCTCGAGGAGAAGATGGCCAAGAAGAAAGAGGAGCTGCAGTGTAAGTAGGGCTCCAGGCGTCCGGCAGGGCGCCCGCGAGAGGCGTGGACAGGGCAGGGGAGGCGCGCTAAGGCCCGGGCATGGTCCCGAGCCCCCCTCGCTCCGCGCCCGTCCTCACGCTGATTGATGCCTCTGGCTTCATCTTCCGCGCCTACCACGCCATTCCCCCGCTCTCCACGAGCAAGGGCGTGCCCACCAACGCCGTGCTCGGCTTCACGCGCATGGTGCTCAAGTCGCTGAAGGACTTGCAGCCCACGCATGTGGCGCTCGCCTTTGACAAGGAGAGCCGCACCGAGCGCCAGAAGATCGATCCCAACTACAAGGCCCACCGCGAGGGCCCGCCCGAGGATCTGGTGCCCCAGTTCGAGCTCATCCGCCGCGTGGTGGAGGTGCTCAACCTGCCCGTGCTCGAGGTGGCCGGGTGGGAGGCGGACGATGTGATTGGCACCCTGGCGAAGCGCGCCAAGCAGGAGGGCTTCTGCGTCCAGGTGGTGACGGGGGACAAGGACTTCATCCAGATCGTGGATGAGGACGTGCGCCTCTTTGATCCGATGAAGGACGTGCACACCGGCCCCACCGAGGTGAAGGAGCGCCTGGGCATCGAGCCCCGGCAGATGCGCGACTACCTGGCGCTGATCGGTGACGCGGTGGACAACGTCCCCAAGGTGCCGGGTATCGGCCCCAAGACGGCCACGGAGCTGCTCCAGCAGTTCGGGGATGTGGACACGCTGCTGGCCCGGCTGGACGAGGTGAAGAAGCCGAAGATCCGCGAGGCGCTGGCCGCCAACCGCGACACCCTGCTCATGGCCCGGCAGCTCGTCACCTTCAAGACGGATCTGGAGCTGAAGTCCCCCATCACCGAGCTCGCTCGCCGCCCCATCGACACCGCGCGCGCCAAGCAGCTCTTCACGGAGCTGGAGTTCTACCGGCTCGTGAACGAGCTGCCGGCCGACACCACCGCCCCGAAGCCCGCCGAGGCCGCCGCGCCCGCCGCCGCCGCCGCGCCCGCCACGCTCATCACCACCGAGGAGGCGCTGAAGGCGTTTGCCCAGGACGCGCGCACCGCCGGCTCACTCTTCCTGGTGCCCTCGTACGAGGGGCCTCCCTTCACCGCGCCCCTGGTCGGCCTGGGGCTGGCGCTGCCCGATGGCCGCACGGCCTATGTGCCCCTGCGCCACCAGGTGCTCGGCGCCACCCAGGTGCCCGTGTCGGCCTTTGCCTCGGTCATGGGCGAGCTGCTCGCGGACCCGGGCGTCAAGAAGGGCGGGCATGATCTCAAGGCGCTGACGCAGGTGCTGGCCAGTGGCGGGCAGACGCTGCGCGGGGGCCATGACGATGTGGAGCTGCTCAGCTACCTGCTCAACCCGTCGCGCCGGGAGCACGCGCTGACGGATCTGGCCCGTGAGCGGCTGAACACGGAGCTGCCCGCGCTGCCCGCCTCCACGGAGGGGAAGAAGGGCAGGGCGCTGGCGGACCATGGCCCGGAGGAGGTGGCCCAGGCCTACGCGGATCGCGCGGACGCTGCGCGGCGCCTGGCCCCCAAGCTCTGGGAGGAGCTGGAGGAGGTGGGCATGGCGAAGCTGGCGCGCGAGCTGGAGCTGCCGCTGCTGCCGGTGCTGGCGCAGATGGAGCGGCGGGGCGTGAAGCTGGACACCCCCGTGCTCCAGACGATCTCCACCAAGGTGGACGCCGAGTGCGAGGCCAAGGTGAAGCACATCCACCAGCTGGCCGGCCAGGAGTTCAACGTGGGCTCCAACCCGCAGCTGGCGCAGGTGCTCTACGAGAAGCTCCAGCTGCCCGTGCTCAAGAAGGGAAAGACGGGCCCCTCCACCGATCAGGAAGTCCTGGAGAAGCTCTCAGAGCAGCACCCGCTGCCCGGCGCCATCCTCGAGTACCGCTCCCTGTCCAAGCTCAAGAGCACCTACCTGGACACGCTGCCGGGGCTGGTGGCCAAGGACGGGCGCATCCACACCACCTACCATCAGGCGGCCACCGCCACCGGGCGCGTGTCCTCGTCGGATCCCAACCTGCAGAACATCCCCGTCCGCACGGATCTGGGGCGGGAGATCCGCCGCGCCTTCATCGCCGAGCCGGGCCACCAGCTCGTCTCCGCGGACTACAGCCAGGTGGAGCTGCGGCTGCTGGCCCACATCGCCGAGGATCCCGTCCTCATCGACGCCTTCCAGCACGACGAGGACATCCACAGCCGCACCGCCGCGGAGATCTTCGGCACCACGCCGGACAAGGTGGATCGCGATCAGCGCCGGGTGGCCAAGACGGTGAACTTCGGCATCGCCTACGGCCTGTCCCCTCACGGCCTGTCCACGCGCCTGTCCATCTCCGTGGAGCAGGCGCGCGACATCATCGAGCGCTACTTCACCCGCTACGCCGGCATCCGCCGCTACCTCGAGGACACCGTCCTGCAGGCCCGGAAGACGGGCTACGTGGAGACGATGTTCGGCCGGCGGCGGCTCATGGCGGATCTCCACTCGCGCAACCGGCAGGTGGCCCAGGCCGCCGAGCGCGCCGCGATCAACATGCCCATTCAGGGCACCGCGGCCGATCTCATCAAGAAGGCCATGCTGGCGGTGGACGAGGCGCTCACGAAGGAAGGCCTGCGCACCGTGATGCTCCTCCAGGTGCACGACGAGCTGCTCTTCGAGGCGCCGGACGCCGAGGTGGAGCAGGTGAAGGAGCTGGCGCGCCGGTGCATGTCCCAGGTGGCCACCCTCAAGGTGCCCCTCAAGGTGGACGTGGGCGCTGGGAAGACGTGGGCGGAGGCCCACTGAGGCCCGCAAAAAGTCCACGGGAGGGAGCGCCAACCCCCGAAGGCACTCCCCCCCGCGTTCCCCCTCCCTGCTTCATTCCTGCGACAACACGGCCGATCCGTCCGACCGACGAGGCGCGTAGACCCCCATCCACGCGTCCCTGCGGCCCTCTGGCGCGCTCACCTGGCCCCCATGCCGGGAACACGCCCCCCGTTTCGCGTCACGAAGACCCCCGACTCCGTGACACGCCCCCATCCTCCGCCGGCCCTCGGACGCTCCCTCGCAGAAGCATCAAGCCGGACGGATCGGCACACCTTCAGTGAAGCGCGGCGCGCTGCCCCTCGGCGCCCGGCAGAGTCCGGACCTCCGCAGCCCGCTCGAACCACTCCACCACCAGACCTCCGAAGGGCACCCGAGGCCTCTCGGCTGACACATCCTTCAGGCGCTGCAGCAGCGCCACCGCCGAGTCCACCGCCTCGTCCACGCTGCGGTTCACCACCGCGCGCTCCGAGTCCCCGCCGCCCAGCACCTCCACCGCGTCCACCATGCAGCGGCGCAGCAGGGCGAACTCCTCGTAGAGGCCCCGCGCACCGCGCTCGGAGGACAGGCGCAGCACCGCGCGCGTCCGGCTCCAGGCGCTCGTGTCAGCACCGGCCAGGTTCTTCCCCACTTCGCGGATGAAAGGCTCCACCAGTCCATCCAGCAGGCTGTGGGCCGCAGAGGCCTTCGCGTTCCCCATGCACCGCACCCGCCGCCACGCTGCCGCGAGCCGCTCTGGTTGCTGGGTGAAGACCCGAGCCACTCCCACCGCCCGCTTCGCACGCTCCGTCATCTCTGGTGTCCTCCGCGTCACGGGCATGGCTAAAGCAAGTCGCTGGCCAGCGGGCACGAAGTCCCATTGCTCAAGAAAATCAGTGCTTTGGACGGAGCCCTCGTCCCAGGGGGAGGGGGTGGAGCCGTAATTTCTCCGGTTGGGGCTCCGAAAGGATGGGCCTGGGCATGCCCTTTCCTACTGTCCGCCTCATGTGATCCGAGGTAGGCACTTCCAATGTAGGACCGTGGGCGAAACAGGGGCACATGGTTTGCTGCCCGGCGCGCTCTCGTCGGCTGGCTGCCTCAGTGGAGCGTGGTCTTGGGAGGACGGAGCCCGTGCTCTTTCTCACCCTCCGAGGACTCGCGTGGCTCCTCCGGCGGTAGCTCCACCCACTCGGCGGCGGCTTCCTCGGGAGGGGGCAGGCCTCGCTGAGCGGCCTCGGCGGCCAGTACCCGGATCGCAGCGTCCTCGGCGGCCTCCGCGGCAGCGTCCTCGGCGGCCATGGCCTCCAGGCGCGCGGCCCGCTGGAGACGACGGCGGATGTACGCGGCAACACAGAGCACAGGGGCCACCAGCCAGGCCAGCTGCATGCTCGTGGTGAGTGGCAGCCAGCCGAAGCGCGTGGACAGGCCGCCGCGCCAGGCGTTCTCCTCCACCGTGAGCGAGGAGCGGAAGGCCTTGCCGAACGCCGTCTCGAAGCGCTCGCCCTTGGACACCAGCTCCAGCAGCTGGTTCATGGGGCCCGGGCCGTGGGTGCCGGCCAGCCAGGCCATGAAGTCCGCGCTCTGGGCGTACGCCACCTCCACATCCGAGGGCATGTCCGGCCAGGCCTCGGAGAGATCCTCGAAGTGGAACACCCGCTCCTGCGTCACCGCGCGGAAGAGCGCCGCATAATGGGTGATGGCGACGCGCTCGCCGGTGAGGTGCTGGGCCATCCCCTCCTGGAACCAGCGGGGCCATACCGGCGCGAACTGTCCTAGCGCCACATGGGCCAGCTCATGCCGCAGGGTGACAGGGCCCTCCGGCCCGGAGAGGTGGCGCGCGTTCAAGAGGATGATGCCGTGGGCGGGATAGGCGAGCGCCACGGCCCACTTGGGCGGCGCGCCCCCAGGCAGCGCCAGCTGCTCGTACTCCGCGCGATCCACGCCGACGCGGATCTCCGTGATGCCCGGCCAGTCCCTCCCGAGCACCCGCACGAAGGCGTCACGCACGAGCTCGATCCTCTCCGCGAGCGCCCGGGCCGCGCCCTCCGAGCGCGCGGTGAAGAGGATGCGGAAGCGCTTCGTGGTCACCTCGCCCGTGACGAGCGGCGGGCGTGCGGTGGGCACCAGGGCGGGCTCTGCCATGCCGTGGGCGCTCGGAGCTCTCTCCTGAGCAACAGCCAGCGGTGCGGCCAGGAGGAAGGACAGGACCAGGAGCAGGCGCATGAAGAGACTCACGTGCCCTGAGACATAACAGCCTCGACCCATGCGGCATCAACTCCGTGGAGGGCCACTCGCT
>NZ_DASPHO010000377.1:0-6672 GCF_035629615.1 Hyalangium sp. | reverse complement strand
CCTTCACCTTCCGCGCCAGTGACGGCACCGTGGACTCCAACGTCGCCACCGTCTCCCTCACCGTCACGTCCGTGAATGGCGTGCCGCTCGCGCAGTCCAGGTCGGCGGACGTGAACGAGGATGCCTCGGTGGCGGTGACGTTGGTGGCCACGGACTCGGATGGGGACACCCTCACCTTCACGGTGGTGTCCGGGCCGGCGCACGGCACGCTCTCTGGCACGGCCCCTCACCTCACCTACGCGCCTGCCCCCAACTTCCACGGGAGCGACTCCTTCACCTTCCGCGCCAGTGACGGCACAGCGGACTCCAGCGTCGCCCCTGTCACCCTCACGGTTGCGCCGGTGAACGACGCTCCCCAGGCGCAGGAGACCTTGGTAACGACTCCGCAGAACACCCCTGTGCAGGTGGTGCTCGCGGGCACGGACGTGGATGGCGACACGTTGAGCTACCTGGAGACCCAGCCGAGCCATGGAATGCTCTCGGGCACCCCGCCGAACCTCACCTACACCCCCGCGGATGGCTACGCGGGCGAGGACTCGTTCACCTACCGAGTCAGCGATGGGACAGCGGCCTCCGAGTCCACGACCGTGTCCATCACCGTGACTCCAAGCGGTGGATGCGGCGGGTGCGCTTCGACGAATGGAGGCGCGTGGCTGCCCTGGGCCCTGGCCCTGCTCGGCATCACCCTCACGCGCCGAGGCCGAATCCAGTACGGCTGAGCGCCTTCCAGGGTGCCGCTGACCTCAGGTGAGGCGCAAGAGCTTCCGCGCCTCTTCCGGAGTGGCCAGCGTGCGCCCCTTCGCCTTCGCCCGCTTCGCCGCCTCGGCCACCAGCTCCCAGTTGCCCTTGGCCAGCACGCCCTTGGACACGTAGACGTTGTCCTCAAGCCCCACCCGCGCGTTGCCTCCGCGCTCGGCCGCGTGCTCCACGAACGGAAGCTGGTGCCGCCCGACCCCGGCCACCGTCCACGTGCTGCCCTCGGGCAGCGACTTGATCATGAACTCCAAGGCGTCCACCCGCGCCGTCAGCGCCCCCGGCACCCCGAGCACGAAGTCATAGTGCGCCGGCAGATCAACGAGCCCCTCCTTCGCCAGGATGCTGGCCTCATCGATCATCCCCACGTCGAAGCACTCGATCTCCGGCTTGAGGCCCAGCGCTCGGATCCGCTTCGCGATGTCCCGCACCAGCGGCCGAGGGTTCCAGAACACGTCCTGGCCGAAGTTCACCGTCCCCGTCGTCAGCGTGGCCATGTCGGGCCGATCCGAGCCCGTCAGCGTCAGCGGCCCGCAGCGCTCGTCCACGCTCATGCCTACCGCGCCGCCCGTGGACGTCTGGATGAGGACGTCCGTCCGCTTCCGGATCGCCCGAATCGCCGCGCGGAACAGCTCCGCGTCCTGAGACGGCTTGCCGTCCGGAGTGCGCACGTGCAGGTGGACCATCGCCGCGCCGGCCTCGCGGCACCTCACCGCGTCCTCGGCGATCTCCTCCGCGGTGATGGGCAGGTACGGCGTCTGCTCGCGCGTGGTCTCCGCACCGACCATCGCGGCGGTGATGACCATGGGCATGCTCATGAGGGCCCCCTTCCTGGGTTAGCGCTGGATGCGCTGCTTGTCCTTGGGAACGACACAGGTGCCCGAAGCACGGCACACCACCACCGGCTCCTGCAACAGGTCCGCCGCCGAATCGTTCACGTCCGTGCGCGGCTTGATGACCTTGCGTGCCTCGAAGCGCATCTTGCGTGACGTATTGCCAACGCTGACGATCTCGCCCTCCGCCTCGATGAAGTCCCCCGCGTACACCGGCGCCAGGAACTCCACCGCGTCGTACGCCCGGAACAGGCCCTCGTCCCCGTCGTGGCGGATGCACAGCTCCGTGGCCACGTCCCCGAACAGCCCCAGCATCCGCGCCCCGTCCACCAGGTTGCCGCCGTAGTGCGCGTCATGGCTGCTCATGCGCAGCCGGATGATGGCCTTGGTGCTCACGTGGGCTCTCCCTGGTAGTGCGCGTTCGGATCTTCCTTGCCCAGCTTCTTGAGCAGCGCGTGGACGACGTAGTTGGCCACGTCCGAGGGCTTGGTGCCCGGGCCGAAGCCCGCGTCGAAGCCCAGCTCCAGCGCCAGCTTGTGGTCCACCCGCGGCCCGCCGAGCAGCAGGAGCGTCTTGCCGTGGATGCCCCGGGCCTTGGCCGCCTCGATGAACTGGCGCGAGTTGTCCTTGTGCACGTCACGCTGGGTGACGACCTGGCTCACCAGGATGGCGTCCGCGTTCTTCGCCAGGGCCTGGGTGATGAGATCCTCATTGGGGACCTGGCTGCCCAGGTTGTACGCCTCGAACCAGGGGTAGCGCTCCAGGCCGTAGTCGCCCGCATAGCCCTTCATGTTGAGGATGGCGTCGATGCCCACCGTGTGCGTGTCCGTGCCGGTGCACGCGCCGAACACGACGATCCGCCGCCCGAGCTTCTCCTGGATGAAGGCGTTGAGATCGTCAAACCCCATCTTCTTGATGACGATCTCGGGGACGTCGATCTCCGCGTAGTCGATGTACATGCCGGAGCGGGCGTACACGATGAAGAAGGTGTAGTTGTCCGCGGCGCGCTCGGCGGCGGCCACCTTCACGTCGGAGAAGCCCATCTTCTTCACGTACTGGGCGGCGGCCTCCTTGGCCTTCTCCGACAGCGGCACCGGGAACGTGAACGAGAGCTGCACCACGCCATCGTCCCGGCGATCACCGTAGGGGCGGATGATCTGCTTGGTCGGCTTCACCATGAGGCGCTCACTTCCCCTTTGCGTAGCTGACGCTCTGGGCGATCTTCCCCGCCAGCGGCTCGAAGCGGTCCTTCTTCTTGTCGTTCATGGAGAAGATGAGGGACCACGTCGTCTTCCCGTTGCAGCCCACGTAGTGCATGGAGCGCACCTTCTCCGAGCCCTCCTCGTTGGCGTCGTCCACGCTCACCTTCCTGGCCGCGGGGTTGAGGCCCAGGCTCACCTTCTCCCAGCCCTCGCTGCCGCCCATGGCGGTGAGGATCTTCTCCAGGCAGACCTTGGCCTGCATGCCCTGCGTCTGCACGGCGCCCACGTCCAGCGTGAAGAAGGCGTCTCCGGAGGGGGCCTTGAACTTCTCGGTGCCCTCCTGAACGGTGCGCTCCCAGGCGGCAGGCACCTGGATCGTCAGCGTCTTCGCCTCGTGCTTCGCCAGCGCATCCGCCGAGCCGCCACTGCTTGCAGCCAGCGCCACCGTCATCACCAAGGAACCGATCATGAGTGCGTGCCCTCCAAGATTTCCAAGAACGGATTGAAGTAGTCCGGCGCCTTCTCCAGCACGCCATCCAGGCCCTTGCCGCCCGTCTCCGAGCGCTTCACGTCGCCGAAGCGGCCCTTGCCGATGGCTGCCACCATGCCTTCCTTGTGGCACTCCTCCAGCAGCTCCATGGCCTTGCCGAAGACTTCGCGGGCGCGGGCGGCGATCTTGCCGTCCTCGCGCACGGTGAACTCCTCGTCGATGCCCCGGGCGGCGCGGTGGAGGTACGCGGCCGACTTCAGCGCGACGAACCGGTCCGCCAGGAGCGGCGTGTGCATGGCCTCGGTCATCATCCCCAGCAGCTGGATGCCCTGCCGCGTCCAGACGGCCACGAGGTCCGCCATCACGTCGTACGCGTGGCTGAAGAAGATGTCCGTCTCCTTGTGCTTGGTGGGCGGCATGTACTTCAGCGGGGCGTCGGGGAAGCAGCGCCGCACCAGCATGGCCTGGGACAGTTCCAGCAGCAGCGTGTCCGGGCGGTGCGGATCGATCTCGTAGGAGTGGCCGATGCCCAGCTGCCAGTCCTTCAGCCCCGCGCGCTTGGCGAAGCTCTCGTTGATGAACTGGCTGGCGATGACGGTGTGGGCCGCGTCGTAGGCGTCCGCGGTGGTGATGTAGTTGTCCTCGCCGGTGTTGATGATGATGCCGGCCATGGCGCAGATGCGGCGGCTGAAGTACTGATCGATGAACGTCCGCCGCATGTTGATGTCGCGGAAGAGGATGCCGTACATCGCGTCATTGAGGAGCATGTCCAGCTTCTCGTAGGCCGCGCAGAAGGCGATCTCGGACATGGCCAGGCCGGACGAGTAGTTGGTGAGCTGGATGTAGCGCTTGAGCTTGCGGCTCTCCTCATCCAGGGCCTCCCGCATGATGCGGAAGTTCTCCTGGGTGGCGTAGGTGCCGCCGTAGCCCTCGGTGGTGGCGCCGTGGGGCACATAGTCCAGCAGCGACTGGGCGGTGGAGCGGATGACGGCGATCACGTCCGCGCCCGCCTGGGCCGCCGCGCGCGCCTGGTCCACGTCGTCATAGATGTTGCCGGTGGCGACGATGACGTACTTGTGCGGCGGCGGGGACATGGGGAACTGCTGGCGGAGCGCGTTGCGCTGGGAGATGCGCGTCTGGAGATCCTCCCGCGCGGCGCGGGCCTCGGAGCGCACCTCGGCGCGCAGGTTCTGCTCCATCTCCGGCGACAGGGGGCCCAGCTTCTCGGTGGGCAGGGCGGTGAGGCGCTCCACGGCCTCCAGGGGGCTCTTGGCGCCCAGCTGGAGGGCGCGGCCATACCAGTAGGCAGCGCCCCGGTTGAGCACCCCGGCCGCCTTGAGCTTGTCCACCATCAGGTTGGCCAGCGGCACCCCCCGAGTCCCGGCGCCCGAGATCCCGAAGAAGCGCAGCACCGTGCGCTCAATGGACACGGTGGTGTTGCGACGGATGAGGTCGAAGATCGGGTTGACGATCTCCTCGGCCAGCTTGCGCGCGTGCGCAATCTGCTCGTCTTGGATGAACGGTCCCGGCATGGGGCCACCTTACCCCTAAACGGGCAGAAATGTTGAACTTTTCTACCTGAACAGCTGACGGAATGCCCCCCTCTCTCCACGAGACTTCGCGGCTGCGGCGCACGGCACGAACCTGTCTGACAAGCAGTCAGGTTCTGGGAGGCCGCGTTCGGAGGGCTCCGCTCGGAACCTGAACCTGCTCCTGCCTCAGACGTACCGCGTCTCGAAGAGCTTGCGCAGGGCGGGCTCGGAGCGCAGCAGGTCCAGCGTCAGGTCCGCGTGGCCGGGCGCATAGCCGTTGCCCACCAGCATCGTGACGTCCTTGCCCACGCCCTCCGCGCCCAGTGCCGCCGCGGTGAAGCTGGTGGCCATGGAGAAGAAGATGACCGTGCCCCCGTCCTTCACCGACAGGATCGACGCCATCTCCGTGTTGCCCACCGAGGCGCAGTTGACGACGAGATCGCACAGCGCGCCGCCCGTCGCCTGGGACACCGCCTCCATCACGTCCACGGCCTGCGTGGCGTCCACCTTCAGTGCCGTGTCGCACAGGCCGATGCCGGACAGCGCAGCCAGCGCCTTCTCGGAGATGTCGAGCGCCAGCACCTTGCCCTTCCCCTTCAGGTCCCGCCGCGCCTGGGCCAGACACAGCGCCCCGCTCTTCCCCGCCCCCAGCACCGCCACCGTCATCCCGGGTTTCACGTACCGGGCCACCAGCGCCGGAGCCCCACACACGTCCAGCGCCGCCAGGGCCAGCGTGTCCGGCATGTCCGATGGCAGCTTCGCGTAGATGCCCGAGGCGAACAGGATCGCGTGGCCTCGGATGTCCACCCGATCGATCTCCGCGTGCACGGCTTTGATCTCCTCGATCACCAGCGGCGTCAGCGAGAGGCTCACCAGCGTGGCGATGCGGTCCCCGGGCTTCAGCGTCTGGCGCGCCGGGTGCTTCGGGCCGATCTCCTTCACCCGCCCCAGCAGCATGCCGCCCGAGCCCGTGACGGGGTTCTGCATCTTCCCGCGCTCGCGGACGATCTCCTGGATGCGCGCGGCGATGCGCGCGGGCTCTCCGCCCACGTCATCCTTGATCTGCTTGAAGGACGCCGCGTCGATGTTCAGGCTCTCCACATCGATGAGCAGCTCCGCCTCGCGGCACGGCAGGGACGGCTCCAGCTTGCGCGCCCGCTGCGGCAGCACGCCCTTCTCGCCGACGACGCGGGACAGGCCATAGGGATCGGGGATCATTCACGTCACTCCCGCGCCATGCGCGGCACCAGGAACCCGAGCGAGCGCTCGAAGCGGTAAGCAATCCCCGAGTGAGAGTCCTCGAACTCCTCGTGGGACAGCTCCACGCCGCTGGCCTTGAACTCCTCGGCCAGCATGCGCGTCCCCCAGCGCAGGTTGTACTCATCCCGCGTACCGCAATCGAGGAACACCGACTTCACCTTGCGGAACGCGTCCAGGAACTTCGGCACGAAGCGCACCGGATCGTGCACCAGCCACCGGTTCCACACGTCCACCTTCAGCCGGGCCGTCTGCAGATCAAACGGGAGCTCGATGTTGAGCGGCTCGCCCTTCTTCGGTGAGTACGCCGCCGCCATCGCCAGCACGTTGATCACCGTGAAGTCCTCACCGCGCGGCTTCGTCTCCCGCGTGCGCTTCTTGAAGTCCTGGTACCAGGCCTCCACCCCGCCCGCCTTGAGGAACGCCCCCGCCGCCTTGGGCAGATCCGGCAGATAGCAGTACTCGAAGTAGCAGTCCCCCGCGTGGCTGCCGAGGTGGCTGAACAGCTCCGGATGGTAGCGCCCCATCACCAGCGCCCCGTAGCCGCCCGAGCTGTGCCCCACCACCGCACGCGACACCGCCTTGGGCAGCGTCCGGTACGTGCG
>NZ_DASPHO010000376.1:0-4277 GCF_035629615.1 Hyalangium sp. | reverse complement strand
CCATAGCGCATCCGGTAGGAGGTCGCGAGCCATGGGCCCTAGGTGCTCATGGCCCGGCTATCCGTCCACCCTCCCTTTCAAACCTGACTTTTGTTAGGAGCTCTTACCTCGTAACCGCCTGGAATGATTTGGAGTCGTTATCCCGCCGCGTCCCATGCCGTCCCGTCCTGTCCCATCCCATTCCGCAGGCTCCTGCGACATACGTGCAACATGGCGGCGCCCGTCGCCGTGGGGCCGTGGTGCTGGCGCTCATTTCTGGGCGCCCTTTTCCGGCAGGAGCAAGCCCACCAAGCGCGAGAGGGTCTTTACCTGCGGGCTGTCCAGGTAAGCGAGGCGGCGCAGAAGACGCCGCTTCTCGGGAGTGTCGTTGACGCCGGGTGGCAGCATGCTTGCCCCGGGGAGTTCTGCGCTGGTTCCATCGGGGAGAACCCCATCAGCTCATCCCGACCTCAACGGGCTGGCATGGTGGTTGACGCTGTGAGGCCCAGGCTCGCGGCGAGCCCCGGACCTGGCCTGAAGGGGAGGCGCGTCCGCGAGCGCTACGGGCAGATGTCGCGGTCCGGCATCGGGTCGAGGTGGCCCTCGGCGTTGCCCGTGAGCGACAGGGCGAAGAGACCGCCGTTCCAACTGCCATCGGTGAAGTTCACGTTGGCGTAGGGGGCCAGGATGGTCCCGAAGAAGCCGTAGCCCTGGGCGGTGATGGAGGTGGTGTCCACGAAGTTGAACAGGATGCCGTGCTGGTCGATGCCGCCGCTCATCTGCTGGCCAAAGCCGGTGAACGTCGCCGACGCTCCACGGATGTTGATGATGGCGAGGGAGCCAGCCGGGGCCTCGATGGAGAACAGCACGGAGCCGGTGAAGGCGCTGGCCTGCACGTTGAACACGTTCACGGCTGGGCTGGTGCCGCGCAGCATGACGCCGCCCCAATTCTCGCGCTCCGTGGTGCCGTTGGCCGTCATGGCAGCGAGCTTGGAGGACAGGCCGCGCAGCTCGGAGAAGCGGGCCGCGAAGTCGACGGGCGTGCCCTGGCGGACGGTGCCGCGCGGGTACACGACGGTGGTGTTGGTGCTGTAGGTGCCGCCGTACCAGCCGTCGCCCCAGAGGCCGCCGCGGTTGAGGCTCAGGTTGCCGCCGGTCACCAGGGTGTTGGAGATGTTGTTGTCCGGCAGGCTGTGGCCCATGGAGAAGTCGCTCAGGACGATGTTGCCGCCGGCCGCGACCTTGCCCTCGATGTCATGGCCTCCGTTGTAGTCGCCGGCCAGGAACAGGGTGTAGTCGCCCAGCCGGATGGAGGTGCAGGGGTTGTCAGGGCAGGCTTGCTGGATACGCAACAGGGAGTAATCGAACGCCATGATCTCGGAGCTAATGGCCTCGGTCGTGGTGCGATCCGTTTCATCCACCTGTACAGAGAGGCGGCCATCCGCAAGCAGGCCCCATGCAGAGGAAGGGATGGTGTAGCGCACGATCCCCGTGTATCCACTGACGCCTGCGATGTACTGATTGACATCATCGAAGGCCCCCGCCAGCTCGGTTCCATCCAGGAACAAGCGATCATTGATCCAGGAAAAACCCCCATCATCGACATCGGCCGTGCACATCTCGAGTTCAACTGAGGTGATGGGGCAGTCCTGCCGCAGCTGGAAGGTGTGCACGAAGGGGGCCGGCAGCTTGAGCGCCCTCGGGTTGTAGGCGTAGGGGTTGCTGCTCAATGGCGGCAGGTAGGACGAGGCGACGACAACGACATCCGTGCCTGGAGGATCATCCGGTCCAGGGTTGAAGTCGTTGATGTTCTGATACGTCGCGCCGCAGGGGATTCCAGCCCCGAAGCCATCCTTGTCTCCAACGAGCGAGTCGACGGTGACGACGCTCAGCTCGCTGTGCCGGAGCGTCAGTTCTTCTTCCGCACTCGTACTGCATCCACCGCCCAGCAGTGCCGAGATCATACAGAGCGAGAGCCAGCGCATGTCGTCTTCCCTCCGGTCAGGTGAGTGCTGCCGTGGCCCAGGGGAATCGTCGGACTCGCAGGGGCGATAGGCCCCTTTCGCGCAAAGCCCCCCCTGTCCAAGGACAAGGATACAGGCGACGGACGCGCTATGCGGAGATTTTTTCGCGGACGAGCACCACCTTGGGGTAGGCGATCCGGAACCCCAGCCGCTCCAAGTTGCGCTGGGACGTGATCCCAGGGTGTGTGCTGCTGGAGGCCACGGTGCGGCGTAAAGGACAGGAGCCCTTCTGGCTTCTCATGAGCGGTAGACTCTCCATCAGCACGGGGCAGGCTCAGGCCGGGCGCGGTTCGTGATTTGGTCCTTTTTTGGTCCCCAAAGACCAAATTTGATCCCCACATGCAGGCGCCATCACCTTTTTCAGAGGGTGCAAGAGCCAGACTTCCTACTGACAGGCGATCCCTGGCAGGCCGCGATACGCTCCTTGCGAGGTCCATCGCGTATAGGGAGTGCCGCACGGCCCCGCGTACGGGTCATCAATGCCGTAGTTCGGGACCCAGTACTCGAAGTGCAGGTGCGGCCCCGTGGAGGCCCCAGAGGAGCCCACCCGTGCAATCCAGTAGGCGCAGGACAGGGAGGTATTCCGAGCGAACTGCTGAGTGTATGCCTTCAGGTGCCAGTACTTGGTCTTGGTGCCATCCGCGTGCCGCATGATGATGTAGTTGGCCGTGTAGAGTCCGCAGGCGGCGTACGGGTTGCCCTGATCCCAGTAGTTGCACCGATCAAAGTAACCATCCACCGAGGACTCGATGACGCCACTGGCGGCGTTCATGGCCCACACGCCGTAGTCCATCTTGCTGAACCCGCCCACCAGGGCGTAGTCAATGCCTGTGTGGCCGCTGTAGCGGACGCCGCCACACGCGTAGTCCCTGCCACCGTAGTCCTTGTACGCACTCACCACGCAGCCACCGTTGCCGCACTGGTCTCCGAGCTGAGAGGCGGGAAAGCGGAAGAACGTCTGCGCCGAGGAGACCGCCGGAACGGCCAGCAGCGCGAACACCAGCGAGACGGTGAGCTTCTTCATCATCGAGATCTTCACTTGTCACCTCCCAGGTCCGGAGCCGCCTGTCCGGTGCGCACGTTGATCGTCCAGAACTTGCCGCCGCCCGCGTTGTAGCGAAGCACGTCCTCGCTCACCCACTCCATGTGGTGACTCGAGACCGGCGGGGGGACGAAGCTCGCCGGAATGCCCTCGAACAGCATCCAGTTTTCCAGCCCGACATTCGTCAACTGCCGGGCCTCCTCGCCCTCCACCGTCGTGACGTAGAACGAAGCCACGCTGGTGCGGCCGGACACGAAGACCACCGTCTTGCCATCCGGAGAGATGGAGGGGGCCGCGTCCACTCCAGGCCCGTCCGCCAGGAGCTTCACCTGGCCCTTGAGATCGATGAGGGCCACGGACGTCTCGTGCGTTTCGGTGCTGGTGGACTGCATCGTGGCCACCAGCGCGTCACCCTTCGCCGTCGGGAACAGATCTCCTCCCACCCCCTTAGCCAGCACCCGCTCACGGCCGCCGCGCTCACGCAGGCGCAGGTTGCCCTGTCCATCCAGCAGGGCCACGTGGGGTCCCACCGAACGCGCCTCCCGGTACTTGAACTCGCGATCCACCACGCTCACCGCGCCGGTCGTCTCGTCATACTGGACGATGGCCAGCAGCGGCAGATCGTCCGTCCCCAGAGGCTGCTCCGGGATCTCCGCGACGACACCCGCCAGCATGCCGCGGCCCTGGCCGAAGAGATGGACGAACCGGGCCTTGGGCCCGAACTCCTTCTCGACGGCGGGGACCAGGCGCTCACGCGCCTTCTCGATACGGCGCAGATCCGCCGGGTTCATGCGATCCGCCGCCGTGGCGCTGGAGGCAACCAGCGTCATGGCCGCGAGGGTCCACATGGGTAGGACCCAGGAACGCGTAGGTCTCTTTGTCACGAGTGTCTCCGTAGGTGGGTGAACGCCGGAGTCCATCGCCAGCGTTAGTTGCGGTGCTTCCCCTTGGACGAGGCCTGGGGAATTTCGTCCCACCCGGGAGGCATGATTTCGAAGCTCAGATGGCTCTTTTCCACCGAGCAAGAATGTTTCACGATTCCACGCTCGAATGGCTTTGCTGGCGCTGCTCCTGGCGCTGTCTACCAGGGCCGCTGCCGAGGATCCTCTCGCCTCGGAGGGTGTCGCGGCCCCGGCCCCGGCGGAGGGCTCTGGCTGGATGCCGCCGACGGGCCTGTATCTCCAAGCCCACGCGCACGTGAGCTCCGGCTGGTCAATCGGTTCATGGCAAGG
>NZ_DASPHO010000375.1:0-10692 GCF_035629615.1 Hyalangium sp. | reverse complement strand
CCTGGGCAGCGATCGCCTTGGCCACACGGGCGTTGTCGCCGGACAGCATCACCGTCCTCGCGATGCCGGCCTTCTTCAGGTTCTGGATGACATGGTGCGCGCCGCTGCGAACCGTGTCCGCGACGCCGATCACCCCGAGGTAGCGCCCGGACTTGCGCACCACCATCGTCGTCTGCCCGGCCTCCTCGAGCTTCTGCACCTCGGCGGTGATCTCCGCCGGGAGCGTCTCGCCCTCGAAGAGCGCCAGGTTGCCGACCTCCACGGGCTCGTCGCCAATCTTCGCGCGGATGCCCTTGCCGTGGATCGCCTCGCAGTCCTTCCCCGCGGGGGCCTGGACCTTGTGCTCGGTGGCGGCATCCACCACGGCGCGGGCCAGTGGGTGCGCGGACAGGGACTCGACGGCGGCGGCGGTGCCGAGCAGCTCCTCGCGAGAGACACCCGCTGCGGGAGCGATGGAGAGCACCTTGGGACGCCCCACGGTGAGGGTGCCCGTCTTGTCGAAGGCGATGGCCCGGACTCCGCCGAGCAGCTCCAGATAGATGCCACCCTTGATGAGCACGCCCCCGCGGGCCGCCGCGGCAACGGCCGAGAGCACGGCGGAGGGCGTGGAGATGGCCAGCGCGCAGGGCGAGGCGGCGACGAGCAGCGACACGGCTCGGAGGATCGCCTCCTTGAGCTCCATGCCGAGCAGCAAGAGCACCACCGGGAATACCACCGCGGCGGCCATGACCAGCGGCGCGAAGGTCCGCTCCAGCCGCTGGGCGAAGCGCTGGTTGGGACCCTTCTGGGCCTCGGCTTGGGCCACCATGTCCACCACACGGGCGAGCACCGACTCCGAGGAGAGGTGGGTGACCTCGATCTCCAGGGCGGCCTCGCTGTTGATGGTGCCGGAGAACACGTTGTCGCCCGGCTTCTTGGGAACGGGGATGGACTCGCCGGTGATGGCCGCCTCTTCGAGCGAGCTCTTGCCCTCGCGGATGATGCCGTCGAGGGGGACGCGATCTCCAGGGCGGACGACGATCATCTCGCCGCGCTGGACCTTGTCCACGGGGACCTCAATGACTTCGTTCCCACGGCGGACCCGGGCCACCTCGGGACGCAGCGCCCCGAGCGCCTCGATCGACCGGCGCGCGCGGTCCATCGCGCGGTGCTCGAGCGCGTGGCCCGCGCTGAAGAGGAAGAGGAGGAAGGCGCCCTCGAACCAGGCGCCCAGCACGGCCGCGCCGATCGCGGCCACGACCATCATCGTCTCGATGTCGATGCGCAGCTGGGCAATCGACTGGATCGAGCCGCGGATGGCGAAGAAGCCGCCGCTCGCCATGCTGGCGGCCCAGATGATCGTCGGGGCGAGTGGGTGCACGGGCACAAAGCGCTCGAGGAGCCAGCCCGTGACGAGGAGGATGCCCGAGACCACCACCAGCGGCAGCTCGAGCTTGGGGGCCAGACCGCCACCATGGGCATGGTGCGAGCAGGCGTGGCCCGCCATGGGCACTTCCAGCCCATACCCGAGCGACTTGACCTTGGCCTCCACGGTCTCGAGCGAGACTCCCTCGCGATCGTACTCGATGACGAGACGCTCGCTGGCGTACGCGACGCTCGCGGAGAGGACGCCGTTGGTCCGAACCAGGGCGTGCTCGATCACCATCGCCGCGTCGGCCGAGTCCATGCCGCGCACGAACCAGGTGTGGTGCTTGTAGCGCTTCGCCACCCCCCCACCGGTGCTCTGCGCGAGCTCGACAAGCTCCGACGCGCTCACCAGCTCGGCTTGGTAGTGGATGCAGACTTCCGCGTAGCCGGTGTCACGGCGGAGGTGGACCTCGGTGATGCCTCGATGCTCCCTGAGGGCGGCCTCGAGCTTCTCGAAGCGGCCTACCTCGTCCGTCTCACCCGGGAGCGTGGCCTCCAGGTCGAGCTGAAGGGCGACTCCCCCACCCTCCGCCGGCCGGTGCGCAGGAGGACGGACCCGCTTGGGCGGGTGGTGGTGATGGTGGTGATCCCCGTGACCATGGTCGTGATCATGACCATGGTCGTGATCATGGTCATGACCATGGTCGTGGTGGTCATGGCCGTGACCGTGGTCATGGTCGTGACCGTGGTCATGGTCGTGGTCATGATTGCAGGAGGGGCCGTGCACATGCTTCACGACGAGCCCCTGGCCCTGCTTGCTCGCATTGACAGGGGCAAGCCCCACCAGCTTCCCGAACTTCTTCGGCTCCGACATGTCGCTTCCTGTTAGTGGCGGTGACCGCCATGCTTGCGAGCGGGAGGAGCTGCCGGAGCGCTCGCGGGCTCCGGCTCATGATGTTCCTCCTCCTCCTCGTCGTGGTGCTCGTCCTCGTGCTCTTCGGGGATGGGCTGGGTGAACTTCTGGCCCGCGACCTCGAGCGTGAAGGCCTTGCACTCGGCTGGCACGTCGAACTCGAGCACGGCGGGCAGCCGCCCCTCGTAGCTCTTCAGCACCTTGCCCTGCTCGTCGGTGACAGTCCCTCCGGCGGCGACGGTCATCGTCTCGTCCACGAGGACCGCCACCAGCTCGGCCATCTCCTCCATCCGGTCGGCGATCCGGTGGCACCACAGGTGGCCGACGCCCGGATAGGTGACGTGGGAGATCTTCTCCATCTGCTCCTCGTCCACCTGATCACCGACGCCCACGAACACGAAGTTCATTCGAGGGAGCCGGCCGGCGGAGATCTCCTTGGCCACCTGGGTGGCGTAGGCCATCACGTCATTGGGGTCCGAGATCTGCGAGTCGGTGATGATCACTGCCAGGCCGCGGCGAGCCCCGGCCTGCACCTGCTGCTTGATGTGGGCGACGAAGTCACGCAGCACCGGCAGCATGATCGTGGCCTTGCCGTAGAACTTCGGCCCCGGGAACCGATAGCCCTTCGCCTGGGGCCCGGTGAGATCGCCCACCACCTCGATCTGGCTCCCATCGCCCGAAGCCCAGTACGTCACCCGCACCGCGCCGTCCCGGTCCTTGTTGGCCAGGTACTCGAGCATCCACTGCATCTGGGGCTCGACCAGGTTCTTCACCGGGGCCAGCTTGGCGAGGATGCCGCGCGGGCCGTACTCATCCTCCATGCTCGCCGAGCCGTCCATGTAGAGGGCCACGTCCAGCCCCTCCACGGTGGGATCGTGCAGGAGCGTGGCGACCACCTTGTTGCCCGTCCGGTGAACGTCCGAGAACGGTCGAACGATGACTTCGTGGCCAGCCATCAGTGGTGATCCTCCTCTTCCTCCTCGTCGTGGTGCTCCTCATCCGGCAGCGGCTGGGTGTAGCGCTGGCCGTTCACCTCGAGGGTGAAGCTCTTGGCGCCCTCGGGCACGTCGAACTCGAGCACAGCGGGCAGGCGACCCTCGTAGCTCTTCAGCACCTTGCCCTTGTCGTCGTAGACGGTGCCGCCGGCGGCGACGGTCATGTTCTCGTCCACCAGCACGGCCACCAGCTCCGCGACCTGGTTGATCTCCTTGGCGATGCGGTGGCACCACAGGTGGCCCACGCCCTTGTACTCGGTGTGGGCGATCTCCTCGAGCTGGTGCTCGTCCACGTCGTCACCGACGCCCACGAGGACGAAGTTGAGCCGCGGCAGACGGCCGGCGGCGATCTCACGGGCCACCTCGGCCGAGAAGATCTGCACCTCGTCCGCGTCGCTCAGCCGGCCGTCGGTGATGATCACCGCGCAGCCACGCTTGGCGCCCTGCGGGACCTGCTCCTTGAGGTAGCGCACGTAGTCCTTCAGCGCCGGCGCGAGGACCGTGCTGTTCCCGAGGTTCTTGGCGCCGGGGAACTTGTACTGCTTGACGTCCACGCCCTTCAGCTCGCCGATGATCTCGATGTCCCTGCCTGAGGAGCCGCAGGCCCAGTAGGCCACGCGCAGCATGCCGTTGCGATCCTTGGTGGCCAGGTACTCGAGCATCCACTGCACCTGGGGCTCCACCTGGTTCGAGGCATCCTTCAACGGAGCGCCCCGCAGCCACTCGAGGAAGCCTCTCGTGGGCCGCGTGTACTGATACTCCTCACGCATGCTGCCCGACGCATCCATGTAGATGGCCATGTCCAGGCCTTCGACAGTGGGGTCATGCAGCAGCACCGCACGGACGCTGTCCCCCTCACGATGGAGATCCGAAAACGGCTCTACCGGCTTCTCGTGTCCCATTGCTCCCCTTTCTGAAGTGGGCGAGACGGTACCCCCCCATGGATGGGGACTGCAATGGGAGGATCAGCTCTCGAAGTCGGACATCCAGCCCGGCTTCTTGTCCGGCTTCTTCTTGGGATCAGGCTCGGCCGGGCTGGGGGGCTTGGACGCCGGGGCCGGGCCCGAGGCGAAGTCGGAGAGCCACTCGGCCGTACCGGTCGCGGCAGGCTTCGAGGCGGGCTTGAGGGCGGGGATGGAGGAGCGCGAGCGCGAGATCTTCGGCTTCGCGCCTTTGGTATGCGAGTGTGCGCCGAGGAAGTCGTTCATCCAGTCGTTGGGACGCGCTGGCGGAGGGGCCGGGCGCGGCGGGATGGCCCGCTGAGCCACCGGAGTCGACGGAGCGGGCACATTGGGGGAGAAGCCCACCCTCGCAGGCGCACTGTTACCGGGCCGGATCAGCGGACGGAGCATGCGCTCCACGTCGCTGGGCCACCCGGGCAGGATGGTGAGGACGCGGCGCGCCAGCTCGATGAACTCGGCGGCGGCGGCCTCCGGTGGGACCTTCACCTTCTCCGCACTCAGCAAGCCCGCCAGCTTCCCGACCAAGCCGCCTCGAGGGCGGCGCAGGATGGCCACGTCGCCATTCACCTCGTAGCCGCGCGTCTCCAGCTCCGCGATGGCCTGGATGCGGCTGGGCACGGGCAGCTCCATCTCCCGGAGGAGCTCGGGGCCGCCGTGCTCGCGGGCATCCTCCTGGAGCTGGGTGAGCGCCTCATAGAGGATGTCTGCCGCGAGCCGATCGTTGCAGGCATTGCCCGTCTGCATCTCCTCGGGGACGGCGGGATAGGCCAGCACCAGCCCGCGGCCCTCGGCGATGACCTCGGCACGATCCCCTGGGAGGAGCGCGTGGAAGCTGCGCTGAGGCGTCTTGCTCTCGGCGTCCTGTGCGTAGATGAACGCGTCGCTCGCGCCATGAACCAGCCCGGCGAGCACGGAGCCACGGCTCACGGTGAGCTGGCCCGGCACGCGCGCCAGCGCCTCGCCCGGCCACGGGCCCATCATGTTCCCATAGAGATAGATGGGATCATTGGCGCCCTCGGCTTCCGCGGGGTGCTCGACGAGCTCGACGGTGAAGAAGAAGAGCTCCGCGGCGGCGATCCTCCTGGGAGCACGGCCAGAGGTGACCTCGTGGTGTGCGAGCTGGGCCTGGGCGCTGGCGGGGAGCTGACCGCGCTCGCTCCCGGGCACGGCGATGAGCTGACCCACCGCATCGAGCCCCACGATCCATTCCTGCTCGCCGAGGTAGCGGGCCTCCAGGCGGAACGTGTCCACCACCATTACCAAGGCGGAGGCGTCCGGCCGGACGGGCTCGGCCGGGGTGGAGGCGTGGGGAACGAAGTAGCGGGGATGGCTCACGGCGAGGCACCAAGGCTCCCCCAACCGGGCCACGAGCGCAAGCTGGCGCAGCCTTCCGGTTCCGAGGCGTCTTGCCGGCCGGTGCCCTACTGGGAAGCCAGCGCCTTCACCATGGCCTTGGTGCGGCGGTGGGAGCGCAGCATCACGAGCTTCGCGTCCGCCGAGTGCGGTGGAAGGGGGACCCAGGAGGTGTAGTGGACCTGCTGGCCCTCGCGCTTCTGCACGGAGCTCACGTACTGCGTGCCGCCCGTGTAGATGTCGATCCACGGCATGCACGCGTTCAGTCAAGCTGGGGGCGAGAGCTCCCATGCGGACGGCCCTGTGGGCGCGGCGATGGGCCTGCACTCACTCACCTCGCCCACGAACCTCGACGTCACTCGCGGTGTTGCCCAGGGCACCGCGCGATGGAGCTCCACCGCCCTGCAGTTCGAGCCTTGAGCCCTCTGGGTCCTCGTGCGCTTCTCAGTCCCCGGGAGGCCGCTGCTTCAGCTGGCGGACGATGCTGAGGTCCAGGTTGCTGCGGATGAGGCGGATGAGGTTGTCCAGCTCCACCAGCGTCAGCCCCAGCCACTCCCCCAACAGCCGGCGCGTCTCCTCCAGCAACCGGGTCCTCGCCCCAGCGATCCACCGCGCCACCGTGGCCCGGTGCGTGCCGTACAGCACACCGATCTTATCGATGTTCAGCCCGTCCACCAGGTGGAAGCGCAGCACGTTGAGCTCCCGGTCGCTGAGGGCCTGGAGCGCCTGCGCGAAGGCCTTCTTGAGCTCGAGCCGGTAGCGGCTCTTGAGGAACTCCAGCTCGGGATCGGCCGTCAGCAGCTCCATCTCCGCGAACTCGTGCTCCTCGAACGGGACGAGGCGCTCCTCTCCGCGCCGCATGTCGCTGGCGGTGCGTATCGCCACGGCACGCACCCACTTCCAGAGCGAGCCTACCCCCGAGTACTCGGCGATCTTCGGTTCACTCCGCGCGCCCCCCAGGAAGAGCTTCTGCCGGAGCACCTGCTGCACCTCGTCCACCCACGCGGCATCGCCTCCCTCACGCCGGAGCGCCTCGGGTACCACAGACAGCAGGTGCCGCTCGAAGTGGGCCAGCGCCTCGGGTATTGCCTGGGCGCATGCGCAGGCCAGATAGAGATCCGCCGTATGCGTGGAGGCGAGGCGGGCACCATCTCCGGACGGACCGAGCCGTGCTCCCACGTGACGGACGAAGGACTCTGGAGCGAGCCTTACCCCCGGCCATGCACGCTCCCCCTCTTGCCAGAGTGAGCGCAGCAGTTCCTCGAGCCGTGGCGACTCGGGGAACCGTGCCGGATCGAGCCGCCCTCCTTCGAGGAAGGCACGGCTCAGAGGAAACTCTCGGGCATCGGGCGGCATGGGGTTCGCGGGCGGGAGCGCCTCAGAGTCTCGGGGTGGGTGGCTCGCGAGCCACGTGTCCACCTCTGCCAGCAAGGAGGCCAGGTGGGGGCCAGTCCGGCTCAAGCGCGCGCGCGCCTCCTCGGCCAGCGCACGCGCACGAGCAGGCTCCTGCGCCAGGGCTCCCAGCGCCTTCGCCAGGGCGAACTGGGTCTTGGCAAGATCGGTGGGCGCGGCGGCCTGCTGGAGACGGAGCGCCCGCTCGAGCGGGGCCAGGGCCTTCGCTGGCTGGTGGAGCTCCACCCAGCACCGCCCCACGCCGGTCAGGTCATACCCCAGGTACATGCTGTCGGCGCCCAGCGCCTTCTCCCGGATGGCCACAGCACGCTGGAAGTGCTCCAGGGCCCGCGCTGCCTTCCCCTGACCGAGCAGGGCGGTCCCCATGGCAAGGAGACAGTCGGCCAGCCTCTCGTGGTCTGGGCCGAACAACCTCTGGGCGAGCAGGTAGCCGCGCTCGGCCTGGCTGAAGGCCTCCGCGTGCCGGCCCTGCGAGTTGAGCACCTCGGCGATGTTGATGAGGACAGCGGAGTCGTCAGGATGCTCGGGGCCTTGAAGCTTCTTGGCGAGGGCCAGGCTGCGCTGGAAGGCCTCCAGCGCCTCGGAGCCCCGACCCTCATGGGAGAGCGCGACGCCCAGGGTGGTGAGCACGACCACCATCCACGGGTGCTCGGGCCCGAGTGTCCGCTCGACGATGGCCATGGCCCTGCTCGCGCTCTCACGGCCCGCCGCGTACTCCCCCAAGGTGATCTGGTTGGCCGCAAGGGTGTCGAGCGTCGCCGCGAGCCCGGAGTAGTCAGGGCCCATCGTCCGCTCCTCGATGGACAGCGCCCGTTTCACCAACGGGATGGCCTCCGGAGAGCGTCCGAGCTGCTGAAGCACGATCCCCATGTTGGCCAGGACCGTCGCGAGCCGAGGGTTGTCCGGCCCCAGGGCGCGCTCCCAGAGCGTGGCGGCCTGGCTCAGCCGCTCGAACGCTGCCTGAAGCTCGCCCTTCCGCCGGAAGGCGAAGGACTCGTTGTTGAGCAGGCGCGCGCGAAGCAGCGGCGGATCTCCGATGGCAGTCACCAGTGCGGAGGCGAAGCGCGCCCAGCGCAGGGCCTCCTCAGGCTGTTCCTGGCTGGCGAAGACGAGCTCGATGTAGCCATCGCTCGCCAGCTCCGGGCGATCCGCGGCGTGCGCGGCCAGCACACCCTCCAGCAGGGTCTTCGTGCTGGCCACACTGTCACCCGTGCGCTCCTGCAGCAGCCCCACGTAGATCAGCGTCTCCGCTTTCAAGGGCGCGAAGCCCAGCTCCTGAGCCACCCCGAGAGCCTCCTGGGCAAGGGCCAGCCCTCGCGCGTACTGGCCGGTGGCGGACAGCGCCTGGATCTCCGCGAGTCGTTGGCGCAGCGCCTCTGCCTGGGTGCGCCGCGGCTCGCCCTCGGGAAGCAAGGGCCTCGCCCGGAGGGCCTCCACGTCCGCGCAGCCGTCCACCGCGACGAGCCCCTGCGCGGCCTGGAGGGCCCGGTCCAGCACCTCGCCCTCCGCCTTCTCGCCCAGCAGCTTCGTGAAGGCGCCCAGCTCCTTCCTGCGCCGCTCCAGGCACCCCATCCTCAGGTCCAACGCTCGCTCGGACTGCTCTCCCTCGACCCGCGTGGCCTTGCACGCCTCGACATGCGCCGCCACCCACTGCACCGAGTACTGGTCCAGCCAGGCTGCCACGCTGCGCCAGACACTTGCCGCGTGAGGCTTCCCGGTGGCCAGCAGAGCCTGCTCCGCCGCGCGGCGCGCAGGCTCATCCCAGATGCCCGCCAGCTTGCGCTCCGCGCCCTGGCACACCTGGGAGCGGCGCTCACCCACCTGGTGGGTGATGCCCACTGCCAGCAGCACCAGCCCCACCGCTCCGGCCGCCATCAGTCCGCGGCGACGCCGCGCCGCCGGGTCGGCCTCGAGGACCTGCAGCAGGGCTTCCATGGAGGGATGACGCGCCTCGGGCTCCGGACTCAGGCCGCGCAACACCGCACGTCGCACCCAGGCGGGCACCCGCGTCCCAGCCGGTGCTGTCCTCACTGGACTGCCGCGCGCGGCGCTCCCGATCGCCTCGGGCGTGTTGCCAGCGAAGGGCCTCTCGCCGTAGAGCGCCTCGTAGAGGGCCACGCAGAAGCTGAATTGATCCGAGCGCGCGTCCACGGGCAGCCCCGCCCTCTGCTCCGGTGACATGTAGGCAGGCGTCCCCAGCACGGCGCCCTGCTCAGTCAAACCGGAGGTGGAGGCGCCAGCGTGCGCCATGCCCCCTGCTCCCGCGGGAGGCTGGGGCGCCGCCAGGGAGCGAGCCAGCCCGAAGTCGGTGACGCGCATGCGGCCGCCGGCCCCTACCAGGACGTTGTCCGGCTTGAAGTCCCGGTGTACCAGTCCCGCCGCGTGCGCGGCTGCCAGCCCCCGGCCGGCATCCAGGAAGGCTGTCAGCACCTCACGCCAGCCACGCGATCGCTCCCGCAGCCACCGGGTCAGCGTGCCTCCCTCGACCAGCTCCATGGTGACGAAGACCTGCCCACGCCAGGCACCCACGTCATACACGGGGAGAACGTAGGGGCTCGTCAGCCGCGCCATGGCTCGCGCCTCGCGCTGCAGCCGCGCCTGGGCTTCTTCGGAAGCCACCATGCCCCCTTGCAGCAGCTTGAGCGCGACGGTGCGATCCAGCTCGGGATCGTAGGCGGCAAACACCACCCCCATTCCCCCCGCCCCGATCGGCCGCAGCAGGATGTAGCGGCCCAGGTGGGAGCCCGAGGCCAGCGGCTCCTCCGGTCTCTCGGGCTCGGCGCGCTCGCCGTCCGAGGGAGGAGTGCCCGGTGAGGCTCCGTGATCCGCGGAGGACTGTGCTCTCATGAGCGCGGCCACGAGCTGCCGGCAGTGAGAGCAACCACGCAGGTGGGCCTCCACGGAGGCAACCTCTTCCTCCGTGAGCAGCCGGTGAGTGAACGCGAGCAGGCTGTTCTCATCCGGGCAAGTCATGGAGATCCTTCCGCGAGGGCGGCAGCCACACACGGCCTGCCACCGTCTCACCCCTCCCGCAACCCCTAGCAGTGACAGCCCCTACCAGGCAATGCACCGGGCTGCTGCTCCTCTGGAGATCGGAGCGGATCCAGGGTGCCCCGCAGCTCCCATGCGACAAGTTCCGGGTCCCTGAGTCCTTGGTTGTAGAGGCGCTCTGATCGCCGCCTGTCCCACATTGACGCCCGAGAAGATTCCCATGCCCGTCGCAGAGAGAACCGTTTCCCATCATCGCTCCCACCCGTCTGCGTGGCGCTTCCTGAGGATCTGGTGCCTTCTCACCCTGGGCACGCTCGCCGCCTGCAGCCGGGGCGAGGCGCAGAAGACAGCAGCTGCCCCTGCGCCTCAGGTCCCGCAGGAGCCTGGAAACGTCAGCGCCCCCTTCGACGTGGGAAGTGTGGTCCGGCGGGTGCACTTCTCCTACCGGCCAGAGGGCAGCGGCTGGCGCGCGGGCCATTCGACCTATGACGTCAAGGTGGAAGCGGGGGGCCTGGCGCTCACTCCCTTTCACACTTCCCGAACCGACAGTGAGACCAGGGACGAGGCTCAGACAGGGGGGGATCATCCAGCATCTCCGCGCCTCGATCGGGAAGTCGTGAAGGGGGCTCCCCTCGCGCTTGGGGCGGCGCGTGTGTCGCGCGGGGATCGGTTGCTCGGGACGGCAACACCCCGGGGCAGCGTGGAGGCCGATGGGCAC
>NZ_DASPHO010000374.1:0-2416 GCF_035629615.1 Hyalangium sp. | reverse complement strand
TCGGATGGCTGAACTACTGGTCCGCCGCTGCCGCACAGGCCATTGGGTTCCCGGATCCATCGCACGATGCGGACCTACTCTCTCGGGCGCGGCGCACTGCGACGGGCGGGTGGGTCGTTCGGCTCATCGATTCGCCGCTTGATCTCGACAACCCCTCGCACCTTGAGGCGCTGATACGCGCGTATGAGCGCTTCCCGGAGATTGGCGGGCGCGTGACTCCCCGCTGAGTGCGGCTGCTTGGGGCTCGTGTGCGCACCACCGCGTGCCGCACGACGTGGGCCTCCACGCGGTAGAGGGCCAGGATGAAGTCCAAGGCCTGCTCGATAACACCCCAACTCGCGGGCTGAGCCCTGTTCCTTGGCCCCGGGGCCGTTCAGCCGCGCTGCTGGACTTCGAGCGCCTCTACCAAGGCTGCGATGGGCGATCCGGTGGGCTTTCCCGCCTGCCAGTCCGCAGGCGTCACTACGACGCCCGAGATGTCGAGGTGGACGAACGGCAGCTGCGAGCCTCGTAGCCCGGATGCCACGTCAATGAAGGCGAAGGGCCCCTGGTGTCCGCGTGCAGTGTCGACGCTGGCCAGACGGTTGCTCGACAGCACGTCCTCGGTCGGAGCCTTGGGGGCGATGAACTGGTAGTCCTCGCGCCGAGGCCGGGTGGACTCGAGCGGCTCGCCCAGCAGCTCGCCGGCTTCGGCCAGCGTCTGGATGAAACCCTCGGCCCGTGCCGGACCGTTCTCGATGGCGCCCACGTAAGGTCCGAACGCCCGGTAGACGTGGCCGGTCAGCGTCGCCACCGACACCAGGACAGAGGTGCCTGGCTCCGCCTTCTCCTTGAGCGCCGCGAGCAGGTCCGCCAGCACCAGGCGCCCCTCCGCGTCCGTGTTCCCGATGCGGACGCGCACCCCCGAGCGGGCCGTGATGATCTCATCGGAGACAAACGACTCCTCGCCGATGCTGTTGCGCACCATCCCCAGCAGCGCGATGACCCGCAGGCCTGGGATCTTTCGCTCGGCGAGGACACGCACCAGTCCCGCCACCGTCGCGGCGCCGCCCTTGTCACGAGACATGCCCGCCATGCCCCCGTTCGTCTTCACGTCCGCGCCGCCGGTGTCGTACGTGACGCCCTTCCCCGCCAGCAGCACGGTGCGCGTGACGGGGCCTTCCGGAACCAGCTCCAGGGAGACCACGCACGGCTTGTGGCGCTCCACGGCCATCGACGCCCGCGCAACGGCGGCAAGCAACGGATAGCCGGACACGTCCTTCTGCACCGTGACCTTCACCCCCGTGCCTGCAAAGGCCTCTTCGCAGTGGGCCGCGAACCGCAGCGGGGCAAGTCGCTCGGGACCACCTGTCACCAGGTCTCGGCACAGCGCCCTCCCCGTCTCCAGCGCATTGGCCCACCCGGCCGCCTGGCTCGACAGGTTCAGCACCGACAACTTGCGCAGCCGCGTCGGAGGCGCTCGGCGCGCAGGAGCCTCCCGCGCCTCCAGCGGCTCCCACGCCGTGGCCACCGAAGAGAGGGCGCAGACCTCCAGCGTGCGAGCAAACCGCTCTCCCTCCGGCACGGCGACGGCGAGCAGCGGATGGGAGGCCCCCGCAAGCACTGCCCGTGAAATCGCGGCGGCGCTCGCCTCCGACAGCACGCGGCAGTCGTCCGTGTCGTGGACGACAGGAGCGGTCGGCGCCAGGACAATCCTTCCACCGGGCGCGGAGGGGGCTGCCACGACGGTGGGCGCCGGGCTGCCCTCGGCCAGCGCCCGGTCCGCGGCGAGCGCGGCCTCCACCGCGCGCTTCCACTCGGGCGGCAGCCCCAGACCTTCCAACGAGGCCCTCAAGGGCGCGGGTGCCACCACCACCAGTGCGTCCGTCTCCTTCGCTGCCGCCGAGACCTCCGCGGCGCCTTCAATCAGGGGGATCGTGTTCACGGGCGGCACCATCCCATAGCTCGTATCGAGAGGAGACGAGGAAACCGCTGTAGCGACACCCGCGGACGACCGATATCCTAGGGACACCAACATGTCCGACATCCCGAAGCCCGCGGCTGCAGTCATCTACGGAGAGCGCCCCCTTACCGAGCAGGAACCCGCCGCCGTCTGGCCGCAAGGAGAGCCCGCAAAGGAGGAGATCCTCCCCGTCGCCAGCCGGCTCGCGGTCAACCCCCACTACCAAGGCCGCGGCGTCACCGTGGCGTTCCTCGACTCGGGATTCTACGCCCACCCCGATCTGATGGAGCCGCGCTGCCGCATCCGCCGCTACTACGATCTGATCAACGACCGGGAGGGCCTGGACCTCATCCGCACCCCGGACAACTCCATGTGGCACGGGATGATGACGTCCACCGTGGCCGCCGGAAACGGGTTCCTCTCGCAGGGGAGGTTCAAGTCGCTAGCTCCCGAGATGGACGTGGTGCTCGTCAA
>NZ_DASPHO010000373.1:0-17999 GCF_035629615.1 Hyalangium sp. | reverse complement strand
CCCGCCTGGTTGATGCAGTTGTCCAGGTGGTCCGAGACGGTGTCACCGTCCGTGTCCGGGCAGCCGCCGCGGTCCGCAGGGCCCTTCAGCGCCGGGCACTTGTCCTGGGAGTCCTGCACGCTGTCGCCGTCCTGGTCCGGGCAGCCCTGCGCGGAGGCCGCGCCGGCCACCGTCGGGCACTTGTCGGCCACGTCCTCGACGCCGTCCTTGTCCTGATCCTTGAGCGGGCAGCCCTTGGCGTCCACCTTGCCACCCTCGGTGGGGCAGGCGTCGTCGCGGTTCTTGATGTTGTCGTTGTCGTCGTCCAGGTCCGGGCACTGAGAGGGCGTGTGCTTGGCACCCGCCACGCACCTGGGAGGCATGCCACCGAAGGCCATGCCCATCATCACGCGGAAGTCCGGGTTGCCCAGCGTGTCGCCGAAGCCCAGGCCACCCAGGGCAAACACCTCCACATCATTGGACAGGGGGCCGCGCACGCCCACCAGCGTCTCGGCGGCGAGGAACTCGCGGCCGAAGGGGATCCACATGAGGATGTCCGCCTCGTAGCGCAGGCCCTCGCCGGTGCTGGCCACCGAGGCGCCCAGGCGAAGCCGGTTGTAGGCCTCGCGGTTGTCACCCTCGCCCATCGACACGCGCGGGCGCATGTCAGCGCCGAGCTCGAAGCCAGCGCGCAGGCCCTCGGTCTCTCGGCCCACCATGATGCGGGGGATGGCGCGCAGCGAGCTCTCACGCGCCAGCGCCTGGTCGCTGCCCAGCGGGAAGCCCACGCTCACGCCGGCCGCCATGTCCACGGGGATGGCCTCGGACTGGTTCAGCACGCCGATGTTAAAGTTGGCGATGGGCGTGCCCAGCTTGAAGCCGCCCTCGGGCGCGCCGAACGGCGAGTTGGCGACCCGGCCCTGCTCCTGGCTGAGGATGAGGGGAATCTGCAGACCCACCTCCAGCGCATCCCCCATGCCGTATGCGGCGACGATATGGCCGGTGGTGCGGTGGCTGACGAGCACCACCTCGCGGAAGCCGCCCTCCGCGGAGGGATCGATCAGCTCAGGCGTCAGCGGCTTGTTCTCGTAGTGGCCGATGAGCGAGAAGCGGAAGCGACCGTTGGGCAGCAGCTGGCCGGAGTTGATGAGCAGCGAGCCGGCGCCGCTGGGGTTGAACTCCAGGCGCTCCACTTCGAACTCGGGCAGACCGGCCGGCTGGGCCAGGGCAGTGGTGCTGAGCACCAGCGCGGCAAGGAGACTCAGGCGGGCCGCAGGGGCGCCCGTTCGCGTTGAGAGAAGGGTCGGTCGGTTCATGCGATCATCCATCTGGGCAGAGTCGATGGCGTGGGAGTGGACTGGGACGGCCCGGAGGGCAGCCCCCCGGTCCTTACCAGCGCGCGCACACAAGTCGAGGATTCATCAAACGTCCAGAGAAAAACCATGTTTGTTGCCCCCCCGGGTACGGCTGTACCCCACCACCCCAGCGGGTTGAGTCTCCTGGGCGCTCAAGGCGCAGCGGGCTCCGAGCGCGGAAGCTCGAGGGTGAAGAGCGAGCCCCTTCCCGCCTCGCTTTCCACCCGGAGTGCGCCCCCATGGGACTCGGCGATCTGCCGGCAGATCCACAGCCCCAGGCCCAACCCCTGGATATGGCGGGTGCCCTCGGCGCGCTGGAAGCGCTGGAAGATGCGGGACTGATCCTCCGGGGGGATGCCATAGCCTTCGTCCCGGACGGACAGCCGGGCCAGCCCCGGCGCTGCCTCCACGCACACGCGCACCGGCCGGCCCTGGCCGTACTTGATCGCGTTGGACAGGAGGTTCGTCACCACCTGCTCCAGCCGCAGCCTGTCCCACAGCCCCACCACGGGCCGCTCCGCCTCCACGTGGACTTCGCAGCCGGCCCGGGAGAACTCCTCGGCCATGCGCGAGACGCCCTCGCGGGCCACCGCCACCAGATCCACCTCGCTGAGCTGGAGCTGGAGCTGGCCGGCGGTGATGCGCGACACGTCCAGCAGATCCTCGATGAGCACGCCCAGGCGCTCGCCGGTGCGGGCCACGCGCTCGGCGCGCTCGGCCAAGCTGTCCGAGAGCCGCTCCTCGCGGGCCTTGCGCGCCAGCACGCGCAGCTGGAGCTGGAGCGCGTTGAGCGGGTTCTTCAGCTCGTGGCCGGCCACGGAGAGGAAGTCGTCGCGCAGCCGCAGCGCCTCGAGCGCCGCCGCGTAGAGCCTGGCGTCCTCGATGGCCAGCGCCGCCCGGCTGGCGATGCTCTCCAGCAGCACCTGATCATCCTGCCCATAGGGCCGGCCGCGCGCATCACGCAGCACCAGGAGGCTGCCGCACGCGCGGCCCCGCGCCACCAGCGCCACGGCGATCACGTCCTGGGGCCCCCGGCGCTCGAAGTAGGGCCGCAGCGCCGCCTCGGGCCCCACCCCCTCCAGCGCCGCCCCGCTCATGGCTCCCAGGAAGAGCGTCTGCCCGGTGGAGACGGCGGCCCCCTGAAGCCCCTCGCCCACCCGCAGCCGCCGCACGCGCACCACCTCCTCCAGCAGCTCCCGCACCCCCGCATCCGAGTGGTACACCTCCGCCAGCTCCAGGAACTGCCCGTCTTCGGAGACGAGCTGGAGCAGGCAGCAGTCGCCGATCTCCTGGGTGACGGCGCGAGCCAGCACATCCAGCACCCGCTCCAGATCCAGCCCCGCCTCGGCCACGAGCTGGCTCACCTGCACCAGCAGGTGCAGGCGCGCGGCGCTCTGACGGCTCTCCTCCTCGGCCGCGCATCGCTGCTGGAACAGCCGCGCATTGTCCATGGCGAGCGCGGCCCGGCTCGCCAGCTCCTCGGCCAGTGCCAGGTCCTCCGCGTCATACGGCGGCTTGTCCGCGCCGCGCACGAAGGAGAGCGCGCCCAGGATGCGCTGGCGCGCCACCAGCGGCGCGATGATGAAGGAGCGGATTCCGATCTCCCGGAGGATCTCCAGGAAGCGGGGGTTGCTCGTCCGCTGGGCCGCCAGCTCCGGCGTGAAGTCGGCCTCCAGGTGGGAGTGGCCCGTGCGCAGCACCGCGTCGATGAAGGAGGCGCGGGCGGGATCCGGCCAGTAGCCCATCAGCTCCTGAGCCAGCGGGGCCTTGGCCGGATCCGCGTGGAGCACGGCCACCCGGCGCGTCTGTTCCTCCGAGAGCAGATCCACCGCGCACCAGTCCGCGAAGGGGCCCACGGCCAGCCGCGCCACCCCGCTGACCGTCTCCTCCCACTCGAGCGAGCGGGACAGCAGGGCGCTGGCGTCCGCCAGCAGCCGCAGCCGCTGCTCGGCAGCCTCGGCCTGGAGCCGCGCCGTGTGCTCGCGCTCGTAGAGCAGGGAGCGCTCCAGCGCCAGACCGCATTGGCGCGCCAGCCCGAGGATGGAGGCCTGCTCCGGCACACTGAAGCGCTGCGGCGCACCGAAGGCGAAGGCGATCACCCCCAGCACCTTGCCCTCCGCCAGCAGCGGCACGAAGGCGAAGGCCTGGTACACCGCCACCGCCGGCCGTAGGGCGAACGCTGGGTAGCGGGCGCGCAGCTCCTCCGGGGACGCCAGCCACACGGCGGCCGCGGTGCGCGCGGCGTCGTGGCCGGGCGTCTTCCCCTCCCGTGGCAGCCGCCGGAGCTCCTCCTGCGCGTGGGGTTCCACTCCCACCGCTGCCATGAGCTCCACCTCCGTGCCTTCCAGCGTCAGCAGGTGCACCACCCCGGCCAGCGCGCCCACCGCGGGCAGGCCCAGATCCAGCACCACCCGCGCCACCTCGTGGCGGGTGAGGGCGCGGCTGAAGCCCTCCGTCACCGCCTGGAAGCGGCTGATCCTCAGCACCTCGGCCTGCTCCGCCTCGGCGCGAGCCCACGCGGCGGAGCGACGCGCCTCCTGCATCATCCGCTCCCGCCCCAGCGCAATGCCTGCCAGCCGCGCATAGAGCCCGGCGCGCCGCAGCGCGTCCTCAGTCGCGACGTGGCGGGAGCGGAACCACCCCACGAGCACGCCCACGCAGGAGCCATCCGCGAGGCAGAGGGGGAAGGCCACCAAGGCCCTCGGCTCCAGCCGCTGGCGCAGTGCGGGCTCGCTCTCCAGCAGCGCATCGGAGCTCAGCTCCTCCACCACGCGGGGCTGGGACGGCTCGTGGGTCTGCGAGAACTGGCGCAACAGCAGCACCGCACAGGCGGCGGCCGCATCCTCGGGCAGCCCGGCCGTGGCCCAGGTGAGCAGGGTGCCATCCGCGTCCAGCCAGCTCACCGAGCCCTGATCGGCCTCCAGCGTCGCGATGGCCGCGCGCCCCACCTCCTCGAGCACCGCGCGGACGGAGGATGCCGCGGCGAGCTGCTCCAGCGCTCTCGCCATGCGCTCCACGGCAGCCACGAGGCTGCCCTCAGGCATGGACATGCGCACCCCCCCAGGGCTCAGGCCGTTCGGAGTCTCGAGCCGACGGGAGTCTCCCACGACAGACCCCTGCTTGCCGAGCCCTTCCTACAAGCGTCGGCTTGTAGATGGAGGTACGAGACGTCAGTGCTCGAAGACGCGGAGGAAGGCCATGGCTATCTCCAGCACGATGAGCGCGACGATGGTGGCCTCGAGGGTGAGCGAGCGCGCCGTGTCCACCTCGCCCTTGAGCAGCCCGTACGTCTGCTCCAGCAGGTGGTGCTTGCGGGTGACGGAGGCCTGCCACGCGGGGATGCGCAGCCGGCGCACCGCCGCCTCGTAGACCTTGGCCAGGTAGAAGTCGCCGATGATCTTCAGGCTGTTCTCCACCCGCTCGATGAACTCGTTGAGGTCCACCAGGGTGGAGAGCGTCTCGCGCACCAGATCGCGGTAGGGGCTGCGGAACAGCGACCCGAGGCCTTGCCGCCGCGCCTGCACCTGATCGTGGATGCGGGCGATGTGCCCGTCCAGCAGCTCATCGTAGAAGCGGAACTCCAGCAGCTGCGCGTTGGCGATCTCCAGCAGGTCCGGGATGTCGCGCGAGCCGGAGGGCTCGTAGACGAAGGCGCTGTTCCAGTCGATGACGGCCAGATCCTCCTCTGTGTAGCTGAAGCGGTACTGGGTGACGGCCTCGCTCTCAGCGCGGGACAGGGGCTTGGAGCCCACCTCGCCCAGCAGCAGGCGGGCCAGGTCCGCGCGGGCCACGGCTTCCTCGGCGGAGGGGTTTCCGCGGATGCGCTCCGCGAAGAGGACTGTGTAGCTCTCGTTCTGCTCCCAGGTGTGCCGCTCGCGCACGGCAGAGGCGATGGTCTTCCGCACCCCCTCGAGGAGCTCGCTGGCGAGCGCCTCCAGGGCCTGGCTGTCGTAGAGCTCGTCGGCCAGGACGGTGAGCTGCTCGAGGGTGGTGCCCTCGGGGATGGGGACGGCGAGGATGAGGGAGACGGCGCCGTGGTCGAAGAGGCGCGCGGTGGCATCCACGGTGGCAGGCCCGCTGCGCAGGGCCAGCACGCGCCGGCCCAGCTCATAGGCCACGGGAGGATTGGGCAGCTGGATGTACTGGCTATTCTCCCGCGAGAGCTTCAGGCGGCGCGCGTCCTGGGCGAGCACCCTGCGGACTTTCTCCAGATCGATCTCATCCGCGACGTCATAGAGGCGGTAGCAGAGAGCGGAGGCCTTCTCGAGAATGAGGGGCTCTGCGGGCATAGGGGCCGTTCAGTCTACCCGCCCCGGCTCCGCCCCGTGCGCTCAATGCGGCTCGCGGGGCGGGTAGACGAGGGGCTTGCCCGGGGCCGGCGCATCATCCGGCAGGTTGCCGATATGGCCGGGGGTGGGCACGGGCCGATCTCCGGCCTGACGCTTGAAGCGCTCTTCGTCCTCCGGCAGCCGCGGCTCCGGGGTGGGGACTTCGTGCTCGGCCATGGGGGGCTCCTCCCAGACAGGGTGTCCGAGCCCTCAAGGTAGGCCGCGCCGGCGGCGCTGGCCTGCAAGCCTGGCTCCTCACCGGACGACACTCCAAACACTTGCAGGGTAGGAGACCCCTTACACTACTCATCACGGGGTGTGTCTGCCTTCACCGCGTGGCTTGAAGGAGGGCTCAGGGGACCGGCCGGCGAGCCTTCGGGGGAGAGAGCTCGGTGCGCACGTCCCACAGCTCCGGGAAGAAGCGAGTGTCCAGGGCCCTTCGCAGGAAGGTCACCCCCGAGGAGCCCCCCGTGCCCTGCTTGAAGCCGATGATGCGCATCACCGTCATCATGTGCCGGTAGCGCCACAGCTGGAACCGCTCCTCGGTGTCCACCAGCTTCTCGCACATCTCATAGGCATCCCAGTGCTTCTCGGTGTTCTCGTAGATGCGGCGGAACGCCTCCACCACGGCCTCGCTCTTCTCGTAGGGCAGGCGCCAGTCGCGCTGAGCGTGGTCCGCGGGGATGGGGTGCCCCACGCGCGCCAGGTGCCGGAGGAACTCGTCATACAGGCTGGGCGACTCCAGCAGCCGCTCCAGCTCCGCGTGCTGCGCCGGCACGTGCTTGAAGGGCCCCAGCACCTTGGCATCCTTCATTCCCAGCAGCATCTCCACCGCGTGGTACTGGAAGCTCTGGAAGCCCGAGGCGTGCCCCAGCGCGGCCCGGAACTCCAGGTACTCGTTGGGAGTGAGCGTCTCCAGCACGCTCCACTGCTCGAAGAGCATCCGCTGGATGTGGCCGACGCGCGCGAAGATCTTGAACGAGGGCTCCAGCTTGTCCGACTGCACGTAGCGGATGCAGGCCGTCAGCTCGTGGATGAGCAGCTTCATCCACAGCTCACTCGTCTGGTGCTGGATGATGAAGAGCAGCTCGTCGTGGTGCGGGGGCTGCGAGCGCGGCACCTGCGTGGCCAGCAGGCGGTCCAGCTGCAGGTACTCCCCATACGTCGTGTGGCCGGCCAGCTCCGTGAGGATGCCAGGCTCCATCTCGCGCTTTTCCATGAGGCGGGCATTCATGCCTCCAGGAGCCCTCCGGGCGCAATGGCCTGCTGCCAGAAACACGAAGGCCGGGGGCCACGGGGTGCTCCCGTGTCTTCCCCGGCCCTCGCTCGCTGAGACATGCCCCCCAAGGCTGCGGACCCGCTCAGCTCGAGCTGAGGTTTTGTCCCAAATCCAACTGTCTCAACGTTTCATGTCTCACGACTGACGTATCAGGTAGAGCCCTGGTTCGCCTGAGCCAGCGCCTTGGCGGCCGCGCGGCCACGGGGCAGCTTCACGTCCTCCACGCTGTTGGAGGGCGCGTAGTCCGCCCACGCGGAGGGGCGGCGGTTGGTCTTGGTCAGCATGCGCAGCTTCTGGTAGTGCGCCGCGCAGTAGCCCTTGGTGCGGCTGGGCGAGCCACAGCCGATGATGGCACATTCACGAGCGCCCCCAGCGGCCGGCTTGCGGCCCCGGCGCTTGCCACTGACAGGAGCAGCGGCCGTCTTCGCCGGGCGCCCCGGGCCTCGCTTGACGGGCTTCGCGACCTGCGCGCCGAACAGCGGCGCCATCGCCGCGGCGACCGGCGCCAGCCGCTCCGCCACGCTGCGCAGGCCGTCGAGATCCGCCGTCCCTGCCTCCAGGCGCGATATCGCTGCGCGCAGGGGCTTGAGCTGGACCTCGATCTCGTTGCTGATCATCTCTCGAAACGCCTTGTCGACAGACATGGACATGCTTGGGGGACCCCTCTGTATGTGGAAATGTGTGAGCGATGCTGATGAATCAAGCGCCGGAACGCTTTCGGCGCACTCAATAGCTCTCAAGAGAGAGATTGTCGATTCTCTTTACAAAAAAGTTGTTTCGACTTCTATCAGAAGTCCCAGCGTGGCTCTTCGAGCAATCGCTCGCTGCCCGACGCGGCGTTCGACTCTGGGACGAGCTCGTCTCTCAGATTGAGAAACGAGTGACTCAATCCATGCTGTTCCTCCTGATCCAGGGCGGAGACGAGCCGGGGGAAGAGCTCGACCTCTTCCTCGCGAACGTGGGCGACGAGCAGATCCTCCAGCGCCATGAAGCGGGCCCACCACTCGTCTTCTCCGGGACTGAACTCCTCGAGCTCTTCCACGAGCTCGCGCATGGCCAGATGATCCTCGGCCTCCTCGCCGGCCCGGGCGCGCCCCTCCACCCGGGCCAGCAGTGGAGAGAGGTAGCGCTCCTCGAGCCGCGCATGAACCCGCAGCATGGCGGCGAATTCCTCGAAGCGCTCGAGCCACGCGTCGGGCTCACCCGAGCCGGAGCCGGCGTCGGCGTCGAGCGCCGTGATGCGCTCCTCCAGCTCCCGGTGCTGCTCCGCGAGGATGTCGAAGGGTCCCATGGCTTCTCAACCATCTGCATGCGCGGCCCGAGGGACAACAGGCCCGAGGGACTCAGACGTCACCGGAAGGTCACCGGCGCCGAGAGAGCGGGTGTCCCGCCCTCCTGTGGGCCAGGAGGGGAGGGCTCGCCCGGCTGCCTGGCTCGAAGCTCCAGGAGTGGGCTGGCAGCGCAGCCCTGCGTCCCCATCTTTCTTCTCCGTGGAGACCCTGTCCTGCACCGCGCGCCGAGCCGTGTTCCGTCTGGCCGAGGCGGGCGCCATCCTGTCGGCGCTGTATCACCGGGCCCGGCTGCTGGGTGCTGAACACCTGCCGGCCCAGGGTCCGATGCTCCTGGTGGGAAACCACGGCGTCTGGGGTTACGAGACGCCGGCCTTCTTCCACCTGATACACCAGGCGACCGGGCGCTATCCGCTGGGCCTGGCCGAGCGGGGCTTCTTCCGCATCCCGCTGATCCGGACGGTGCTTCCCTGGCTGGGCGGGGTGGAGGGTACGCAGGAGAAAGCGCTTTCATCCCTGCATGAGGGACACCTCGTGGTGTGTTACCCGGGAGGGGCCCGAGAGACCTTCAAGCGTCCGCCCGGGCGCTACACGCTGCGCTGGGAGGGGACGCTGGGCTTCGTCCGGCTGGCGGCGCAGGCGAGGGTGCCCATAGTTCCTTTCGCGGGCTTCGGCGTGGATGACACCTTCCTCTATCCCCCGGGCGAGGAGCGGCTGTGCCTGCGGATCTCTGACCAGGAGAAGTACCGCATGCCCCTGGTGGTGGGGCTGGGCCCGCTGCCGCTGCCGGTGCGCCTCACCTTCGCCGTGGGCGAGCCGCACGAGCCACCGCCTGCGGACGCGCCTGAGCCTCGCCTGAGGGCCTTCCGGGACCATGTCGCCGACAGCGTGCGGCGGCTTTTGCTGCGGGCGTGCCATGCTTGAGACGGTGACTGCGCACCCGCCTCGCCTCGTCCCCGCGCCGGAGGACATCCAACCCGGCTACGAGCTGCTGCTCGAGCAGCGGCAGGTGCGCGGTGCCCCCGTGCGACTCTTCACCTTTCCCAGCGGCAGCGAGGACGTGGCGCGCACGGTGGTGTGCCTGCCGGGGCTGGGAGCCTCGGGGCGCTCCTTCGCGCCCATGGCGCCGCTGGCCTCGGAGCTGCGGCTGCAGCTGTGGACTCCCACGCTGAGCACGCCGCTGACCCACACGCCGCTGCAGTGGAACGTGGCGGCGCTGTCACACCCGGACGCGCAGCTCCCCGAGCGTTTCGCGCTGCTGGGCTCGTCCTTTGGCAGCCTGGTGTCCCTGGCCTTCACCCTGGCGTACCCGGAGCGCGTGCGAGCGCTGGTGCTGGTGTCTCCGGTGGCCAGCGTCCACCGCGTGCGGCGCTGGGCGCTGAGCCTCTCCACGCTGGTGCGCATGCCCAAGCCCTTCGCCTACCTCTTCGCGCCCTCGGTGGCGCGCGTGCTCGGTGGCAGAGACTTGCCGCCCGAGGGGCGCGCGGAGATCGTCCGTGAGGCCCGCCGGCTCTCTCCACTGGAGCTGCTGCGAAGGCTGAAGGACGTCCTGGACGCAGACTACCTGGAGGCGCTGGAGCAGCTCCGCGTGCCGACCCTGCTCGTCCATGGCGCGCGCGACACACTGGTGCCGCTTGGCTACGCACGGGACGTGGCCCGCCGCATCCCCGGCGCGCGGCTGGAGGTGCTCCGCGAGGCCAGCCACCTGCCGTACATGAGTCACCCGCAAGCCTTCAACGCCTTCGTGGGCGACTTCCTGGTGCAACACTTTTCTTAAGACCTGAGTATTGACTCATTTGTCAAACACATGACCGCCGCCACGAACCTGTCTCGCTCTGCCCTGCTGTTCCTCTCACGCCGCGAGGGATTGAAAGAGGTCGCCACACGCCTGGGCCCGCTGCGCGAGCTGTCCGGCCGCTTCATCGCCGGAGAGACGCTGGAGGAGGCGGTGGAGGCGGTGAAGGCCCTCAACGCGCAGGGGCTGATGGCCAGCTTCGACCACCTCAATGAGGCCGTGCGCAACGAGGCGGAGACCCGAGACGAGGTGCGCGAGTACCGCCGGCTCCTGGCGCGCATCGACGCGGAGGGAGTGAGGGCCAATGTGTCGCTGAAGCTGACGCAGTGCGGGCTGCTGCTCAACCCGGCGCTGGCGCTGGAGAACGCGCGCGGGGTGGTGAGGGAGGCGGCGGCGCGCGGCTCCTTCGTGCGCGTGGACATGGAGCAGAGCGCGGTGACGCAGGCCACGCTGAACACGGTGCGCGCGCTGCACGCTGAGTTCGGCGAGGAGCGCGTGGGCGCGGTGCTGCAGAGCTACCTGCGGCGCACGGAGGCGGACGCGCGGGCCCTGTGCGCCGCGCGCGTGCGCATCCGCCTGTGCAAGGGCGCGTACCTGGAGGGCCCGGAGGTGGCCTTCCAGGACAAGCGGGACGTGGACGCGAACTTCGTCCGGGTGATGCGCGTGCTGCTCGACAGTGGCGTGTACCACGGCATCGCCACGCACGATGAGCGGATGATCGACGCGACGCTGGACTACGCGGCGCGGCGGCGGCTGCCGGCGCGCTCCTTCGAGTTCCAGATGCTCTATGGCATCCGCCGGGACTTGCAGGTGCGGCTGGCGAAGGAAGGGTTTCCGGTGCGTATCTATGTGCCGTACGGGCGGTATTGGTATCCCTACTTCATGCGCCGGCTGGCCGAGCGGCCTGCCAACCTGTGGTTCGTGTTGAAGAACCTGGTCAAGGGATAGTACGAGACCAGGTCCAGCCCATGCGCCTCTTCAAGCCCTTGATCCTCGGTGGTGCCGTGCTCGCCGCCATCAGCTGTGCTTCGTCCCGGCCCGCCTCCGAGCCGGCTCACGGGGAGCTCAGCTCCCTCAGCGCCGCGTCTCGTCCGGATGCGGCCTTCTGTGAGCACCGCGTCCCCCAGGAGGCATGCACCCGCTGCAACCCCGGGCTCATCCCCCGCTTCAAGGCCGCGAACGACTGGTGCGGTGAGCACGGCGTCCCCGAGTCCCAGTGCTTCCAGTGCCACCCGGATCTCTCCTTCGAGCCGCTCCCCACGCTCGCCGCGGAGGCCGACCTGAAGCAGCTCTCCCTCCAGGGCGAGGACGTGCCGGAGCTCACCCCGCACGCCGTTCCTGGCAAGGTCACCGTCTTCGACTTCTACGCGGACTGGTGCCCGCCCTGCCGCAAGGTGGATGCCCACATGTTTGTCCTGCTCAACCAGCGCCAGGATGTCGCCTACCGCAAGCTCAACATCGTCTCCTGGGAGACACCGCTCGCGAAGCGCTACCTGGAGGGTGTCCCCAACCTCCCCCACCTCGTCATCTATGGGAAGGATGGGCGGCCGGTGCGCAGCGTGACGGGCCTGGACCTCGCCGCGCTCGATGCGGCCATCTCCGAGGGGGCCGCGCGATGAGGTGGGTCGCCATCGCCGTCGGGCTGCTCGCGCTCGCCCTCCCCGGCCGCGCTGCCGCATGTGCGGGTTGAAGCAACCCCAACCTCCCGGTCGGGAGGAACACGGACACCGGACTGAAGGCAGGACAGACGTCCGTGCAGCTCAGCCTGCTGACCACCACCGTGCGCACCACGCACGAGTCGGCATGCCCGGACATCGGCCCCATCTGCGCCTCGCGTGATGAGCCGCCGCAGATCCATGATCAGCGCTTCGCCATTGGCGAGCTGCGCGCCAGCATGGAGCACGCGTTCACGGATGCGCTCGGGGTGGAGCTGCAGGTGCCGCTGCGCTTGAACCGCACCACCATCCAGTTCCGGCGGCTGGATGGCACGCCCGCCACGCTCGACTACGAGAACATCCACCACCGCAACGAGACGCTCTGGGGCCTGGGCGATCCCTGGGTGCAGGGGCGCTACGCCCTGCCGCTGGGGCCAGTGCGGCTCTCCGCTCGCGCGGGCTTCACCGTGCCCGTGGCGAAGACCGTGGAGGATCCGTTCGCGCTCGGTGCTGCGGGCCTGCCGCACCAGCACGTCCAGTTCGGCACCGGCACCGTTCAGCCGCTGCTGGCGCTGGAGGCCGAGCACACCTTGGACTCCTGGAGCACCCGCCTCTGGGGGCAGGCGCAGCTCTCGGTGGCGGAGAACTCCCATGGCTTCCGTGCCGGCCACCGGTTCGGCGTGGGCCTGTCGGGCGCGGTGAAGCTCGTGGGTTCGCTCCGAGCCTCGGCTGGGGCGGATGTCGCCAACGAACAGCCCGAGCGATGGGGCGGCGTCGTCCAACAGGACGGCAACCTGGGCCGCACGGACGTGCTCGTGGGCGGTGGGCTGCACTGGACTGTGAGCAAGGTGCAGCTCGGGCTCACGCTCCGCGTCCCCGTGTACAGCCACATCATCGGCCACCATGGACAGCTCGAGTACCCGGGACTGCTGGGTCTCACCGCGGGCACGGTGTTCGGGGAGTAGGGAAGCCTCGAGGAGTGCGAGCAGCATGCCAGGCGCTCGCTCCTCCCCACCTCTTCTTGCAGGAGGCACGCTCCGCTGCCCACCTTCTCTGAGGTGCCTCTCAAAGGAGGACCTCTCATGTGGGCTCGCTGGCTGAACTTCTTCCTGGGGGTCTGGCTCTTCGTCGCTCCCCTCGTCTTCAACTATGCAGAGCGCGCCGCGCGCTTGAATGAAGCCATCGTGGGCATGGCAGTCGCCATCGTGGCCCTGCTCGGCGCGTCCATTCCCCGCCTGAGCTTCATCAACGTTGCGCTCGGCGGTTGGCTCCTGCTTGCCCCCAACGTGCTGGGCTATGGCGACAGCGCGCTGCCCACGGCCCACAACATCGTCCTGGGTGCCCTCATCATCTGCGCGGCGCTGGCCCCCTCCGCGGCTCCCACCGTCCGAGGCCTCCGCCGCCTCGTGAAGACTTGAGCTGGGGACGCTCTCCCGGCGAGCAGAGGAGCACAGCGGCCCGCCCGCCAATCACGCAGGGGCTCTCCAGCTTTCTGGCATGGCGCTGCCTCTCGAAGCCTATGCCCTCATCGGCGACACCTACAGCGCGGCCCTGGTGGGCACGGACGGCTCCATCGACTGGCTGTGCTGGCCCCGCTTCGACTCGGATGCCTGCTTCGCCGCGCTCCTCGGCGATGAACGCCATGGCCGCTGGCACATCGCCCCTACCGCTCCTGTCCTCTCCGTCCGCCGCCGCTACAGGCCCGGCACCCTCGTGCTCGAGACGGACTTCGAGACGGCGGAGGGCGCTGTGCGCCTCATCGACTTCATGCCTCCTCGCAACCATGCGCCGGACGTCGTCCGGATCGTCCAAGGACTGCGAGGCCGCGTCCCCATGCGCATGGAGGCCTCGCTGCGCTTCGGCTACGGCGATCGCACCCCGTGGCTGCGCACCACCTCCTGCGGTGTCTCCGCCAAGGCCGGGCCCGACGCCACCTTGTTGAGCACCCGTCTGCCCCTGCGCGTGGCCGATGGCTGCGTCTCCTCCGACTTCACGGTGGCCGAGAACGAGCGGCACTCCCTTGTCCTCACCTGGTTTCCGTCTCACGAGCGCCAGCCCCGCTCCGTGGACGCCTTCAGCGCCCTGGAGGAGACGTGCTCGTGGTGGCGGGCATGGTCCGAGCGCTGCACCTACGAGGGCCCCTGGCGTGAGGAGGTCCTTCGCTCGCTCATCACTCTCAAGGCCCTCACCTACTCGCCCACGGGTGGCATCGTCGCTGCGCCCACCACCTCCCTGCCCGAGCACCTGGGCGGCGTGCGCAACTGGGACTATCGCTACTGCTGGCTGCGCGACGCCACCCTCACGCTGCTGACACTGTTGCAGGCCGGCTACACCGAGGAGGCCCACTCCTGGCGCGACTGGCTGCTGCGCGCCGTGGCCGGAGAGCCCGACGAGCTGCAGATCATGTATGGCGTTGCGGGCGAGCGCCGCCTCGTGGAGCTGGAGCTGCCGTGGCTGCCCGGCTACGCGGGCTCCCTCCCGGTGCGCATCGGCAATGGAGCGGTGCAGCAGCTCCAGCTCGACGTCTTCGGCGAGGTGATGGACTGCCTCCACCAGGCGCGCCGCGCCGGCGTGCCCTCGGATGAGGAAGTCTGGGATCTGCAGCGCCACCTGCTGCACTACATCGAGCGGTGCTGGGAGCAGCCGGACGAGGGGCTCTGGGAGGTGCGTGGTGGGCGGCAGCAGTTCACCCACTCGAAGATCATGGCGTGGGTGGCGGTGGATCGGGCGGTGAAGAGCGCCGAGGCCTACGGGCTGGAGGGGCCACTGGACGCGTGGCGTGCCCTGCGCGCGCGCATCCACGCGCAGGTCTGCGAGCAGGGCTTCGATGCGAAGCGCAACGCCTTCGTGCAGGCGTATGGCTCGCGGGAGCTGGACGCGAGCCTGCTGATGATCCCGGTGGTGGGCTTCCTGCCGCCGGAGGACCCTCGCGTGCGTGGCACGGTGGAGGCCATCCAGCGCGAGCTCTGCCACGGCGGCCTGGTGCGCCGCTACGACACACGCCACACCCAGGACGGCCTGCCCCCAGGCGAGGGCGTCTTCCTGGCGTGCTCCTTCTGGCTGGTGGACAACCTGGCGCTGATGGGCCGCAGAGAGGAGGCACGCGAGCTCTTCGAGCGGCTGCTCGGGCTGTGCAACGACGTGGGGCTGCTGTCAGAGCAGTACGACGTGGAGCGACGGCGGCTGGTGGGGAACTTCCCGCAGGCCTTCAGCCACCTGGCGCTGATCACCACCGCGGAGAACCTCTCGCGCACGGGAGGCCCGGGCCAGCGGCGCCCGGCCGACTGACGGAGCCTGGGGCTGCGCTGGCCGTTCGCTCAGGAATCCTGAGGGTGGAGCGCACGGCTCGCCGCGCCGAGCTCGAGCTTCAGGGGTTCGACCGGCTGTCCCGCCAACGCGGCCTGAACGAGATCTGGGCGGACGCATTGATCCTTGAACAGCGTCAACGGCGCGTACTGCGCTCCAGCCCGAACGGCGAGTCTGTCGGTGTCCGCATCGGGGGAAGTCAAGGCGTAGGAACCGGCCAGGGTGGCCCAGCCAGGCTCCAGCCAGACGAAGGTCGCCAGAAGCCGCCACGTCCGGGTGTCCCAGAGCCGCGCGGTTCCTCCATTGGAGAGTGTGACGACACGATCGCCTTCCGGCGAGAAGGCGACGTTCCTTACACCTGCCTCGTGTCCTTCGAGTAACGCGACCTGCTTTCGCTCCTGAACGCTCCAGACTCGGGCCGTACAATCCCAGGAACCGCTGATGAGGAGGCTCCCATCGGGAGAGAAAGCAACCGAGAGGACCACTGCATCATGGCCGTTCAGCGCAAAGGTAGCCTCTCGATCCGAGAAGTTCCACACCCGCACTGTTTCGTCACGGCTGGCACTCGCTAGCACTTGATCCAGCGGGGAGAATGCCACGGCTTCTACGGTGTCAGCGTGGCCTTCCAAAGAGCGGATGGCAGCGCCCGTCTGACCGTCCCATAGTCTAACGATCCGCCCCCCGGAAATCGTGGCCAGGAGTTTCCCGTCCGGAGAGAAACCAATCCCCATGGATGGACTCTTGAGTCCATCCAGTTCGAAGATCTTTCTGGGTCGCGGCACCTTCAGGTCCCAGACGCTGACGCCATTTGCATCTGCCAGCGCCAAGCGTCCGCCCACTGGAGCGAGAGCAAGCAAGCACCAGCTCTCGCGCTTCGTTACCTCCTTTACCGGCTTGCCCATTGCCAGGTCCCAGAGTTGTACACGTCCGTCTATAGAGGCAGTGATCAGTTCTGTTCCTCCTGGAGATGCAGCAAGTGACACTACCTGCCCTTCTCCCGTGGGGAGTACGCGTGGGGCTGCCCCGGTACGTGTATTCCAAATTCTTGCGCCTCCTCCGCCTCCCAACGCAACGTACCCTTCTGGCAGAAAGACCACGCACAGCCCCTCAGCACCTCGAACTCGCGGCCCCCCTGTCCATAGAGTCTCTGGGCGTTCAAGCCACACTCCCTGAGTCGTAGCGATGGCAATCTGGCCTTCTTCTCCAGGCATGAACGCCAACCCGCTACCTCGCCCCTCAAAACGCCTGGCTCCTACCCGGGCCCCTGACGCCGAGCTATAGAGCACGAGTAGCTCCTGAGAAGTGATGGCGGCGATGTACTCGCCGTTGGAAGCAACAGACCTGATCTCTTCGTCATTGGCGGACAGGTCTCTCACTACCTTCTTCTGATCCAGGTCCCAGATCTTAAGCCTCGAATCCTCGGCGCCACTAATGAGCTGGCGTGGAGATCGCGGGTTGAACACGAGCGATCTGACGCGTTTCTCGTGCCCCTCCAACGTGCAAACATGTGTCCCACTGGGAACCCTCCAGATGCGGATAGATCGGTCTCTCGAGCCTGTCGCGAGCCATGCACCATCCGGAGAGAAGGCGACACTCTCCACCCAGTCAGAATGGGCGTCGATGACCGACACCGGTTCGCCCGTGCTGACGCGCCAGAGGCGAGCTGTCCCATCTCGAGAGCAGGACGCAAGAAGATTCCCATCAGGCGAAAACGCGACCTGAGTCACATGGGATTGATGGCCTCGGAGCAGCCGGAGAAGACCTCCAGCGGCAACAGCCCATACTCCCACCGTTCCATCCGCAGAAGCAGAGGCAATGCATGTGCCATCGGGGGAGAATGCGACTCGGGACACGAGCTTCGTATGACCCGTGAACGCGACCAACGGACGCCCTGAGGCCAAGTCCCACAGGACTGGTTCCTGGCTTCCGCAAGCGACCACCAGAGCCCCATCCGGCGAAACCGCCAAGTCCCTGACACCGCCTGGAAGCACGGGAACAAGAAACGCCTCGCTCCCGTCAACTGCCCGGCTCGTGCGCCAACGGGCCAGCGACAAGTCGGCACTCTCAAGTCGAGCCCTGCGTAGGGCAGGCATCTGCCACGCCGTCCCCAAAAGCCGAACTCCACGGAGATCAACCTCCTCGAACAGCGGAGCGCGGTTGAAAGCCGTGCTGCCGGAGAGATCCGCCCCTTGGAGTCGGGCTTGGCTGAAATCCGCTTCATCTAGGGTACAGCCGCGTGCTTGAAGTCCTCGGCCCTCAATTCCCCGGAGGTTCGCGCCCGTCAGATCCGCCCCCTCAAGCCTCGCCCCCTCAAGCCTCGCCCCTTCGAGCCAAGCCAGAGCCAGCCGGGCGCTGCGGAGGTCCGCTCCCTCCAAGCTCGCCCGATTGGGCACGAGTCGTCGCATCTCCTGCTGACTGCGCCGGTTTGATCCTCCTGCGACGCCGCAGCTCCACTCGTACGCAAGGCGGAGTGCATTCTCACTGACCAGTGGAACGTAGCTATCGGACAGCACCTGTCTTACGCCCGCCCGAAGTGCCTCCACATCTTCGTCAGCGGCGAGGTCGATCAGGAAGGCTGCGCATTCGGAGGCGAGCGGAGGCGCATCCAGCGCATTTGCCAGCGCTTTGCCGCGAGCCGCGCGCAGCAGATGCCGCGCATAGAAGAACTCTTCGAAGAGCTTGAACTTGAACTGGTAGTACCCCAATCGGTCCCGAGTGAAGAAGGGCAGCGTGCCCAGTTCCACCTCCAGGCTTGTGGCGCCATCAGAAGCCACCCTGCCATGCCGTGCTTCCAACAGCCCCTTGAGCTTGCTCGCGTGGATCCGGCCTCGTGGGAGCCTCCGCGTTTCATGCGCGAGCCGCTCTAGGAAGCTTCCCTTCTTCTCGGTCTCCGAAGGCTCTTGGGTCTCGCTCCGAAACGAGCGATCGGTGAATCGCTGGAAGAGCGCTCCGAGAGACAGCTTCCCTTCCTGCGAGGAGAACTCCGGCGCCACGGTCAGGAGCATCTCCAACA
>NZ_DASPHO010000372.1:0-19719 GCF_035629615.1 Hyalangium sp. | reverse complement strand
CCTCCACGTAGAAGAGAGCCCTCGGCACTGGAGCAAGAAGGGAAGCTACTTCGCGTCGGCCAGTTTATCGTCGCGGTACTGTGCCTCGCGAATGATCTTGCCGTCTTCGGCGAACTCCTGCGTCAATCCGTGCCGCTTCCCGTTCACATATTCCTCGATGAGGCGCGGCTTGCCGCTCGCGAAGTACTGCACGCGCTTCCCGTGGTAGTTGTTTCCGCTGAACTCGGTGCGCCCGGTCTGCTTGCCGGACTCATCAAAGAAGGTCCACGTGCCACTGCGGAACCCCTCAAAGTACTGTCCATCGTAGCGCTTCTGCCCGTTGGGGTAATACGACACGGCTGGGCCATGGGGCACATAGTAGCCATTCTCGGGCACCGTCTTGCGGCAGATCAGGCCGTCGTCCGGAGTACCAAACTGCTTCGTCCCCGAGGGGCAGTTCAACTGGGTGGTCGTCCCCGACTTGCTCGCTGCATCCCCGGCAAGTGCCGCAGTGCCAACGAGGCTAAGCCCCAGGGTCAAGGTCCGAATCAGCTTCGAAAACAACATGGACTCTCCTTTTGAAGGCCGCCGGAATTTCCGTGCGTGCACGATGAAGGACGGACGTCTTTCAGCGAAATTCAACATGGTTCATGGCGGGCTTGACAGCCCCTCTGACAGACCTGATGAGGGTACGCAGCCACTCTTCTACGACATAAGAGGGCCCTGCCTAGCGAAACGCCAGACAGGGCCCAAGAGAAGGCCGCGATACTCTCACGGATTCAACTGCTTCTCAGGCTACAGGTAGTTGGCTTGGTAGCAGAAGAAGTTGCCGCTCGTGAAGTAGAAGCCGGTCGAGGTGGTCGTGCTGGACGGCGGGCGGCAGAGGCTCACTACAATCTCGGCGCGCTCGCGGTTCGTTCCAGAGACCGTGTAGTTTCCAGAGGAAGAACTCACAGCCGCAATCGCGTCCTTCTTCTCCCCATCCACGAGGATATAGAAGAAGCCACTGAGTTCGGCCTTGGTTGCAGGAAAGGCCCTGTCAGAGTACGCCGAGATAGCGATCTTCACGCGCTTGGTGTCAGTGTTACCGCAGAATGCCGTGTCAGTCGCCGCGCTCTCCACCCGAGCGGAGTAGATGATCACGCCCGTAGTGCCGAGTTCACTCTTGTTCGCAAAATTCGTGTAGTTCTGGCAGGAAGGCGTCGGCAGAGCCGTGCACTTGCTGGCGCTGCAGAACTGCGTGCCGTAGGTGCAGGTAGACTGACCCTCGCCCGTGCAGGTGTCGCCCACGACGCCGCCCGCCTTACACTGACCCGTCGCCGTGTCGCAGGTCCGGCCCGTGCCGCAGGACGCATCCGTCGTGCACTTCGTCGCACAGACCTTGTCCAGGTTCGAGCAGACCAGGTCCGTCGTTCCTTCTGAGTTGCACAGCGTGTCCGTCGCACACTGGCAGACTTGCCGGTTGTCCGCCGTGCTCAGCGCCGCGCACGTCTTCGCGCTCGAGGGACAGTCCGCGCCCGCCGTACACGTCTTCACACAGACCTTGGCATTCGGGTGGCAGATCTCACCCTCGATGCAGTCCGCGTCCAACGCACAAGTCAGGCTGCCCTCCTCGTCAGTGGGGCAACCAGTCATCACCAGGCTCATCGCGCTCAGCGCAATGAGCATCATCATCGTCTTCAGAAGCTGCATGCTGGACTTCCTCCTGTGGGTGCCTCGCATGGGGCCTCCGGCCTCACAAGCCCCCTCTTCATCCTTGCGAGCGGCGTCGCTTTAGCCACGCATCTCTGGATGTGTCAACGAATGTCGACGCACCCTCGACGCAATCCCCTCTTGGAAATTCAGCGCTGACGCAAGCGGACAGTGCCACGGCTTCTTGTTACTGCCACGTCACTGTCCGCTCGTGATCATTTCTAGAAGATAAACGGGAAATCGATGGGATCCCCCTGCTTCTTGTGTTTCGGGAAATTCCACCCTTTGATGAGCCCGGAGATACAGCTCGCCATATAGGTCTTCTTGAATTCCTCCGACTTCACCGACACACCCGTCGTCCGGCCGTTGGGCTGGATCACCCACCGCATCACCAGTCGACCGTTGAGGCCGGGATCCTTCTTCTTCTGCTCGTTCACGCACTTCACGATGGCCGGCTTGTTCGCCACCACCACTGCCATGATGTCCGACTGACCGAGCCGCTCAGGCACGTTGGCACCACCCCCAGGCTCAGGCGGAATGTACGTGGAGGGCGTGTTGCCCGCCTGGCTGCCGGTCGGCTTCTTCTCCGGCTTCTTCGTTCCGAAGAGATCATCAAAGTCATCGCCCAAGCCATCATCGGCAGGCTTCGTTGACGGCTTCGAGATGGCCTCAGGCTTGGCGGTCGGCGCCGGACGCGACGACTCACCACTGTTACGATCCCCGTTCTTCCGAGACGGCTCGCGGGTGCCCGGGCTCGCCTTCGCTACCGCCTCGCTGGCCGCGGGCGGCGTCGGAGTCGTGGCCGGAGGCGGAGTCGGCGTGGCGGCAGGAGCAGGAGGTGTGCTCCCTCCCGCAGCAACCCCTGTCCCCGGCGCAGGAGCAAGCGGCGCAGCCGTGCCCGGCGCAGGTGTGGGCGACACCGACGGATTCGCCACACCAGCGTTGGGCGCAGGCTGCGTCTTCGCCTCGGCAGGCGCCGGCGTGGGGGGCGTGGCCGCCTCAGGCGTCTTCGGCTCCTGCTGAGAAGGCGGCGTCGCGGCCGCCATGGCCGGTGGCTCAGTGGTCGAGCTGGAAGAGGATGACTTCCAGACGAAGACTCCCAAGCCCAGCAGCACCACCACCGTACCTGCCGCGATGGCCGCCACCATCACCGTCTTGTTGCCACCCTGCCCCCCAGGAACCGCCGAGGGCGGGTAACCGGGGTACGCGGGCTGAGGGTAGCCTGCCGGCGCGTAGGCCGGCTGCGCGTACGCAGGCGCCGGCTGCGCATACGCGGGCGCGGGCGCATAGGCCGAAGGCTGCGGCGCACGCATCGGCTCGGCGGCGGTCGCCAGCATCGGCGCCGCTCGCGAAGCCGAAGCATGCGCGGGCTCTGGAGGCGGCAGATCGAGCAGCCCCGGCGCCGCGGGCTTCTCCTCCGCCGCAGGCCGCAGAGGCGGCTTGGACATCGCCTCGTTCTCCTCCTTCACCAGCGAGGCGAGCACGCTCGCAGCCGAAGGCTTCCAGCCCGACGACGGCGGCTCTTGGCCCAATGCAGGAGCCGCGGGAATCTCGGGACGGTTGTTCTTTGCCGGCGCCCCTGCGCTGAACGCGGACTCCACCGGCGCAGACGCCGACGGGACCGACGACGCCATCGCCGCGGGCGCAACGATCACCGGCTTGGCAGGACGCGGTGCGAGCGCCGAGGCCAGCTCCGTCACCTCGGAGAGCGGGATCCAGTCACTGAAGCCCGCGCGCCAGCACAGGCTGTCCGGCCCTACCTCGCCCCGCTCCCAGTGCTCCTTGATCTTCTCAAGGGTGAGCGGCCCCACCTGCTTCTCGTCGATGGCGACGTACCAATCATTCGCGGGCGCAGCAGCCTTCGGCTCCTCCGGCTGCGACTCGGCCTCCGCCAGCTTGCGCACGGCGTCCGGCGTGGACGACTTGCTCTCTCGAGCCTGGTCGCCCACGGGCTCCCCCGCGGGGATCTTGTGCGAGCCCGAGTTGAGGACTTGATCGAAGACCGCGCCGATCTCGTCCTCCTCCACGCCCGTGAAGAGGCCGCCCTCGGGTGGAGTCCCCAACGTGGCGAGCGCGGCCGCTGCGTTGGAGTTCCCGGCACTGGTGCTGGTGGAAGGTGCAGACGCCTCGGCCGCCGAGGCCTCCGACGTTCCCTCGTCCTTCGGCGCCGCGGCGCCAGTTGGACGCACCACGATGACGTGGCCGCACTTCTTGCAACGAATCTTGACGCCCTTGGCGCCAATCTTGTCGTCGCTAATCATGTACTGCGCGCGGCAGCTGTCGCAGACGAAGCGCATCGTTCCCCGCAAGTCTCAGAAAAGACGAAGAAATCCTGCCAAAATCGTAGAGGTGCTGTCCGGGGGGGTCAAGGATGCGTCCCATGACCGCCCGGTTGCCTTTCAACGGCTGAACCTTCGACCAAGATCTAACCGCTACTTCCTTACCTGCACCTCCACGTGCGTCCCTACGGCGACACGCAGATCATGTAGGTCCTCGGATGTCGCAAACACCAATAGATCCCGTAGCTTGGTGCGAGGAGGGACCCGGAAGGTGGAGCCTGTCTCCCCGGTAACCATCCGCTTGGCCGGCTCCATCTCCCCCGCAGCGAAGAGTCCCGCGCGCGCCGCCGTGAGCTCCACGCCCTCCAGCCAAGCCCGCACGTCCGCCGGAGTGGCGGTGGGCAGATAGGCGCGCACCAGCTTGGACAGCGACCCCCGGGCCTGCTCGCTGAGGTTCTTCTCCAGGATCTGCCGCGCCTCCGCGAAGTGGCGTGGATCCGCCGTCGGGCGGATCTGCGCCACCAGGGTGATCGCCGCCTGGAGCAACGCCTCGAGCCGATCCGGCGCCAGCCGCTGACTGAAGGCGAGCTCCGGCCGCGCCAGCGCGAGCGCGCGGCCCAGCAGGTAATAGACTTCCTTCTGCCCCTGCTCCGCGAAGAACTTCCCGCCCACGCGCACGCTGGCCGGGTGCGTCTGGAGGAGCTCCGCGTTGATCATCGGCTCGGGTGCCGGCTCGTTGGTGCGGCGGCTCAAGCGCTCGCGGGTGGCCACGAGGAACGGCGAGTACAGCTCCATCGCCTCCATGCCGAACAGCCGCGCCACGTAACGGTAGTGGTGGACGTGGTACTCCTGCGAGGTACCGACATCGATGCGGTGCTTCTTCGGGACGATCTGGTACTGCTGGAAGGGCACCGCATACAGGTGCCCCACCTGCTCGAACAGGATCCCCATCAGCTCGGACAGCGGTGCGCGGAGCTTCGGGTGGAAGAGGTGCGTCTGCCAGAGCCGATCCGTCAGCGCGCGCTGCGCCACCTCCTTGCGCTTGGCGTAGGGCCCCAGCTTCGTGAGGATCTCCTTCTCGTCATCCCCCGGATCGCCGATGAGTCCGGCCACCGCCTGCGCGGCAAGCCACGCCCCATCGTAGTCCTTGCGCACCGCCAGCAGGCGCACGAGATGACTGCACACCTTGCGCGGATCTTCCGTGTTCGGCAGCGCTCGGCGGAGCGCCGCGATGGCCTCCTCCTCCTTGCCCTGCACCTGGCCGGCCACCTCCGCGAACGTCTCCTGCACGCCCGCGTCGTCCGGCAGGCCCTTGGCCACCACGCCATAGGCCGCCACCGCCCCCTCCGTGTTCTTCAGCACCTGGAGGTAGAGGTCACCCAGCGCCCGCCACAGCGCCATGCGCGCCACGTGGGTGTCCGGCGTCTTCGGGATACGCGAGAGCATCTTCGCGTAGTTGTCCTCCAGCGCCTTCCACAGGCTGGCTCCGCCGAGCATGGCCTCCAGAGCGCTGAAGGCCTCCACGAAGCGGTGATCCACGTCCAGCGCCGCGTTGAACGCCTCGGTGGCGCCCTCGATGTCCTTCAGCTCGTCGCGGCGGATCTCCGCGAGCGCGAACCACACCCGCTTGGCCTTGTTCGGCTCAGCGGTCAGCGCCGGCAGCGTCAGCATCCGCTGCAGCACGTCCGCGGCCTTCTGACCCTGGCGCGTCTCGCGCAGCAACACGTACAGCGAGTCCATCACCTCCAGCGCATCCGGCTGCTCCTTGAGGGAACCGCCAAACGCGTCGATCGCCATGTACGGGTCCTTGAGCTTGTCCCGTGCGATCTGGCCGAGTTCCAGGAAGACACGCGCCTTGGCCTCCCCATCCAGCACGTTCACGAGCTGCTGGCGCAGCTCAGCGGACTTCTCGTACTGGCCCGCCTTGTCCATCAGTCCCACCAAGGCCCGCAAGGACGGCTCGTGCCCCGGATCGATGGCCAGCGCCTTCTCGAAGTGGTTCTGCGCGCGGTCCGCGTGCCCCAGCGCAGCGAGCACGTCACCCAGCTGCCAGTAGACCTCCACGACCTCCAGGTCCGTCAGGCTCTCGCGGTGGTGGATGAGGATGGCCTGGAAGACCTTCAGCGCGTCCTCGTACCGCTTCGCGTGCACGAGCAGGTTGCCGAAGCTCTCCAGGTTGGCCAGGTACCTCGAGTCCAGACCGTAGGACTTCTCGTACGCGTCGAGCGCCTTCTCGCGCTTGCTCAGCTTCTCCGACACGTAGCCGAGCCGGTAGAGCTGTCGCGACAGATCCACTGTGACTGCGCCGTCCTTCTCCGCGATGGCCTTCTCCGCCATCTTCCGGACGACGATGTCCAGCATCTTCTCGCCGAGCATCCAGTCCTCGCGCGCGATGTAGACGTCCGCCAGAGGGCGCGCCGCCTCGAGGCTGTCCGGGACGTGCTTGAGGGCCTCCTCGAAGTAGTGCGTGGCCGTGTCTTTGTCCTGCCGCGTCTCCGCGTGGTACTTCGCCACGTCCAGCAGCGAGCGCGCCTTGGCCTGCGGGTCCTCCGAGCTCTGCGCCTCCTGGAGGAGCGTCTGCTCGTAGCCGCCCCAGTCCTGCTCCTGCTCCTGGATGCCCTTGAGGGCGCGAATGCTGGGCAGGTACCCCGGGTCGATCACGAGCGCCTGCTGGTAGCTGGACTTCGCGCTCCCCGTGTCCATCAACATGTCTTCGTTGATCTTGCCCATGCGGTGGAACAGCTCCACCGCCTCCGGCGACTGCCCCACCACCTGCGCCTCACGCTGCAGCATGTCCAGCGCGAAGGGCCAGTTGCCGCTGCGCTCGTACAGGTTGCCCAGCGCGTGCATCGCCGGCCGGCACGAGGGCTCCGCGTTCAGCGCGTACTGGTAGCTGTCCACCGCCCGGTCCACCGCCCTGAGCTGCTGGTGGTAGACGGTGCCCATCTCCACGTACAGCTCGGCCTGCTCCTGCGGCTCCGTCACCAGCCCGAGCTGCCGCTCGTAGGCGAGGATCAGATCCTCCCACCGCTCCTGCGTGCGCCGCAGGCGGATCAGCGTCTTGATGGCCTGCAGGTTCGTCTGATCGATGGCCAGGATGGCCTCGACGCAGGCGTCCGCGTTCGCTGGGTTCTGGTACTTGTCCTCCCAGATGCCCGCGCTGCGGAAGAGCACCCGGACCCGCTCGCGGTAGTCCGTGCTCAGCTCCAGCATCCGCTCGTACACCGCCAGCAGCTCCGCCGGCTGGTCCAGCTTGGTGTGCAGCCGCTCCAGTGACTCCAGCGCCTCGCGGTTCTCCGGGTTGAACTCCAGCGCCTGCCGGTAGGCCACCACCGCGGCCTCGTCATCTCCGATGTCCCGCTCGTAGACCCCCGCCACCTCTACCTGGATGCGCGCGCGATCCTCGGGGGTGCCCATCAAGTCCCGCTTGCGCTGCAGCGTGGCGGCCACATCCGAGTGCGCGTTCTGGCGGCGATAGAGCGCGGCCAGCACGTCCAGCGTCTCCACGTCCGGCTCGAGCTCCAGCGCTCGCAGCAGCGCGGTGGCGGCCTCCTGCGGATCCCCCACCCGCTCGTCGTAGATGCGGGCGATCTCCTTCAGGATCCCCTTGCGCGCCTCGATGGATGCGGCAGCCTCCAGCTGCTGCTCCAGGGCCACCACGTACTCGCGATCCCGGCCGCGCCGCTGGAACATCCCAGCCAGCCCGTCGAGCGCAGTGGCGTTGGTCGGATCGAACTCGAGGATCTTCCGGAACGCCGCCTCGGCCGCCGCCGCGTCATCCAGCCGCTCGTCGTGCACTCGCGCGAGCGTGGCGTAGAGCCGCTCGGCCAGCGGGCCCTTCGGCAGCAAGTCCGCCACCTCCTCGTAGACCGCAGCCAGCTCCTCGTGCGAGCCCGTCTCGTTCGCCAGCCGCTCCACTTCCTCGCGGAGCGTGTCGTCCGCCGCGTCGATCTGCAGCGCGCGGCAGAGCGCCAGGAACGCCACGTCCTTCTGCCCGAGCCGCTCCTCCTGCACCCGCGCCAGCTCGCGCAACCAGGAGAGCTTCTCCTCGTCCGTGACGAGGTGGGGCATGTAGCGGTCCACCACGCCGGCATACGCGCGCCAGTCGTTATGGCCTCGGTACAGCTCCGACACCCGCTCGAAGGCCTTCCGGTTGGCCGGATCCAGCTCCAGCACCTTCTCCAGCGCACCCGCGGACTGCTCGGGCTTGGCGCCCGGGCCCTCCCACATGTCCGCCACCGCGAAGTACGCGGCCACCGCCTGCTCACGCTCCTCGGAGGCCAGGTGCACCTGCACCCTCAGCTCCAGCGCGCGGACGGCGTCGTTGTAAGCCCTCAGCGAGACGAAGAGCGTGTGGACCCGGTCCAGGTCCTGCACCGTGTGTGGCTCCACCTCCAGCGCCCGGCGGGCGGCGTCCAACGCCTCCTCGCGGCGGCCCATCTCCGCCAGCACCTCGGCCAGGCGCAGGCGCAGCCCCTTCACACCCTCCGAAGACTCCTGCAGCGGCACGAGCCGACGCAGCACCGCCACCAGTTCCTCACGCTGAGCCGTCTCCTCGTACAGCTCGCGCAGCGTGTCCAGCACGACCCGGTGCCGCGGGTCGCGATCGAGCGCCGCCTTGAAGTACGGCACCGCCGCCTCTGGCTGCTTCAGCAGGCGGTACACCACCCGACCCAGCCGCTCGTTGAGGCGCACCACCTCGCGCGGGTCCAGCGTCTGCGCCAACCGGTCCGCCAGCAACGTGCGCAGCTCCTCCGGCCTGCTCGCGCGCTCGAGCAACCCCTCCAGCGCCGTGAACGCCTGCTCGTTGCGCGGGTTCTTCGCCAGCAGCTCCCGGTACAGCTCGATGGAGCGGCCCAGGTCCTCCAGCCCCACGTCCGACACCTGCGCCATCTTCGAGAGGACGCGCTCCCGCTCAGCCCCGGAGACGCGCTCGAGTTCGTGCTGCAGGATGGCGTACAGCTTGTCGGATGCACCGGCCGCCTCGTACAGCCCCTCCAGCAGCCGTGCGGACGCCAGGTGCCCCGCATCGATCGTCAGGATCTGCTCGTAGGCAGACGCCGCACGATCCAGGCTGTCCAGCCGCTCCTGGCAGAGCTGCCCCAGGCGGAAGAGGAAACCGACCTTGTCCGCCGACACCGTGGCGCCCGCAGCCAGCTGCTCCAGCACACCCGCCAGCTCCGGCCACGCCTCCAGTTCCACGTAGAGCCGATCCAGCGCCAGCGAGGCCTTCTCCTGCACCGAGGCGTGTAGGCTGCGCGCGCGCTCGTAGTAGGTGATGGCGCGCTCGGGCTCCCGCAGACGCGTCTCCAGCATCTGGCCCAGCTTGAGGCAGACCTCCGCCGCGTCCGCCGCCTCGGCGATGCGCGGCAGCGCCTCCTCGTAGGCCGACACAAGCTCGTCATAGGTGTTGGACGCGTCGGTCGCACCCTCCAGCCGGTGGCGCAGCTCGCCGTCGTTCGGGTCCTCCTGGAAGGCCCGGAAGAGCGCCAGGAAGACCAGCTCCGCCTCGCCCTGCGTCTCGCGCAGCGTGGCCAGCTCACCCAGGAGCGCCTTCTTCTCGAAGGAGTCCGAGGACGCGCCCACGCGAATCTCGATGAACTGTGCCAGCTTCGCGATGTCGCCACTCACTCGCAGAGCCCGCAGCAGCGTCTCCACCGCGAGCAGGTTCTGCGGCTCGCGGGTCACCCACGCCTCCATGCGTGCCACCGCGCCCGCATGGTTGGGCTGCAGCGAGAGCACCTCGCCGTAGAGCCCCAGCGCGCCCGTCTTGTCGAGCAGCTTCGCCTCACGCACCGTGGCCAGCCGGAACTTCAGCTCCAGCGCCTGCTCGGGTGGCATCAGCGCGATGCGTCTGGCCAGCACGTCCGCCAGCTCCGGCCACCGCTCCTGCTTCTGGCAGAGACTCTCCAGCCGGGCCAGCGCCGCGGCGTCATCCGGCTTGAGCTCCAGCAGCCGCCGGAAGGTGGCGAGCGCTCCAAGGTTGTCCTTGAGCTGATCCTCCTGCAGCACACCGATCTGGAAGAGCACCACCGCGCGGCGGGCCGGGTCCTCGGCCATCGCCAGCTGGCGGCGCAGTACCTCCAGCAGTTCCGCGGACTTGCCCTCGGACGTCAGCAGCCGGCCCACGCTCTCCAGGGCCTCCTCGTCCGTGGGGCGCACCTCCATCACCTTGCGCCACGCGGCGAGCGCCTCGTTGTCCTCGCCCATGCGCGCCTGGAGCCGCGCCAGCGCCCGGTACAGCTCTCCGCGCGCGGCATCGCTGGCCTTCGGGGCCACCCCGACGAGCACCTCGATCAGCTCCTCGGCAGTCCCCGCTGGCTCCACCAGCGAGAGGCACAGCTCGAGCGAGCGGAGCTCGTCCGGCAGCTCTTCGAGCGCTCGCACCGAGTAGACGAACGCCAGCTCCGCGTTCTGCATGGGGCCGGCGTAGGTCTCCGCGATGCGGCGCAGCAGCGCCACGCGCTCCTGCGGCACCGGCTCCACGGAGGCCCTCGCCTCCAGCATCTGTACCTGCTTGAGGTGATCCCCCACCCCGGCGAACACCGGCTCCAGGGCACTGGCCGCCGCTCCGCGCAGCGGGCTCTCCGAGCGTGCCATCTCCTCCAGCGCGCCCACCGCACCCGCATGACCGGCTCGCCGCGTGAGCACCGACTGGTACACCTCCAGTGCACCCCGCGGATCATCCAGGCGGGTGAACTTCAGCCGTCCCAGGCGCACGCGCAGCTCCGACGCCTCCTCCACCGCGTTGCGCGCGTCCGCGAGTTGGATCTCCCGCTCGATGTGCTGCGCCAACTCCGGCCAGCGCTCCATCTCCGCGAGCACCTTGCCCAACAGCTTGAGCGCGTTGGCGTTCTCCGGCTTGCGCTCGAGTACCGCCCGATAGGCCTGTGAGGCGAGCGCCTTGTCCGACAGCGTCTCCTCCGCCAGGTGGCCCAGCTCGAAGAGCAGGTTGATCTGCTGGCTGACGTTGGTCTCCGCCGCCACCTGCCGGCGCATCACCAGCGCCAGCTCACGGTGCGCGCCCGTACGCCGGTGCGTGCGGGCGATCGTCTCCAGCACTTCCTTGTTGTACGGCTCGCGACGGCTGACCTCCTCCAGCGCGCGGACCGCCAGGTCGTAGCGCTTCAGGCGCCCGTCGTAGAGCGCTGCCAGCCGCTTCCACAGCTCGCCCGCCAGGGGCTCCTGGACTCCGCGCTCGAGCTGGTCTTCGTACGAACCCGCCACCTCCTCGAAGGAGCCCGAGTCGGCCGCGAGCCGCTCCAGCTCGTCGAGCACGGTCGGCTCCTGAGGGAACTCGTTGAAGGCCCGCAGACGCGAAGCGAAGGCCAGCGACGTCTGCCCGAGCGCCTCACGCAGCAGGGCGATCTCCTGGATGCGCTCCAGCCGCTGCTCCGGCGAAGCGGAGGACAGGAGTACCTCCAGAACCTCCACCAGCTTCCGGCTGTCGTTGATATTCCGGTAGACAGGCTCCAGCAGACGGGCGGCTTCCAGCCGCTGCCCTTCCTGCGCAAACAGCCGCTCCAGGCCTGCGATGCCCTGCGGATCCCCTGGCATCAATTCCAGCAGCCCACGGTACGCCATGAGCGCCTCACCTGCGCTCTCCGCCAGCTCCAGGAGCTGGGCCCGGCGCAGCATGAAGCCCCGGCGCGACTCGACGTCCTCCGACAGTTCCGCGAGCTGGGCCAGCACGTCCGCCTGCTCCTGGACGCGATGCGCCTTCGCGAACAGCCGATCCAGCGCGAGCAGCCCCTCGGGCACCTTCTTGATGGCGAGCGCGGAGCGATAGGCCTCGATGGCCTTCGCATCCTCGCCCGCGCTGGCGAAGGCGTCACCTGCCTTGAGCAGCAGGCCTCGCCGTGCCTCCGGATCGGTGGCGAGCTGGGCCTGTGTCGCGTACACCTCTGAGAGGTTCTTGGCGTTCTGCCCCTTCTCGTACAGGCGCGACAGGGCCTCCAGCGCCTGGCGATCCTGCGGCGCCTCCTCCAGCAGACTCTTCCACAGGCGCGCGGCCTCTTCAGGCTGGTTGAGCTGCTCACGCAGCTCCGCCGTCCGCCGCATCAGCGCCAGCGCCGACGAATCTCCCGCGGGAAGATCCGAGATGACGTTCTCGTAGATCTCCGCCAGCACCTCATGCGAGCCCGTCTCGCGCGCCAGCCGCTCCAGCTCCGGCCTCAGCGCCTCTCGATCAAGCCCTGCCGCAAAGGCCTTCACCGCCGCCATGAAGGCCAGCGACGGCTGCTGCATCTCCTGCTCGTAGATCCGCCGGATCTCTCCCGCCAGCTGCGCCTTCTCCGCGGTGAGCGCGGCCTCCATGCGCGTCTCGCGCAAGGCCACTCGACGGGCGTGATCTCCCAGCTGCTGGAGCACGGGATCGAGCGTGTCCAGCGCCGCCCGGCTCGTCGGCAGAGCCGCCTTCACCCACTCCTCCAGCGCGGCGCGCGAGCCGGGGTGACCCGGATCCTCGGCCAGGATCCGCTCGTAGAGCTTGAGCGCGGCGGTGGGGTTGTTCAGCGTGGTGCGCAGCAGCTCCGCGAGCCGGAAGGAGACCTCGCGCCCCTGCGGGCTCTGCCCCTCCTGGCTGCGCCGCAGCGCGAGCGCCCACGCCAGCTCCTGCGCCTGCCCCAGCTCCGTGTAGAGGCGGTCCAGCGAGGCGGCGGCCTCGCGCTGGAGCGCATCACGCTCGGCGATCGCCCTCCACGCAGCGGCGGCGCGCTCCTTGCTCGTCAGCTTGCTCTCATGCAGCAGCGCCGCCTCGCGCAGGTACGCCACCTGCTCAGCGGTCTCCGTGGAGACAGAGGCCAGCCGCTCGATCACCTCCGCCAGCTCCGCCCACTGCTCGCTCGAACGGTGGAGCCGCTGCAGCGACTTGAGGCACTCGACGTTGGAAGGCTCCAGCTCCAGCAGCGCGTGCAGCGCCTTGATCGCGCCCGCCTTGTCGTCGAGCTTCTTCTCCTGCACCTCGGCGAGATCGCGCAACACGGCGGCGCGTGCAGGGCCGACGTTCCCCTCCTCCGTCAGCTCCAGGAGGATCTCCGCGTAGCTGTCGAGCGCGTCCGCATCCTCGGCCGCCTGACGCGCCGTGGCCCGCAGCGCCGTGTCTCCTGGCGTCAGGCGCATGGCCCGCGCGAGCGAGGCAAAGGCCAGCTCCGGCTGGCGCAGGTGCGTGAGGTGGACGTGCGCGGCCTGTCGCAGCGCCTGCGCACGGGCCGCGTCATCCTTTGCCACCTCGGCGAGCACGTCGAGCGCCGCCACCAGCTTGCGGTGATCCTTGGTGAGTTCGTACGCCGGCAACAACGCCCGCGCCGCACCCTCGCGTGCGGAGCCGGAGGCGAGCATCCCCTCCAGCGCAGCCAGCGCATCCGGATCGGACGGGCGCTGACGGAGGATGTCCCCGTAGCTCTGCACCGCCTCCGCCTGGTCGCCTCCCGGTGCGCCCTGGAGCAGCTGCGCGCGCTTGAGCTTCAGGCGCGCCACCTTCTCGGTGTCTCCTGCCGTCTCCGCGAGCTCCACCATCCGAGCCAGCGTGTCGTTCAGCTCACGCGTGCGGCCGGCCTTCTCGTACAGCTCGGCAAGCCTCGGCAGGTACTTGCCCTCTTCCGCGCCCTGAGAGAGCGCGGACTGGAGTGCCTCGGCGGCCTCCGCCGGACGGCCCGTCTGTGAGCTGAGCTCCACGAGCTGGAGCAGCAGCCGCAGGCGCTCCTGCCCCTTGGCCGTCTGGATGCGCTTGCGCAGCAGTCCCTCCGCATCCGCCACGCGCCCTGCACGCCAGAGCAGCCGCAGCAGCCGCTGGAGCAGCTCGGGCGACTCGGGCGCCCGGCCCAGCGCCGCCTGCAGCGCGTCCGTGGCATCCGCCACCGCCCCCACTTCCTCGGCCAGGGTCGCCGAGTCCGACAGGAGCTGCACAGCTACCTGCAGCTCCTCTGACTCCGTCGCCAGTCTCCGCAGCACCCGCACCAGCTCCGCCTGCGCGGAGAGGTCTCGCGACAAGCGAAGCGCCTCGGCACGGCTCACCTCATCCTGGGGGTTCTCACGCAGGCCGCGGATCCGGCAGTCGAAGGCGGCCCGGCTGTCCGCGAGCTGCTTCTCGTGGATCGTCGCCAGCACGCCGATGAGGCGCTGGCGTGCCGGGGCCTCGGTCGTGGCATCCAGCTGTTGCTGGAGCGAGGCCACCTGCCGCTGGTGATCGCCCGTCCGGCCGTAGTGGTTGGCCAGCGCCTCGGCGATCTCCACAGTCTGGATCCCGGCCGAGGCCAGCCGCTCGAGCCCTCCCACCACCAGGCCCGTGGAGACGTTCTCCGCCAAGAGACTCAGGAAGAGCTGCGCCGCCTCCTGGGGACGGCTCAGCCGCTCCGCGTAGAGCTTCGCCTGCCGCGCCGACCAGTCGCTGCGCTCCACCTGCGTCTCAGCAAGCGTGGCCAGCCGGCCAGCCAGCGCCGCGGCCTCCTCGAACTTCGAGAGCAACACACACAGGGCCTGGAGACGCTGCAGCGGCCCAGGCTCGTCCGGAGCCAGAGTGACGAGCTGCCGGAGCAGCGGCTCGAGCTCCTCCGGAGGCGTGGCCGCCGCTTCCTTCCGGTTGATCTCCGTCTCCAGCTTCACGCGCGGATCCTCCGCGCGCGCGGCCGCCGCCTTGAGAGACTTCACGGCCTCCTCGGCCACCGAGTCCCCCGGCGCACGCGCCAGCACCTCTCGCCAGGCCGCCTCGGCGCCCACAGGATCCGCCAGCGGCCCCTGGAGCAGCTGCGCCAACTGCCGCCAGATCGCCAACGCCACCTGCTCGGGCGCCACCAGCACGGCCCGCTTGAGCGCCATGGCCAGCTCATGCTGTGCCTGCGCCTTCTCCGCGTGCTCCACCACTGTGCCCAGCAGCAGCGGGCGCGCGGGCTCCAGCACCAGCGCCCGCGACAGCACGTCGAAGGCCCGGCGGACATCCCCGCGCTCCTCGAACGTCATCGCCAGGTTCTCGCAGAAGGCGATGCGCTCGGCCTTCGGCCGCGGGGCGAGCATGGCCAGATCCAGCAGCGGCTCCACCGCGTCGAACTGATCGATGTCCGCGAGCAGCCGGGCCAGGAGGAAGGCAGCGAGCGCGTTGGCGGGATCGGCCTTGAGGGCCGCCTCCAGGTGCACGCGCGCCGCGGCGCCGTCACTCAGCTGGTTCATGCACAGGTCCGCCAGCCGCATCCGCAGCGAGGACTGCGCCTGGCGATCCTTCACGGTGGTCGCGTGCCGCTCAAGCACCGCGAGGGCCTCAGGGCCCCGCCCGTGCTCCATCAGCATCTCCGCCGCGAGGTTCACGGCATCCGCGCGCGTCGGGTCCGCCGCGGCCGCCCTCTCGATGGCCGCGAGCGCACCCGCCGGATCGTTGAGCCGCGTGAGACGCCCAGTGCCCACGCGCAGCCACAGGTCCACCTGGGCCGTGCGATCCTTGGCCTCGTTGGCCATGGCCTCGAACTGGGTGATCGCCGAGGTGAAGTCCCCGCTGCGCTCCGCCAGCTTCTCGATGAGGTTGAGGGCCTCGGGCATGCCCGGCCACAGCAGGAAGCACCGGTCCAGCGCCTCCTTCACCTTGCTCGCCCCCGCGGTGGGGTCGTACCAGGAGAAGAGCTTCGCCACGAGCAGCGACAGCCGGGCCGCGCTCTTCCGGTCTCGCTCCTCCAGGGACATGCTGCGCAGCATCCGGACACGATCGCGCCAGGTCTGCTCGAAGCGCTGCAGCGACTTCTGCGCCTTCTCCACTCGCGCGCTCTGCGGATCCAGCGTGCGCGCCACCTCGAGCACCTTCTCGGCCAGCGCGTGCTCCGTCGGATCCTCCACGAGCCGCTCGGCGACGGCCGCGTACTCGTCGGCCATCCCCTCGGGCCCCAGCGCCTCGCGCTCCCGCTCCAGCGCCTCGAAGGCCGGATGGAAGCGATCCTCGCTCAGCAGCACCTGACGCAGCCGCCGGAAGGTCGCCCGGTCTGGCGCAGCCCGCGCGGCCTGCTGGAGGCAGAACACCGCGCGGTCCCGTCGGAAGAGCTTCGTCTCGTAGAGATCCGCAGCCTTCAGGAAGAAGCCTGAGCTCTCCTGGCCCGTGGTGGCACTGGCCAGCCGCTCCAGGGTGTCCGCCAGCGCGGACGCGTCCTGCTTGGCCTCGTACAACGTCTTCATCCCGCGCAGCACGGGGAGCGGATCGGGAGCCAGCAGCAGCGCCCGCCGCAGCAGCTCTTCCGCCCGGGACGGATTGCGGAGCCGCTCGAGAGAGAGCTCCGCGGCGCGGCTGAGCAGACGCGTGGCCTCGGGGGCGGGCACCTCGCGCCCGCGCCCCTCGTAGAGCCGAATCAGATCCTCGACGCGACCCGCTTTCTCCAAGGTGGCCTCGGCTTCGAGGAAGGACCGTTCATCGGTCGCACGCACTGTGGGACGCGGAGTGGAGGGTTGTTCCATGGACAGCGGGCCTCGCGGGAAAGGGAGCGCAACCGCACGGAGGCGCTAGAGAGGTGCGACTCTAGCGATCGTGTGTGTCCCCGGGCAATCGCGCAAAGCTCGCCAACCGGCGAGAACTATTGACTTTCCTGCTCCTCAGGCGAGGTAGCAGGGGTTGGGGACTCAGAACCGGTCTCGGACTCCTGCTCGGAGTCCTTGGCAGCGGGCGGAGGCGGCGGGGGCGCATCCGGGAGCGCCTGAGCTCGCTCCAACCCCGCGGCATCATTCAGGCGCGTGTAGAGCTCGATGGCCTTGGTCCGTTGCTGAAGCTCCTCGGCCAGCTGAGCGGCACGCGCCAGGTTGCCCAGCTGCTCATGGAGCGGCAGAGCCTTCTCCTTGCGGCCTGCCTGCTCCCAAGCCTCGGCAGCGGAGGCCGTCTCCCCGAGCAGCTCCAGCCAGCGCGCACGTCCGGCGGGCTTCTTCTCCTCCTCGGCGCGAGCCAGCTCGCGCTGGGCCAGTGCCTTGGCCTCCTCGTCGAGCTTCAGCCGCTGCATGAAGTGGAAGGCCTTGGGCGGGGGCAGTGGGCTGAGCACCTCCACGGCCTCTCGCCGCTGGCCTGCTGCTGCCAGCAGCGTCGCCGCGCCCAGCCGATCCCCGCGCTCCACCAGAGACTTCACCTCGAGGCCGCGGACGCGGTTGGCGCTGGCCATGTCCCGCGAGCGCTCGTACGACTTGCGCGCCTGGGTCAGCTTGTTGGCCCGCTCGTACGCGAGGCCTGCCTGGTCGTACTGCCGGGCCCGCTCGTACAGCCGCGCCACGTTCTCGAAGTCGCTCTTGGCGACGTAGTGCTCCATGAGGAGCTCGTACGCACCGGCCTTCTCCAGCGTAGGGCCAATCTGGTCGGCGGGCAGCCCCGAGACGAGGCGGCGCGCCATGTCCAGGTCCTTGCCTTCCACCGCGCAGCGCAGCGCGCTCTTGGTGTCGCCGCCCGCCTCGAAGAGCCGGGCCGCATCCGCGAAGGAGTTGTTGCGCTCGTGCAGCCGCCCCGCATCACGGGTCCGGCCCATGGCCTCGAGCTGCTTGGCCTGCTCGGCCCAGTCACCGGTCAGCTCCGGCATGGGCGGACGATCGCCCCGCTCTGGGCGCTCGCGCTTCTCTCCGCGCTCTGGGCGCTCGCGCTTCTCGCCCCGCTCTGGGCGCTCGCGACGCTCCGGGCGCTCACCCCGGTCAGGACGCTCACGGCGCTCACCTTCCGCGCGCGCGTGCTCCTCCTGCTCGGGACCGGGCTGACGGCCACTGGCGGCGAACGCCACCTCGGCACGCTCGCGGTCTCCTGCAGCGCGCCAGGCCTGCCCTACCAGGAACATGACGTTCGTGTAGGCGACATACTTCTCGCGCACGGGATCCCCGGCGGGAGCAGCCGGAGCAGCCCCTTCGGCCGGAGCAACCCCTTCCGCCGCGGGCGCACCCTCAGAAGGAGCAGCCCCTTCGGCCGGAGCAGCCCCTTCGGCCGGAGCAGCCTCCTCAGCGGGCGCGGCAGCCTCAGCCGGAGCAGCCTCCGGAGCCGGAGCAGCCCCTTCCGCCGCGGGCGCACCCTCTGCTGGAGCCGCTGCCGGAGCCTCGGGCGCGGGCGGCTTCGGCTGACGCTGCACGCGCAGCAGCGTGGTGATGAGCCGGCCACGCGCGTTGGGATCCAGATCGTCCAGCGACTTGAGGCGCATGGGGCGCAGAGCGCGGACGATGGCCTCCAGCGGCCCCTTCTGAGACGCGAAGTCATTCTTGGAGAGCGCCTTCTCGAGGACGCTCAGCTCGGCGATGACACGCTGAGCCGGTCCACCTGCCCCAGGCTCATCGCGCCCACGGCCGCGCCCACGGCCCGGCCCGTCGCCCCGGCCACGGCCGCCATCGCGACCGCCGAAGCCACCCCCGTCACGTCCTCCAAAACCACCCGAGCCCTCACGGCGCGGGCCCTGGCCAGGGCCTCCGGCCCCGCCGCGCGGCCCACTGCCGCGCGGCCCACCGCCGCGCGGCCCACCGCTTCCATTCTCCTGAGGCACTTGTCTCTCCCGCTAGAACGCGTAGCGAAGGTTCGGCGACACCGCGAACCCGAACGAACCCGAGGAGACCAGATAGCTTCCTGTCACCTCGATGCCCACCGAGAAGTGGCGCAGCCGCGTGTAGTACTCCACTCCCGGCCCGGCGAACACCAGAATGTCGGAATCCGGTAGAAGCAGCTTGGGCGAGAACAGCGCGAGGCCAGCTCCCGCGCGGGCATAGATGAAGGTCCGCTTGACCTCCTGGCTGTCCGCGAAGCCCACCAGGTGCGCGCGCAGCGTGGCGCCCGGCACCAGGGTAGAGAAGTCCCCGGAGGCCGCGCCCTCGGACTTGCCGACGTACTCCGAGCCGGCCCGGTTGGTGGCGCCCAGCACGAAGAAGCCAATCGAGAGGCGCTCGCCGAGATCGAACCCCACTTCTACCTGAGCCGACTGCCCGGGTGAGAAAGGCCGTGGGTTCGGATCGTCAGAGGGAGGGTTGACGACGAAGTACGGCCCCCCCTGCACGGCGAAGTACAGGCCGCGCTCGATCTCATTGAAGGTCTCCGCCGGCCGGTCCCCCTCTGAGTTCTTGGCGGCAGAGGCATTCTGTGCGCGCGCGAGCGTCGGCACGGCGAGCACGGTGACGAGAGCAATGGATGCAAGAGCTTTCATGCGATTCATGACGTTAGCGCGCCAGCGGCAGCCAGCACCTAAAAAGCGACGCGGGCGGACTCGTTGCCGAGCCCGCCCGCTTCCCTACTACAATTTTTCAACCCTCCGCGTTACTCGCCGGAGGCCTTGAAGATGAACGGGTAGGTGACGATCACCACGCCGCCACCCTTGGGCTTGGGGAACTGCCAGGTGCGCACACGGCCAGCCACGCAGCTCTCCAGCTCCGCGTTGCCCGCGGTGGACTGGGCCACCTCCGAGGAGACCACCTTGCCCTCGGCGTTGATGACGAACTTGACCGCCACCTTGCCGTTCAGCTTCGGATACTTGGTGAGCTGGCTCTCGTAGCAGAAGCGGATCTGCCCGCGGTTGCGCTGGATGACCTGGCGGATGAGCTCCTTGTCCAGCGAGCCCATGACCATGGGCTCGGAGGAGGTGATGCCCACGTCCACGCTCTGCTTGCCGCCGAGGACGCCCACCCCGGAGCCGTAGCTCGCGGTGCCGCCACCCCGGCCCTTGGTGCCGATGGCGCCGATGCCGATGGTGTCGCCCGTGCCGCCGCCACCGCCGCCGCCGCCGCGGATGCCCAGGCCGCCGAAGCCACCCGAGTCACCTGCCTTGGCGCCGAACATGTTGCCCATGGCGCTCTTGAGCTCGCC
>NZ_DASPHO010000371.1:0-32447 GCF_035629615.1 Hyalangium sp. | reverse complement strand
CCCCCGCGCTCGCCGCCCCGGTCGCTGCGCTCGCCACCCCGGTCACCGCCCCGGTCGCTGCGCTCGCCGCCCCGGTCACCACCCCGGTCGCTGCGCTCGCCGCCCCGGTCACCGCCCCGGTCGCGGTCCCTGCCTCCACCCCTCCGGCCCTGGTCCTGGCGGTAACGATCGCCAGAGCCTGGGCTCTCGGGGCGGCGCTGCAGGGCCAGCTCTCCGTCACCGGAGCCCGGCGACGAGGCCACCTTGTGATCGGGTCCCTGCCCGGAGCGGCCGTAGATGTCGTACTGCTCGCGGTGGTAGTTCTGCTGCGCCTTGACCTGGATGGACTTGTTGTAGCGGTCCATCAGGTGGCGCAGCTCGTTGCGCTCCTCGCCCTGGAGCAGCCGCGCCACGTCCGCGCTGCAGTTGATGACGAGCGTGGAGTCCTTGTAGCCAGGAGCCTCGCGGCGGATCTCGCGGAAGATCTCGTAGCAGACGGTGGTGGCCGTCTTCACGAAGCCCTTGCCGTCGCAGTACGGGCAGTCCTCGTGGAGCACGCGGCCGATGGACTCGCGCACGCGCTTGCGCGTCATCTCCACCAGGCCCAGCTCGGAGATGCGCAGCACGTTCGTCTTGGCCTTGTCGCGCCCCAGCGCTTCCTGCAGCGCCTTGAAGACCTTGTCGCGGTTCTGCGCCTTCTCCATGTCGATGAAGTCGCAGATGATGATGCCGCCGATGTTCCGCAGCCGGAGCTGGTAGACGATCTCCTTGGCCGCCTCGACGTTGATCTTGGTGATCGTCTCCTCGAGGCTCTTCTTGCCCACGTAGCGGCCCGAGTTGACGTCGATCGCGGTGAGCGCCTCGGCCTGATCCATGATCAGGTAGCCGCCGCTCTTGAGCCACACCTTGCGCTGGGTGGCGCGGTGCAGCTCCTGCTCGATCCCGTACGCGTCGAAGATGGGCTCCTCGGTGTCGTGGAGCACCACGCGATCCTTGAGCGCCGGATCCTGCGCGTTCACGAAGGCGAGGATGCGCTCGTACTCCTCGCGGTCGTCCACGACGAGCTTCTCGACGTCGTGCGCGAACAAGTCACGCGTGGCGCGCAGGATGAGGTCCAGGTCCGGGTGCAGCAGGCCCGGGCCGCCGCGCTTCTCGTTGCGGCGCACCACCTGGTTCCACACCTCGATGAGGAAGCGGATGTCCGTCTCGAGCTTCTCTTGCGGGACGTTCTCCGCCACGGTGCGGACGATGAAGCCCGTCCCCGCCGGGCGCATCCGATCGACGATCTCACGCAGCCGCTTGCGCTCCTTCTCGTTGGAGATGCGGCGGCTGATGCCCACGTGGTCCACCGTGGGCATGAACACCAGGTGACGGCCGGGGATGGAGATGTGCGAGGTGAGGCGGGCGCCCTTGGTGCCGATGGGATCCTTGGAGATCTGGACCACCACCTCCTGACCCACCTTCAGCAAGTCCTCGATGCGCGAGCTCTTGCGGACCTTGGACTTCTCCTCCTTGTCGCGCCGCTGCTGGTCGTCGCGCTGACGCTTGGCCTTGTCCTTCTCGCGGTGCTCGCGCTCCTTCTCCCGCTCGCGCTGCCGGGCGTCGCGTGCATCCCGGCCCTCGCGCGGCGCGCGGCGCTCACCGGAGGCCACCTCGGGGCGGGGAGCCGCGGCAGCAGCGTCAGCGGCGTGAGGCGGAGGGATGATCTCTCCCAGCGCGGTGGCCGCATGCGGAGGCGGTGCGGGCTGGAGCTCTGCATCGGGCGTGGCCTCGGAGCCAGAGGCCGTGGGGGCCGCCTCGGAGGACACAGCCTCGGAAGGCGCGGCAGCGGGGGCGGCAGGCTCGGCGGCAGCAGGTTCCGTGGCCGCGGGCGCAGGGACTTCAGGCGCGGCAGCCACGGGGGCGCTCTCGGCCGGCGTGGCCAAGGCCGCAGGCTCCGCGGTGGGCTCAGCCGCCGTCACGGCGGAAGGCTTCGGGCTCTCCTCGGGCGCGGGAGGCACCGTCAGCACCGCTGCTGCGGCGATGACTCCTGAGTCCAGCGGAGGAAGGTTCGTCCCACCCGGCGGAGTCTCGGACGCCGGCGCCGCGGCCACAGGAGCGGCAGGCTCGGCAGCGGCGGGGGCCACGGGCTCACCTTGGGGCGGCGCGAGCTCCCCAGGCGCCAGCTCCTGCACCTCCAGCTCCACCTCCGCGGTGATGGGCTCCTCGCCCCCCGTGGCCGCCTCGACGGCGTCGGCCTCGGACTCCGAGGGCACATCCGGGAAGTCCTCGTGCTCGCCCTCGGTCAGCTCGAACTGGGAGCGGGCGAAGTCCGGGTCGTAGACGACGTCACTGACGTAGAGGAAGGCCGCCTTCTCGAGCCCAATGTCCACAAAGGCCGCCTGCATGCCCGGGAGCACCCGGACGACGCGACCTTTGTAGATGTTTCCGACGACTCCCTTGTCCTTCTTACGCTCGAGATAGAACTCTGCGATGTGGCCGCCCTCGACGAGGGCGACCCGGGTCTCCCGACCCGAGGTGTTGATGACGAGGATGCTGCCCATGGGCGAATCCTGGATGCGTGCGCGGACGGGCGTGCCCCACCGGACGGGAGGCGACAAGGCCTCGCGCTTCCACGCGCGCTGCAAGGGGAGAGGGGGCCCATGATCCTCCCGCTTCGGCGGAGCAGGGTAGGGCTCGCGTCTCGCGGATGGGGATTGAGGGGGACACCACCTGCTCCTCCGAGTTCATTGTGCCTCACTGAAGACCGGCACCGTGCCGGCAGAGGCCTTTCTTCTGAGCGTTCTCGTCCCTCCACTCGTGCGTGCTGCCCGCTCCTGCCCTCCACACCCGGTCGGTGCCCATTCGCGGGCGCCTTGGGGGGGCGACAGGAGATTCGGTGCAGCCGGCGCGCCGGAGGTGCCCGGAAACGCAACCCGTCTCAAAAAGTCACCTGGACATTGACGACCCGCCGACGCGGAGCGTCACACAACCGTCCAGAAACACATGGAGTTTTTCACGCCTTTGACGGCCCTGTAAAGGCGAGAAGTGTAGATTGTCGACCCGATGTCACAGGTCGTTCCAGGCTTCCCGGGTTTCAGGCCTGAGCAGTAGGGGCTTGCTTGCGGGACTCGGGCTTGTCGATGCGGCCGCGCGGCCGGCGCACCAGCCGCAGGCCCGTCCAGGTCTCGTCAATGAGGCAGATCTTGTTGTCGACCAGGCCAATGTCGAGCGCGGCATGGCGGACGAACTCCTCGGAGAGCGAGCTCTTGACGCCCTCGCCGCTGGGCCAGCAGACCCAGATGCCGCCGGTGAGCGCCATGGCGCGCGAGAGGGCGGGCAGGCGCTGGACGAGCTCGTGAGCATCCGAGGTGAAGAAGAGGATGACGTCCAGGCCGGACTGGGCGGTGATGAGGAACTCGACGCCGTCGGGCAGGGGGTTGAGGCGCTGGACGAAGCCGCGCGGGGGGTTGATGACGGAGACCTTGGAGCCAGCCCGGATGCCCAGCATCGCGGGGAGCGAGCCCATCGCATACGGCGTCATGACGTGTGCTCCACGGAAAAGGTGCGGAACTCGCTGGTGGGCTCGCCGTCCGTGCGCTCGACGTCCGTCACGCGCGCGGCCTGGGGGCCCCGGTGGCACCAGCGGATGAACTCCTCGAGCGCGGTGGGCTCGCCCTCGGCGACGGCCTCGACGGAGCCATCGTCGCGGTTGCGCACCCAGCCGGTGAGGCCCAGGCGCATGGCCTCGATGCGGGTGCTCTCGCGGAAGAAGACACCCTGCACCTTGCCGCGTATGCGCAGGCTCACCCGCTGAGTGCCCATCATACTGGCCTCCTCACTCAACCCCGGGCCTCGCCCTGCAGGAGCTTCAGGAACTGCTGCTCGTCCAGGATTCTTACTCCAAGCTCCTGGGCCTTCTTCAGCTTGCTGCCGGCATCCTCGCCCGCGACCACGAAATCGGTCTTGCGCGAGACACTCCCCGCCACCTTGCCCCCTCGCCGCTCGATCTCTTCCTTCGCCTGCTCGCGCGACATGCCAGTCATTCCGCCGGTGAGCACCACCGTCTTGCCCGCGAAGGTGCCACCGGCGGCCACCTGGGGCGGGGCCGGAGTGACGCCCGCGGCCAGCAGCTCGTCGATGGCCGCGCGGTTCTGCGGCTCCTGGAAGAAGGCGTAGATGACCTGGGCCATGGTGGGGCCCACGTCCTTGACCTTGGTGATGGCCTCGTGGTCCGCGGTGTAGAGCAGGCGCACGTCCGGGAAGGCCTCGGCCAGGGCCTTGGCGGTGGCCTCGCCCACGTGGCGGATGCCCAGCGCATAGAGGAAGCGGCGCTGGGTGGTCTGCTTGGAGCGCTGGATGGCGGCCAGCAGGTTCTCCGCGCTCTTCTCGCCCATGCGCTCCAGGCTCAGGAGCTTCTCCGAGTTCAGCGCGTACAGATCCGCGAACGTCTTCACCAGGCCGCTGGAGACGAGCTGCGCGGCCAGCTTGTCGCCCATTCCGTCGATGTCCATGGCCGTGCGCGAGGCAAAGTGGCGGATCTTCTCCACCAGCTGCGCGGGGCACGAGGCGCCGGTGCAGCGGATGATGGCGCCCTCCTCATCCTTGGCCGTCTTGGCGCCGCACACCGGGCAGCTCTTGGGGAACTCGTAGGGCTTGGCGTTCGCGGGGCGCTTGGAGAGCACCACGGAGACGATCTCGGGGATGACGTCTCCGGCGCGGCGGACGAAGACGGTGTCGCCCTTGCGCACGTCCTTGCGGCGCAGCTCATCCTCGTTGTGCAGGGTGGCGCGCGACACGGTGACGCCGCCGACCTTGACCGGGTTGAGGTGGGCCACCGGGGTGAGGGCGCCGGTGCGGCCCACCTGCACCTCGATGGACTCCACCAGGGTGGACTCCTCCTCGGGAGGGAACTTGTAGGCCACGGCCCAGCGCGGGCTCTTGGACACCTGCCCGAGCCGCAGGCGCAGGTCCTCGTCGTCCACCTTCACCACCATGCCATCCACTTCGAAGGGCAGCGCGTGGCGGCCCTTCTGCGAGGCCTCGTACTCCTTGCGCACGCCCTCCAGGCCCTTGACGCGCACGTGGCGGTTCACCGGCAGCCCGAGCGTCTTGAGGTACTCCAGCTTCTCGGTGTGCGTCTTGAAGGAGGGCGCGCCCTCGGTGGGCACGTACTCATAGAGGTAGATGGCGAGCGGCCGCGCGGCGGTCATCTTGGGATCCAGCTGGCGCAGGCTCCCGGCCGCGGTGTTGCGCGGGTTGACGAAGAGCGGCTCGCCCTCCTCCTCGCGCTTCTCGTTGAGCTTCCTGAAGTCCTCCTTGCGGATGAAGACCTCGCCGCGCACCTCGAGCAGCGGCGGCACCTTCACGCCGTCCTGGGGGAAGAGCTCCAGCGGCAGGCTGCGCACGGTGCGCAGGTTGCCCGTCACGTCCTCGCCCGTGGTGCCGTCCCCTCGCGTGGCGCCCTGGACGAAGAGGCCCTTCTCGTAGCGCAGGGTGATGGCGAGGCCGTCCAGCTTGGGCTCGCAGACGTAGGTGACCTCGGACACGCTGGCCAGCTTGCGGATGCGCTCGTCGAAGTCGGAGAACTCCTCGTCATTGAAGCAGTTGGCCAGCGAGAGCATGGGCGCCCGGTGGACGACCTTCTCGAACTTCTCGGCGGCCTCGCCGCCCACGCGCTGGGTGGGGGAGTCCAGGGTGGCGAGCTGGGGGTGCTTCCCCTCGAGCTCCTGCAGCTCGCGCATGAGCCGGTCGTACTGGGCGTCACTGACCTCCGGCGAGTCGAGGACGTAATAGCGGTAGTTGTGGTGGGCCAGCTCCTGACGGAGCTCGCGCGCGCGTTTCTCGGCGGTCTTCAGATCCACGGATGCAGCCTCACTCGTCCCCATCCAATGGGGCGCGAGAATGGCGATCTTCCCCGGCTGCGCGCAAGCCTTGGCAGGTCCTCCCAGGACGGGCTCAGGGAGCCTCCCGGAAGGCTCCCACGCAGGACGTGGCAGGTTGGAAATCGAGGCTTCCTCCATGGGTTCAGGCGGATCCTCAGGGATACCGGGAACGGTTGCAAGGGACGACCTGAGAAGTAGGAAGACGCGGGTGCGGGGGGACTCGCACCTACATGCAGTCTGAGCCTGTTCAGGACAGTGACTGAAGGGAGAGAGAGGTTCGCCTACTGCGAGGGGTGGGACTCGGCTGCCTGGCGCGCCCACTCTGCGCCCAGGAGCATGGGCAGAAAGACGGGGTAGCGGTGGTGGGGGTAGCGCAGGGTCACCTTCTCGGCGCTTCGTGCGAGCGCATCGCGAGGGGCCAGGCCCTTTCTCAGCGCTGACGGAAGAAACTGCGTGTCGATCAAGATGAGCCCCTCGGGACCCTCGATCCAGAACGAGGACGTCTCAAAGGACCACTGGGACGAGATGTACTGGCCGACCCGTGGGTCTCCCTGCTCCTCTGCGGAGTTCGAGATCGTCAGGCCCTGCTGGGAAGCGGTGCAGCTGAGGAGGATACCGAGTGAAGCCACGAGCAGGGGTCTCATCGGTGTCGAGTCTATCCTCGGGCCATCCTCTCAGGGACAGGCACCGCGGGTCCTCAGTCGCTCCACCCGGGCGGTGCGCGCTGTGCGAACCGGACTGCTTGTCTGACAGGTTGGCGTCGCTTGCCTCCGGAGTGGGACTGACGCATTCGGCCTGGGCTGCACTGATGGCCAGCCTCTTGGGCGGAATGGAGCGATAAGATGAACCCCATGTCCGCAGTCTGCTCCCGGCGTCAGGCAACAGGGATGAGAAGAGAGCGGCGCTCCTTCCTGCTCAGGCTCGCGGGGGCGCTGGCGGCGTTCTCGCTGCTGCTGTCCTGCGACGGGTGCCAGGATCGCGAGCCGGCGAAGGGGGCCGAGACCCCGGACATGAGCATCCTCTTGGATGAGCCAGTAGACGGTGGCTTCGAGAGGGTCAATTTCGGCAGGGCGGTCAGGGACCTGGTCATTGAGACCCACCTGCTGCCGCTGGCGGGCAAGATCGATGTGGCGAACCGCTACCGGTCGGCTGTCCGGGTACGGGTGGACTTCCCTGAGCAGGAGGAGCTGAAAATATGTGGCGGGGCGCTCATCAGCCGGCGCCTCGTGCTGACCGCGGGGCACTGCGTCTGCCTACAGCGGCCAGGGGTGGATGGGGCGAGGAGAGGGGCCGCACTCATGGACGGGACAACCTGCGCGAAAGAGGCGACGGTGAAGACGATGCTCTACGAACCCCGCGAGGGGGTGGAGGACGACACCGCCGGAAGCTTCCATTATCAGTCAGGAGCGGTGCGGCTCCACCCAGAGTTCCGGATCCAGCTGGACGCTCAGGGCCAGGTGGAGTCCAGCGCCTGGGATGTGGCCCTCATCCTGCTGGATGAGCCCGTGGGCAAGGAGTTCCGGTCCCTGCCCTTGGCAGAGGAAGAGATTCAGCTCAACGAGCTGCTCATCATCGTGGGCTCCGGTTATGACGAGGTGGCCCGCTACTATGATGGAGAGCGGCACTTCAGCAGGAACAAGGTGACCCAGGTGCTGCCCTCGGGAGGGGGGCGGATGCGAATCGAGCAGCCGGGAGGTCACCACTACCGAGGCGAGAGCGGAGGACCGTGCCTACGAGAGACCGCCGACAGCCTCGAGATCGTGGGGCTCTCGGGCAGGAACCTCGGAGAGGGAGAATCGGTCACGAGCACGTACGGATTTCGTGACTGGCTGCGAGGAGAGATTCAGCGCGTGGAGGCACGGAAGCTGCCCCCGCGCTCCCCATAGCCGAGGCTCGATTGAACCTGGAACCGAGCGAAGAGAGGGTCCAACGAGGGGCGGGCCATGGCCTGAGAGCCGGGCTCATGGTGGCGATGCTCATGGGCGCTGGGTGTGCCGGGAGTACACCTGCTGAGCACCCCGCGCCGGAATACGTCCCAGCGGAGGTGCAGCTAGGCAGTGAAATCGACGTTGTGTCGGAGAGCCGCATCGACAGCCAGAATCGCTACCTGTTCACGGCGGCCCTCAAGACACGGTTCTTTGTTCCAGGCCAGGGAATCCGGGAGCGGACCTGCAGCGGTGTGCTCATCGACGCACGCGTGGTCCTCACCGCGGGCCACTGTGTGTGCCTTGCGAGGAAATCGGTTCCACCTGAGGCGGCTGAGGCGAGCTTCATCGACAGGTCGACCTGTGTGGAGACAACGGCCGTCACGATGATGCGTTACAAGGTGGATGGAGAGTCCCTCCGCACCATGATTCGCAAGGGATTCGAGGCCCTGCCGGGCGAAAGGATCGGCCCGTACCGCGGGAAGGTTCATGTCCACGAGGACATCCGGATCACCTACAGGGAAAGCGAGGAGCGCATTGGCTGGGAGAGCCGCACGGACTCCAGCCATGCCGATCTGGCGATGATCGTCCTGGATCAACCCGTGCGAGGCTGGGTGGAGCCTGTGAGGCTGGCGGAGAAGCCGGTTCAGCTCCAGGAGCGAGTCATTCTGGTGGGTCTCGGGACGACGCGAGTTGCCCTGGACGCAGAAGAGCTGGTGCGGCGCTACGGCGAAAACGAGGTCGTGTCCATCAAGGATGATGGCACGACCTTCCATATTGGCAGGCCTCTTGAAATCTCTCCTGGCTACAGCGGCGAGAGACCCGAGCTCATTCGAAGGAGGGGCTCATACGCGGAGAGCGGGGACAGTGGAGGGCCTTGCTTGCGGGAGCGGAAAGGAGCCCTGGAGTTGGTGGGCATTGCCCGATCAACACACGGCCCGCCGATGGTGTTGTCGGTGTACACGAGCACCTACAAGTACCTGGACTGGTTGCGCGCGAAGCTCAGGGCCGTGAGGAACGGGGAGATGGATTAGGATCCGAGTGGAGCCCCGGCTTCGTCAGAGGTGCGCCCTTGAACTGCGCCGAAGCTGCTCGTGGCCTCGGGCTCCCGGAAGAGAGCGCCTCTGAGGACCTGTGAGGTAGGGTGGAGGAGCGGAGGGAGGTGAACGCCCTCTCGCTGGAGAACGCTCGTGGGAACGCAGCAGTTCGTGCAGCAAGTGGATCCGCTCTGCCTTCCAGTGGGAATGCGGGTAGGGCCGTGGCGAGTGGTGGGCTACGGAGGCCGAGGCGGCTACGGCACGCTGTACTGTGTGGAGCGGGAAGGGCAGGAGGAGGCCGGCGTGTTCGCGCTGAAGCTGGCCATCCACCCAGGGGATGAGCGCTTCGAGCGCGAGGCGTGGTTGCTGTCTCGCATCCTCAGTCCCCACGTGCCCAGGTTGTACGCGCAGGGCGTGTGGGAGCATGCCACGGGAGCCTTTCCGTACCTGGTGATGGAATGGGTGGACGGTGAGCCACTCTACGAGTGGGCAGCGCGGCGCAACCCCACCGAGCGTCAGGTGCTGGGGTTGGTGGCGCAGGTGGCGCGAGCGCTGGAGGCCACGCATGCGGCCGGGGGGCTGCACCGGGACGTGAAGGGCCCCAACGTGCTGGTGAGACGGGGGGACGGCCGGGCCTTCCTCATGGACTTCGGGGCAGGGCACTACCGGGGCGCGGCCACGCTCACCTCGAAGCTGTTGCCACCGGGGACACCCGCCTACCGCAGCCCCGAGGCGTGGGTGTTCCTGGAGGCGTTCCGGCGCCACCCCACCATCATCTACCCGGCCAGCGCGTGCGATGACTTGTTCGCCTTGGGAGTGATGGGGTACCGGCTGGTGACGGACGAGTACCCGCCGTCCACCGACCCTGGGGAGCCCGGGGCGGAGGTGTGGCGCGAGGGCGGAGCCGGGCCTCGGCGCCCGAGTGAGCTCAACCCTCGAGTGAGCCGGGAACTGGATGCCCTCATTCTGAGGCTGCTGGCCGTTGCGCCCGTGGAGCGCTTCCACGGCGAGGCACTGAAGGCGGTCAAGGCGCTGGAGCAGGCGGAGCGAAGCTCGAGGCCTGAGGTGGACGGTCTGCTATTCGGGTGGGGGGCCGAACAGCGCCCTTGCTGGCGCTCTCTTGAGGCGGTGCGGCTGGCCGAGGGGCGGGACGCCGCAGCAAGGGAGCAGTTCGTGCAGCGGCAGGCGGAGGAGCAGGGGGAGCGCCGCGGCGTTGGGCAGGACGTGTCGGCCAGGAGTGAGGTGGAGCGGGGCGCAGAGGGTGATCGCGAGCGCTCCAGGGAGGCGATGAAGTCGGCGCCGCATCGGGCCCGCGTGCGCGTGTGGGGAGCCGAGGCGGCAGTGGCCGGGATGGGATTGCTGTTGGCGGGAGTCCTCGGGGTGTGGCTGCACCGAGGACAGTGGGTGGCGCAGGCGCCTTCAGCGGGAGAGTCTCGCGACGGGGGCGAAGGGGCCGTGGGAGACAGCGCAGCGAGCGCTCCTCTTTCAGCGTTCACTCCCGAAGCCGCGAGCGAGAGCGTGTCAGCGGTGGGGCTGCCGTTGCCCGAGCAGCCCCGCCCTGGTCAGCGAAAGCCTCCCTGCAACAAGGGGAGCGAGACGGAAATCCGCGGCGGGTGCTGGTACCTGCTGGGGGCTACCGCGCCCCCATGCAAGGCAGACGCGTACGAGTGGAATGGAGCCTGTTACGTGCCTTCGTGGTCTGCCCAGCGCGAGCCCACCACGGATCTACCGTGAGCGGGTCGAGGAGCAACTCGCCAGCCCCATAGCCTCGAAACAGAGGCGCAGAGAGGTGCATCGCCGCCACCTCGTGCAGGCCTGGGAGACCCTTCTCCCACGGTGAGCAGTCCGGGAGAGGGCCCTCGCGGCAGTGGAGAACAGGCGCACCTTGGAGGGGCTGGGGATGTAGAGAGCCAACAGCCGGAGTAATCAGCACAGTGTGAGCGGAGGGAACGCCCAGGCCTCGGTGGCGGACCCGCGCGTCTTGGAGCAGCTGGGGGTGGTCGGTGCGGAACGGCTTCTACGGAGTGCTGGAATGGCAGCACCCGGCGCGCACCGTCACCGGTTGCTTGCAACTCGACAACGGACTTGGCGCGGTGGCGGACCCGAGACCAGCTGCACGCCTCGTGATGGACCTGCGCCTCGCCCTGCAACTCCTCGCCGAGGGCTGGGAGGTGCCGAGCAAAGGGCTCATGCCCGTCGTCATCAGCCCCTCTCTCGGGCTGCTGGCACAGGCCCCTCACCACCCGGGAACTGGCCGTGCTGCAGGGGCTGCCGGCCGTGCTGTAGGAAGAGACAGCGGGAGGCCGCACGGCCACGCCGCTGGTGCTCGTCGGCAGCAGCGACAAGCGCTGGAGGGAGAGGAACGGCAACGGAATCCCCGTCATGGGCGCGGAGGCCTGGGGGAGGAGCATCGGGAAGGCCATGGCGCTCTCAGCACTCGGAGTGGAGTGGAGCCGTTCGGGCGGGCAGCGATGGGTCCAGGCGGAAAACGAAGTGCGCTGACGAGAAGGGCACGTACCGGCTGGTGGCCAAGTTCCTGCGCGAGACCAGGAGGAAGCTGGAGAAGCAGGGGAAGGAAGGGGTGGCGGTGGACGTTGCACAGCTCGCGTTGCTCGCGGACCGGGCGCAGGCCATCGCCATGGGCGAGGAGCAGCCCGACCTCTTCGGAAACGCACAGAGGTAAGGAGCCTCGCTGTGGCTGAAAACAGAAGTGGGCAGAGGCACTTCCGCCTCGCCTTCACCGAGGGCCCTGCCCTCGCAATCATGGAAATCAGATATGCGTAACGAAATGCGGAAAGATTGGGACTGCCTCACTGCCGTACTGAACCCCATGCCTCTGGGAGTTGGGCTGCAGCAAGAGACGAAGGAGTGGCTGGAGGGACGGCCAATGGTGGCTGACCTCTACGAAGACCAAGAGACCGAGAAGCTGGTACAAATCTGCAGAGAGAGGGAACTCATTCGTTGGTCAAAGAAGCCGTCATCCGGCGAATTGCTGGGGTGCGGTGGCTGCCGCTGGGTGCCATTCCCCGAGTCGGCAAAAATTGGGCGGTATCCATGGCGAGCTGACGGCTCAGCTAGTTGAGGAGTGGGCGCCAGATAGCGCCAGAACACCAAGGCCGGCGAGGAGCACGATTCCTCGCCGGCCCGCTGTAAAGCCCCATATCGTCCGGGAAGCATCAAGCCCGGACAGGGCGCCCAGTAAGGGCCTGTCAGAGTGGAGCGACGCCGGAACCGCCCCCATCTTTATCGGACGAGAAACTACGTGCCTACGGTATTGAAGATCTCGCGGACGAGCACTGCCAGCGCGCTGCGACGGCGGGCGCGCCGTTCGCCTGGGACCGGCACGATTTCTTGGTCAATCTCCATGCCCTCGAAGCGCCTGTCGCCAGCATTGAAGCGCAAGGACAGAGTGCGGAACTCGGCCGTCGGGGCGTCCAATCTGAGTAGGAGGGTATCGCCACTGAGACTGAGAAGTACTCCGGTAGTCCCGGGGTTCGGGAAGCATTTCAGGACTAGCGTGCTACCCCTCCATTGGGACGTGACGTCCTGAACGGTGATGCCAAGCTGCGTGGCGATGTCGCCGAATTCCTCCATGAGCTTCCGTCCGGCGACCTTCCGGGCTTCTTTGTGGACCTCCCAGTCTTTCGTCAGCTCGGAGAGCATTTCCCGGGCCTCTTGGTGGTCGTAAAGAGGGCTGGGGTTAGGCGGAGATTGGGTCGACGACATGGAGGCCTCCTAGGGTTGAGGCCAACCTAAAGCAGAAATCATGGGCCACAAGTGACTATAGATATGGCGTACCTGAGGCGGCATACGTACGTGCGCGTAACCACAGTAAGTCAGCATGAAGAACCAGGGCCTCAGTTATGGTGCAGGCTCTGAGTCAGGGCTACGGCTCGCGGTGCGGGACTTCCCAACATCCTCCCCGTACCCGAGCCCCCTCCCAGGAATCGCGATCCAGGAAGCCGTTCACACGCTGGCGAGGCGGACGGCTTGGTGGAAGAACTGAGAGAGCGTGAAGTCGAGGGAGGCGCCCAGAACGTTGGAGGGGAGTTGGAGCAGGTGGTGGGCGCGAAGGAAGGGAAGCCAGGCGCGAGGCCCGACGACAACGGCGGCCTCAAGAAGAGAGCGGCGAGGCACCCAGCGCCCGCCGAGGTGTTTGACGAGCAGTTCCCCCAGATAGCCGCCGAGCATGGGCACCAGCAGGTCGCGCTTGGCAGGGGGCATGTGCTCCTTGAACTCGGCCCAGCGCTCACGCCCTACGTAGTTATCCACCTCGATGATGGAGCCGGGCTCCTGGCCCAGGACGGAGGGGATGCGGGTGTGGAGGATGGCGATGAGGGACTCGGCCTGCACCTCGTAGAAGGCGAGCTTGCGCGCAGGGTCCTCCACATCGGTCTGGACTTCGTGGGCCGGCAACCACTCGGCCACCGGAGGAGGACGGTAGAGGTTGTAGCGCTCGATCTCCTTACGGCGGGTGGACAGAGTGGTCGAGCGCTGGAGGATGAGCTCGATGAGGCCTGCGATGTCGGGGTCGAAGTGCTTGTCCAGGGGTTGGAAGGCGAGGCTGCGCTCGAGGAGGGAGCGCTCGACCTCCTCCAGGCGGAGTTCGGGACGGAGGTGGACGAGGCAGCGGGCCTGAGCGAGGCGTGCTTGAGGGCTGTCGAAGTCGGAGAGGCTGGGTGTGGAGAGCCAGAGGACGCCGCCACAGGGAAGGGGCTCGACGGAGTGGGCAGGCAGGGAGAGCACGCGCTGGCGCCCCAGGGAGTCCACCAAGGCCTTGCCGTACACGTTGAGCCAGTAGGCCTCGTAGGCACCAGGAGCAGAGGTGGGGTCCGTTTTGTGCGGATCATTGCCGAGGGACGTGTCCGCGTGGCTGTGGGCGAAGCCATAGTCCACCGGGCCCAGGCGCTGGCACAGTGCGCGAACCACGCCTGTCACCTGTTGGCAGCGGGCCTGTGCCGTGGCTTCTTGGCGGAAGAAGCTCAATGGTGAGAAGTGCAGATCCATGTTGAAGCCTCCGCTGACTCCTCCGAAGCGCAGGCTCCAGCCTCCTTGGACTTCGCCTTTCTTCTTGGGCAGCAGCAGCGAGCTGTAGATGGGAGTGACTTGCATGAGCTGTTCCCGAGCGCGTTGCCGGGAGTAGCGGAAGGTCCGTCTGCCCATCACTTTGTCTGGCATGAGGAAGCCAGAGTCTTGCTCAATGATGTGCAGCACCTCCTCTAGCCCCTCAGGCCCCTCATCCAGGGGGTTGTTCGAGAAGTAGAGGCGCAGAGAGAGATCATCCGAGCGGTTCCATTCCTCATAGCTCGTCATTCGAAATGCACCTCCACGCCGAATTGTTTGCAGATATCTTGGATGAGACTCCGCCACCCACTGACGCCTTCGGCTTGGTAGATGAGGTGGACCTTGGAGACTTGGACGGTGCGTCCGTAGAGAGGGTGTCCCGGGCGCCGCACCTCCAACCTGCCGCCATACTGGGTTGTGGCCTCCAGGATGTCGGTATGCACCTTCTGCTCCACCTCTTGTTTGCTGAGCCTGGAGAAGTCGCGTTTTTTGACGCTGACGGACTCGACGCGAGGCCCGCTGGCCTTGTGGAGCGAGGCTTCGTCCACGGCGAGGAAGTCCGGGTAGCGCACCTCGGCCTGGGGACTCTTCTTTGTGCCGACGTGGCGGGCGAGGAGAGGTTGCTGGGCTCCCGCGAGCAGCCTGTGGGAGCCAGCGGGCAGCTCCAGTTCCTGAAGCAGGATGCCGCCCACGCGGGTTTCGAAGTCATGGCAGCTCTGGAAGTGATTGCGCAGCTGGCGGTAGTCCTCCCAGCGCAGGGGAGGCTTCACGGAGAGCGAGCTCTTGCCGCCGGGCCACTGGGAGCGCAGCTCGTGGAAGCGGCGCAAGCGGTAGGCCTCGAACTCGTTCCACCGCAGGGAGTCCTCGGCGGCCAGCTGCGAGGGCTTGGGTGTGGGAGCGAGTCTGCCGCTGCGTAGCTCCTGAGCGGAGAAGGCTACCCGCTTGCCGATGGACTCGGCTTCCAGCTCCAACAGCCGTGTTTCCAGAGCGGTGGCCTCCTCGGCGCTCAGGGCCCGGCGCAGCCCGAGCGACTCGGCGGACACCAACCGGGAGGCTCGTGCACCCGCCGCCTCTCCCTCTGCGGCGAGCGCGCGAGCCTCTGCGCTCAAGGCCCTGCCCTCGGCGGTGGCCGCTCGGCCCTCAGCCGCCGCCGCGCGGCTCTCTGCTGTCGCGGCTTTGGACTCTGCCGCCGCCGGAGTGCGGCCCAGGGTGGCTCCGGCCATGAGCAGGGTGGCGCGAGCCGACTCCGCTTTGGCGTGGAAGCCCGGCAGGAGCTGGGCCCAGCGCGCGTCGTAGCCCTCTCTATAGGTGTCCAGCAGGCGCTGGCGGCCGGGCCCCTCACCGGGGATGAGGGCGCGCACGGGGTTCCAGTTGAACTCGCAGCCGGCCTCAGAGGGCAGCAGCGTGCACCCGGGCCTGGCGTGCTCCTGGGCCAGCAACGCTCCGGCGCCGCGGCAGACGGCTTCCAGGGAGAGCCATGTCTCGGAGGCGGGGAACAGGCCCTGCTCGGCTTGGAGGAACACCTGCTCACGGTGGGTGGAGTGGCCCATGAGGGCCACTGCCCACTCCTCGCCCCGCAGCTGCCCCTGAGGGTTGAGGTAGAGCGAGTAGCGCAGGGGCGCATCCGCAGGCACGAAGGGCAGGGCGGACTGGGTGGTGCCACACCCGGCGGCCAGCGCTGCGGAGCTCAAGGCCAGCGCCAGGCACAGGCTCCGGGCCAACCCGGAAGAGGAGAGCGGCGGGCACAGCGGCAGGGAAGGACGGCGCATGCTCAGGGCTCGCCCAACAGAGGAGGCGAAGGGTCCAGGCTACTCCACCTGGGCTCCTTCCTCACCGCAATGGCCGATCTTGAGCACCCAAAGTCCCGACATTTCCGATCAGTCACGCACGCTTGTCGGCTCCGGGGTCTTGGAGCAAGTTGCTGCCCAGAGGAGTCCCCATGCAAGCCTTCATTGAACCTCCCAGGCGGATCCCCTGGTACCTGAGGATCGGCATCTGGTTCTCGGAGCGTGTCGCCGGGAAGACGCTGCTGCCCGCGCGGCTCCTCGCCTGGTATCCCAAGGCGGCCATCGGCTCGGGGGCGCTGGAGGCCCTCATCGCTCATCGCGAGGGAAAGGTGGACGCGCGGCTGCTGAAGATCGCCCGGCTGCAGACTTCGTTCGCCATCTCCTGCCCCTTCTGCATCGACATGAACTCCGCTGGCCTCCAGGAGGCAGGACTCACTCCCGAGGAGCTGGCGGCGCTGCAGGGGAGCGTGGAGGCCGAGGCGGTGAGCAGCCTCGCGCCACGGGAGCGGCTGGTCATGCGCTACTGCAAGGCCATCTCCCAGAGCCCCATCTCCGTCCCGCCCGAGCTCGTGCGCGAGCTGAAGGCGCACTTCACCGAGCGCGAGCTGGTCGTCCTGGCCAGCACCTCCGCCCAGGTCAACTACTGGGGGAGGCTCATTCAGGCCCTGGGCATCCCGCCCCCGGGCTTCTCGGAGCAGTGCGAGCTGCCCACCCACTAGCCTGGACCCAAGGCTCCGGGCCCGCCTCCCACCGGAAGAAGGATCCGGGAGGGAAGAATTCCGCCCAATGCAGGGTTACCGCCCTAGGGAAGGGCCTGCCGACCAGGAGACGTCGGGGAGCAGGCAAGGCGACGATGCCTTGACAGGTCCGGGGGGCGTCAATAACGTGCCTCACGGTTCAAGGCGTCAGGGTTCCCCTGGTGCCCCTTCTTCCCAACCACCCTGCGACTCTCCCACGGTCCTCCCAGGACCCAGGCGGGTCGAGCAATGTCGCCCGGATGGTGCTCGTTCGCACCCCGCGAAATCTTCCCGACAACAGCCACGCGCTCGGGCCTTCGGGCGCTCCCCCACCAGCATTGCACCCCCATCATGCGCAAAGCCCGCTCCACCAAAGAGAAAGTTGAGACTGATCTCACCGCCGACGAGCGCCCCAAGCGCGGTCGCAAGACGGCGGCGAAAGCCGCCGAGCGGGAGGAACCCGAGCGCCCCGCGCGCCGCCGCACCGCCGCCCGCCGCGACGAGGAGGCCCCTGAGCCCGAGGCCGAGGAGCGGGCCGCTGAGCCTCCTCGCCCCGTGCTGACGCCCATGCCGCGCCCCGTGCGCGACGAGGAGTTCCAGGAGGCCCGGGCCGTCGAGGCCGCCGAGCCCGCCGAGGCCCCCGCCTCCGCCGAGCACGGCGAGATGCCCTCCGTCACCGAGGTGACGCGCGACGGCGCTCCCATGCAGGTCATCAAGCTCAATGACCTGAAGCGGATGAAGATCACCGAGCTGGCGAAGATGGCCCACGACTTCAACATCGAGGGCTACCAGGGTCTGAAGAAGCAGGACCTGATCTTCGCGCTGCTGTCCGGCATCGCCGACAAGCGCTTCGAGGTCCTCGCCGAGGGCGTGCTGGAGCTGCTCAGCGACGGCTTCGGCTTCCTGCGCAGCTCCGACAGCGACTACCAGCCCAGCCCGGACGACATCTACGTCTCCCCGTCCCAGGTGCGCCGTTTCAACCTGCGGCCCGGCGACACCATCACCGGCCCCATCCGCCAGCCCCGCGAGGGCGAGCGCTTCTTCGCGCTGCAGAAGGTGGACCGCGTCAACTTCGTGGACCCGCTGTCCGAGGCGGCCCGCGAGCGCATCCTCTTCGACAACCTCACGCCGCTCTACCCCACGCGCAAGCTGAAGCTGGAGCACGACGGGGCGGAGATGACGACGCGCATCATCGATATGTTCTGCCCCATTGGCCTGGGTCAGCGCTGCCTCATCGTGGCGCCGCCGAAGGCCGGCAAGACGGTGCTCCTGCAGAACATCGCGCACGCGGTTGCCAAGAACCACCCGGATGTCTACCTCATGGTGCTGCTCGTGGACGAGCGCCCGGAGGAAGTGACGGACATGGAGCGCAGCGTTCGCGGCGAGGTGGTGTCCTCCACCTTCGACGAGCCCGCCACGCGCCACGTGCAGGTGGCGGAGATGGTCATCGACAAGGCCAAGCGCCTGGTCGAGCAGAAGTACGACGTGTGCATCCTGCTGGACTCCATCACCCGCCTGGCCCGCGCCTACAACACCGTGGTGCCGGCCTCCGGGAAGATCCTCTCCGGTGGTGTGGACGCCAACGCGCTGCACAAGCCCAAGCGCTTCTTCGGCGCCGCGCGAAACATCGAGGAGGGCGGCAGCCTCACCATCATCGGCACCGCGCTCATCGACACCGGCAGCCGCATGGACGAGGTCATCTTCGAGGAGTTCAAGGGCACCGGTAACTCGGAGATCGTCCTGGACCGCAAGCTCTTCGAGAAGCGCATCTTCCCCTGCCTGGACATCAACAAGTCCGGCACGCGCAAGGAGGAGCTGCTGCTGCCCCAGTCGGATCTCATCCGCATCACGGCCCTGCGGCAGGTGCTCCACCCGTTCACGCCGATCGACGCGATGGAGTTCGTGCTCAAGCACATGCGCCCCACGCCGTCCAACCCCGACTTCCTTGGCTCGATGAACCGCTAGGAGGAGCTCCATGCGCCGCCCCGACTCTGCAGCTCTGGCCGCCGTCGTTGTGGGTGTCGTGCTTGGGCTCGGAGTGGGGTGCGAGCCGATCGATCCGATCGAGGAGATCCCCCCGGGGATCTCCGACACGATCTGCTACCGGGACAGCGACTGCGCGCCCAACGGGTGCTGCGGCGAGGGCACCCACCCTACGCACGTCTCGGAGGCGCCGAACTGCTCCAGCGTGCGCTGCACGGGGACGTGCGAGCCCAACAGCATCGACTGTGGGCGGTGCATCGCCGTGTGCCGGGACTCGCGCTGCGCGGCCGCCTGCCAGTGAGGCGCCTCAGGGCGCCGGTGGCCGCGCGGGCTGTACGGCCGGCGGGGCCTCCGCGGCCGCTGCGAGCTCCACGGCGGGAGTAGGCTGGGCCTTGACGCGCGCGAAGTCGAAGCACGCCACGAAGAGCGCGGCGATGGGCACTGCGAACAGGGCGCCCACCAGCCCAAAGAGGCGCTCGCCGGCGATGAGGCTGAAGGCCACGATGACCGGGTGGATGCGCGCCGCCTGTCCCATGATCTTCGGGTTGAGGAAGTAGGCCTCCAGCGCGTGGATGCCGATGATCCACAGGAGGATGGCCAGCCCCTTCTGGAAGCCGTCCGCCAGCGCGATGAGGACGATGGGCACCGAGCTGATGATCGTCCCGAAGATGGGGATGAGGCTGAAGAAGGTGGCGATGGTGGCCAGCAGGAAGGCGAACTTCACCCCGAACACCAGCAGGCCAATGGCGGTGAGGGTGCCGTTCACCACGCAGATCGTCACCTGGCCGCGCACCACGCCGGCCAGCGAGCGATCAATGCGCTCCAGCAGCGTGCGCGCGTCAGCGGCGTACTCGGGAGGGATGAGCGTGCCGAAGTAGCGGCGGATGGGCTGCGCGTCGATGGAGAAGAAGGCCGCCACCATGAGCATGAAGAACAGGCCGAAGACGCCGGCCAGCACCCCCCCGATGATGCTGCGGGAGACGCCGACGATGTTGCCCAGGTTCTCGCGCAGCAGCACGGACAGGCGCGCCACGGTGTCCTTGAGGAGCTGCGCCAGATCCACCGCGAAGCTCAAGGAGGAGGCCGGCGACACGTCCTCTCCCGCCACCCCGCGGTTGGAGAGCTCGATGGGAATGCCATAGCCGCTCAGCCACTCCTCGAGGCGGTGGGCGAGCGACTGGAGGTACTCCGGGGTGAGCGAGTTGACGAAGGCCACCCCGTCCCGGCTGATGCGCGCCAGCTCCCGGTAGAGCTGAGGCACCAGCGCGATGAAGAAGAGGTACACGCCCACGAAGAAGAGGGCGTAGATGAGGAGGATGGCCACCCAGTGCGGGATGGCACGCCCCGCCACCCTCAGGTGGGTGATGCGCGCCACCAGCGGCTGCACGAGGTAGGCGATGAGGGCCGCCCCTGCGAAGGGCATGACCACCGAGCGGAAGAGGAGGAGCACCGCCGCAATGGCTGCCCACAGGCAGGCGAGGAGGATGAGCCGCTTCCGGCGCTCGGCGGAGGCATCGAGGGACTGCAGCATGGCGCGGCTTATCGCAGAGGTGCCGCCCCTGCGACAAGACTTCACCTCCTGGACAGACATTCAGGGAAGCGGGGAGGGACGCTCGGTCGTTGGGCCCCATAGGAGGACTGCCACCCCTCAGAGGACGAGCCCAGAGGGGGGCGGCTGGACCTGGCGCAGCCGCGCCTCCACCTTGTCGAGGATCTGACGCATCATCGGGCGCTTCACGCGCCCCTCGGTGGCCTCGCCCAGCCCCAGCATCTGCTCCACGAGCCAGCGGTTGAGGAAGAGCAGCGCCAGGCGATCCGTGGGGGCCAGCCCCCGCTCGAGGTAGCGCTTGTTGCGCATGTAGTCGTCATACGCCTCGAACTCGCGCTCGAGCTCCCAGTGGGACAGCCGGAGCGCCTCGTCGTAGACGGCCGGCGAGGGCCGCGGCGGGTGCTCCAGGAAGAGGGGCGCGAACGTGCCGCCGACGTCCAGGTCGAGCTCCTGCACCGGCGGCGGCCACTGCGAGAGATCCTTGGTCAGCAGGCGGGCAACCTCTTCCAGGAGGTGGTCCAGGATGGGGATGGGCTTCGACTCAAAGAGGTGATCCCAGCGCGAAGTCATTTGTCCTCCCTGGCTCAGCGCCCACCGTCCGTGGAGTCGATCGGGCCGCCGTCGACCTGAGGAGTCTCCCGGCAACACTTGGACTCCGTGAAGTAGAGCGCCGCCTGGGAGCACGATGTCCGGATGACGCGCTTGTAGCCGCTGCAGCCGGTGATGACTCCCTGCTCCTCGCACACAGGAGCGGGCGCGGTCGCCGGATCGCACGAGGCGGAACCCTCCTCCACGCAGAGCGCACGCGAGCGGAAGAAGCGCGGGGAGCTGGAGTCTCCGACGACCACGGTGCAGCGCTCGCCCGCCTCGCACTCCAGGAGGTGCGGCCCCGTGGAGCAGGGGCCCACCGTGCAGGAGGGCTCACAGTTGATGGCGTAGGCCTCATCACAGCGCGGGGCCTCGGCGCAGTAGTCCCTGTCGGAGCAGGAGAGCAGCAGGAAGAGGGGAGCGAGGAGGAGGGCGCGGTTCACGGGGACCTCGTATCAGAGGAAGGACTCCAGGAAGTTGACCAGGATTTGCCGACCATAGGGAGTGGGAGCGATGCCAGCGAGCAGCTTCGGCACGCGCTCTCCGGGAGGCTGGCCGCGCGCGGTGGCCTCCGCCTCGAGCCGCTCGGCCCGGGCCTGGATGAGGGCCCGCATCGCGTCCGGCTGCACCTCTGGATGGAACTGGACACCTCGGGCGCACGGCCGGAAGGCCAGCGCCTGGACCGCCGTGTTGGCGTTGCCCGCGAGCACCACCGTCCCCTCGGGAGGCTCGGGCACGATGTCCTCGTGGGTCGCCTGCACGGCGAGGCGCTGCGGCAACCCCCGGAAGAGCGGGTCCATCCGCCCCACCGCGGTCAGCTCCACCTCCACGGTGCCGATCTCGCGGCCGAGCGGATTGCGCACCACGCGTCCTCCATAGGCGTGCGCCAGGAGCTGGTGGCCGAAGCACACCCCGAGCACCGGGACACCCCGCTCCGCCGCGTCCACCATGAACTGCGCCGCGCGCTCCATCCAGGGCTCCAGCTGGGTCACCGACAGCGGCGAGCCCGTCATCATCACCGCGTCATAGCGCGCCACGTCCTCCGGCAGCTTCGCGTCCTGGTGTGTGGGGAGGACCTCGAATCGATAACCGGACAGTCCCACGGTCTGCAGAAACCACCGGTCGTAGTCGCCCACCGAGAGGCGCACCGAGGCCGCGGCCTCTCCTGCTTTCAGCAACAGAACGTTCTTCATCTCACGACGCTCCATACCGGGTTGCCGCACCTGGAGGCCATCCCTACCGTTCTTCGCCGATCCCAAAAGGACTCTCCATGACCGACGCTCGCTCGCTCGCTCCTCAGCTCCCCGCCCTCAAGCTGCTCATTGATGGCCAGCCTGTGGACCCGGTGGAGGGAGGAACCCTTCCGGTGATGAACCCTGCCACCGGGCAGAAGATCTGCGACGTGCCCTCGGCCACCGGGGCGGATGTGGACAAGGCCGTGAAGGCCGCGCGCCGCGCCTTCGAGTCCGGGCCCTGGAGCCGGATGAACCCGAGCGATCGCGGCAAGCTCATCCGCAGGCTCTCGGAGCTGCTGTGGCAGCGGCGCGAGGAGTTCGCGCTCGTCGAGTCGATGAACAACGGCAAGACGTTCCGCGAGGCCCTCCGCGGCGACGTGAGTCCGGGGGCCGCCACGCTGGCCTACTTCTCCGACTGGGCGAACAAGATCACCGGCGAGGTGCTGCCGGTGGACGGCCCCTTCCTCACCTACTGCCTCAAGGAGCCGCTGGGCGTGGTGGCCGCCATCGTCCCGTGGAACTACCCCACGTGCCTGCTGTGCTGGAAGCTGGGGCCGGCGCTGGCGGCGGGCTGCACCGTGGTGGTGAAGCCCTCGGAGCTCACGCCGCTCACCGCGCTCAAGCTGGGGGCGCTCGCCCTGGAGGCGGGCTTCCCGCCGGGGGTCCTCAACGTGGTGACGGGCTACGGCGATCCCACGGGCGAGGCGCTGGCGCGGCACCCGGACGTGGACAAGATCTCCTTCACGGGCTCGGGGCGCACCGCGCGCCGCCTGCTGCAGGCCTCCGCCGCCAGCAACCTCAAGAAGCTGTCGCTGGAGCTGGGGGGCAAGAGCCCGCAGATCGTCCTCCCGGATGCGGACTTCGACACCGCGGTGGAGGCGTGCTTCTGGGGCATCTTTGGCAACAAGGGGGAGATCTGCAATGCGGGCAGCCGCGTGCTCGTCCACGAGAAGGCCTATGACGCATTCGTCGGCCGCCTCACCGAGCGCGCCCAGAGGATGCGCGTGGGCGACCCGCTGGATCCCGAGACGGAGATGGGCTCGCAGATCAGCGCGCGCCAGCTCGAGACGATCCTGAGCTACATCGACAGCGGCAAGAAGCAGGGCGCCAGGCTGCTCACCGGCGGCGAGCGGGACACGCAGGGGGCCAAGGCGAAGGGCCACTTCGTGAAGCCCACGATCTTCGGGGACGTGCAGCCGGAGATGAAGATCGCCCAGGAGGAGATCTTCGGCCCGGTGCTGAGCTGCATCCGGTTCCGGGACGAGGCGCATGCGCTCGACATCGCCAACGGCACCTCCTACGGCCTGGCGGCCTCGATCTGGACGCGCGACGTGGCGAAGGCGCACGCCCTGGCGCGCAAGGTGAAGAGCGGCGTGGTGTGGATCAACTGCTTCAACGAGTTCGACGATGCGGCGCCGTTCGGTGGTTACAAGGAGTCCGGCTGGGGCCGGGACCTGTCCCACCACGCACTGGAGGGTTACCTCCAATACAAAGCTGTGTGGACGAAGCTTCCGGAGGTCCTGTGATGGGAACGCGTTCCAAGGCGAAGATCATCTCCCACCCGGTGATGGCGCGGCGCGCGCGTGCGAAGGAGAAGAGCGACAACGTGCACTCGATCGTGCGCGAGCCCGGTGGCGTGGACTTCCTGCGCAAGTGGTTCGAGGAGAAGGGCGTCCGCAAGGTGAAGCTGGGCGCGGTGGACATCGACGGGGTGTGGCGTGGCAAGTACATCTCCCTGGACAAGTTCTTCTCCGCGGCCAAGAGCGGGCTGGGCTTCTGTGACGTCGTCTTCGGGTGGGATCTGGCCGACGAGCTGCTCGACAACACCCAGGTGACGGGCTGGCACACCGGCTACCCGGACGCGAGCGCCCGAGTGGACGTGTCCTCCGGGCGCATCATCCCCTGGGAGCCGGACACGGCGGCCTTCCTGCTGGACTTCGTGAACGCGGACGGGACGCCCTTCGGGGCCAGCCCGAGGCAGCTCCTGCAGAAGATCGCCCGGCGCGCGAGGGACATGGGCTTCCTGCCGAAGTTCGGCGCCGAGTACGAGTTCTTCATCTTCAAGGAGACGCCACACTCGTTGAGGGAGAAGGGCTTCCAGGGGCTGACGCCGCTCACGCCGGGCATGTTCGGCTACTCGTGGCTGCGCACCTCGCTGAACTCGCCGCTGGTGCATGCGATCATCGACGGGTGCAACGCCTTCGGGGTGGACATCGAGGGCTTCCACACGGAGACGGGGCCGGGCGTGTTCGAGGCCGCCATCCGCTACGACGAGCTGGAGAAGGCCGCGGACAAGGCGGTGCTCTTCAAGACGGTGGTGAAGGAGATCTGCGCCCGCCACGGGCTGACGGCATCCTTCATGGCGAAGGTGAACGCGAAGCTGCCGGGGTGCTCGGGGCACGTGCACCAGTCGCTGTGGACGCTCAGCGGGCAGCGGAACACGTTCCATGACGAGGATGCGCCGGATGGCATGAGCCAGACGATGCGGCACTACCTGGGCGGACAGGTGGAGCTGATGCCGGAGCTGACGGCGCTCTACTGGCCCACGGTGAACAGCTACAAGCGCAGCGCGGAGAACACGTGGGCGCCCACCACGGCGACGTGGGGCCGGGAGAACCGCACCACGGCCATCCGCGTCATCGGCGACAGCCCCAAGTCCATGCGGCTGGAGTACCGGCAGCTCGGCGCGGACATGAACGCGTACATCGGCATGGCCGTGAGCCTGGCCGCGGGCCTGTGGGGCATCCAGAACGAGGTGGAGCCACCTCCCGTGTGCTCGGGCAACGGCTACGAGGCCACTGCCCAGCCGCTGCCACGCAACCTGAAGGAAGCGGTGACGCTGCTCGAGAACTCCGAGCGCGCGAGAGAGCTGCTCGGCGAGGACTTCGTGGACCACTACGTGCGCACGCGCAAGTGGGAGGTGCGTCAGTATGAGCGCGCCGTGACGAACTGGGAGCTCGAGCGCTACCTGGAGCTCATTTGAGGATGCGGGTTTCCCGCTAGAGTACGGAAGGACCGGGTCCACTACGATGCAGCCGTTCGATATGCCGTCCGATATTCGCGTCACCGAGATGTCCTGGCCCACGAAGATCGTCTTCGGCGTGGGCGCCCTGAAGCGTCTGCCCGCGCAGGTGGCGAGGCTGAAGATGAAGCGCCCGCTGGTGGTGACGGACGCGGGCGTGGTGAAGGCGGGGCTGGCCCAGCGCATCTATGACGAGCTGAAGGCCGCGGGGGTGGAGTACGCGGTGTTCGACCGTGTGGAGCCGAACCCCACGGAGAAGGACGTCTTCGCGGGGCTGGAGGCGTACCGGCGAGGCGGGTGTGACGGCATCGTGGCGCTCGGAGGGGGTAGCCCCCTGGACGCCGCCAAGCTGGTGCAGCTCCTCACCACGCACGAGCCGCCGCTGTCTCGCTACGACGATGCCAAGGGCGGGGACCAGTACGTGCGCGACGATCTGCCGCCGCTCATCGCCATCCCCACGACTGCGGGGACGGGCTCGGAGGTGAGCCGCTCCGGCGTAGCGACACTGGAGGACACCGGGCGCAAGACGGTCATCTTCAGCCCGCACCTGCTGCCCAAGGCGGCCATCTGTGATCCGGAGCTGACGCTCGGGCTGCCGCCGGGAGTGACGGCGGCCACGGGCATGGACGCCTTCACGCACTGCCTGGAGGCCTACCTCGCCAACGGCTTCCACCCGCTGGCGGACGCGGTGGCCATTGACGGCATCGCGCGGGTGGGGCGCTCGCTGGTGACGGCGGTGAAGGAGGGCAGCAACATCGCGGCCCGCGCGGACATGATGGTGGCGGCGATGGAGGGGGCCATGGCCTTCCAGAAGGGCCTGGGCGCCTGCCACGCGCTGGCGCACGCGCTGACGCCCATCTCCGGCGTGCACCACGGCCTGGCGAACGCGATCGTGCTGCCCGTGGTGATGGAGTTCAACCGGCCCATGACCACGGCGCGACTGGCGCGCGTGGCCGTGGAGCTGGGAGAGTTCGTCAACATGCGCGAGGACGTGCTGGCGGGCCACGCCATCGAGCGGGTGCGCAAGCTGAACGCGGCCATCGGAATCCCCTCGCGGCTGCGGGATGCAGGCGTGCAGGAGCAGGATCTGCCCCGCATCGCCGCGAAGGCCTTCGAGGATGCCTCGCACCTGAGCAACCCGCGCAAGTGCACCGAGGCGGACCTGCTCATGATGGTCCGCGAGGCGTTCTAAGCCTTAGCCGAGGTTGCGCAGCACGGCACCCATCCGCCGGACCCCATCGAGCACCTTCGTTGGCTCGGCGGCGGTGTAGCACATCCGGAAGAACCCCGGCTCCGAGGATAAGAACTGAGTGCCAGGGGCGAGGTCGACCCTCGCCATGCACACCAGGTACTCGCGCAGGCGGTTCTCCCGATCATCGATGGACGTGGAGAGCAGCTCGCGCTCCAGCAGCTCCTGCGGACACTCGAAATCCGCGGGCACGAGGTCCAGCCATCGACGAAGGTCGAGCCAGAAGAACAAGGCGGCATTGGTGTGGTCCGTGAAAGGAATCTGCTCGGCCTCCAATGTCTTGCGGACGGATTCATGCAGGGGGCTCAGCCGCTCCTTGAACAGGGTCATGAGCCTCTCCCCGGACTCGCCCTGAGCGCCCAAGACGCTGCTCGCCATGGTCACCGAGTTGTAGCTGTCGAAGGGGCTCCACTGGGCATTCTTTCGCGCCTCTTGTTGGCGGGCCTCGTCGCGGCACAGATAGAGGCCGATGCGAAAGCCGGAGAGCCCGAAGTCCTTGGCAAAGCCCCAGGCGACGTGGATCCGGCCCCACGCGCTCGGCTTCCGGGCGCAGTCGAGGGCCAGGACGCTGGTGAACGGCGTGGCGGATCCGTTGGCCTGGGCATGCGCGTAGATCTCATCGGAGACGAGCTGCATCCCCGTGCTATCGAGCAGCCAAGCCGTGATCTCCTCGAGCTGCGGCCGCGGGATGTTGCGCCCCACCGGGTTGCCGGGGTTCGTCAAGACCAGCGCGACGGGCTCGCGACCCTGCCGCTGCAACGCGCGCTCGTAGGCCTGCTTGATCTCGCTCAGGCTCAGGGCGAAGCCGCTGCGAGGGCTCGACGCCACCCTCTCGATGCGTCCGCCCAGCGCGTCCTCGAGGACCCATTCAAAGCCCTGCCAGCACGGTGTCGGGACCAGGAAGTAAGGCACGCCGGGGCCGGCCAGCGGCTCGAGCAGCCGAAGCAGGGCCGCGCGCGTGCTCGAGAACCCCGACACGTGCCGTGCGTCGAGCCCGGGTTCGCCAAGGCCCAGGGTCCGGTTCAGCATGGCAGCGGTGCGCTCGCGCATCTGCTCGGTGCCATAGGCGTCGGTGTACATGAGATCCTGGCTCCCGAGCGGCTCGAGCTGGTGGATCTGCTGGATGAGCTCGGGGAACAGCAGCACGTTCTCCGCCACCGACAGCTTCACCACATCGGTGTTGCGGCGGGCGAACAACCGCGCCGCGATCTCAAAGTCGCGGATGGCATCGTGGCCGTACTGTGCGATCAGTGTGCGTATCGACATCGTGGTCTCCTGACCGGCCTGGCGCTCGGTAAGGGCACCATACTTGGTATGGACGGGCGCGTGCGCCGTAGACGGCCACGAATACGAAGCCGGCCAGCGGCGGGTTCGATTCCCGCCGCCTCCATTAGGTCTGCCAGGTCGCCATCAAGCGCGATCGGTTCACGCAGATCCTGGAGCAGTGGCTCGAGGGCAGCCAGCTGGTGGAGGCGCTGCTACCTGCTCACCGGCAGCCGCCTGGGATACGCGCTGGAGGTACGGCACAAGCGCGGCACGGACATGGACATGGACACAGAGCTGCGGCGCTTCATCGACATCAGCCAGCAGCGGGAGGCCCGGCGCAAGCGGCGCAGGCGGACGGCGCGGGCAGCACTGCTGGGAGGCGCGCTGGTGACGGCGGTGATCCTGGGGCTGTTGGCGCTGGAAGCCCGCTCCCAGGAGGCCCTGGCCCAGGAGAACCAGCAGCGGGCGGCCACGCTGGGCCAGCAAGCCCGGGACATCACCCAGGTGTTCGCGGTCCCCTTCACCCAGGCGGTCCGGCTCAGGCCTGAGAGACGCTGGACCGTGGGGATGCGTGAATCCGGGGCCCCGCTCCTGCCTCAACGGCTCCGCACGTCCGCCTCGTGTAGAGTCCTCGTCCATGGAATCCCTCAATGGAAGGACGGCCCTCATCACCGGCGCGAGTGCGGGCATTGGCGAGGCCTGCGCCATCACCCTCTCGCAGGCCGGGGCGCGGCTCGTGCTGGCGGGCCGCCGCCGCGATCGGCTCGAAGCGCTCGCGGCGAAGCTGGCCACGCCCGCCCACGTCCTCGAGCTGGATGTGCGCTCGCGCAGCAGTGTCGAGGCCGCGCTCTCCTCGCTGCCGGCCCCGTTCTCTGAGGTGGACATCCTCGTCAACAACGCCGGCCTGGGGCTCGGCATGGAGCCCGCCCAGTCCGCGTCGCTGGATGACTGGGACGCGATGATCGACACCAACTGCAAGGGCCTCGTCTACGTGGCGCGCGCCGTCCTCCCAGGCATGGTGCAGCGCAACCGTGGGCACATCGTCAACCTCGGCTCGGTGGCCGGCACCTACCCCTACCCGGGCGGCAGCGTGTACGGCGCGACCAAGGCCTTCGTGCACCAGTTCTCGCAGAACCTGAAGGCCGATCTCGTGGGCACGCGCGTCCGCGTCACCGACGTGGAGCCCGGCATGGTCGAGACCGACTTCTCGGTCGTCCGCTTCAAGGGAGACACCGAGCGCGCGCGCAAGGTGTACGAGGGCATGCAGCCCCTCACTCCTGCCGACATCGCGGACATCATCCTGTTCTGCGTGACTCGCCCGCCCCACGTGAACCTGAACGTGGTCGAGGTCATGCCCGCGGACCAGGGCTTCGGTCCCTTCAACGTCAAGCGCCGCTAGCGGCGCCTCGGCTCACCCACAGGCCTTGGCGAACAGCACCGCGCGGCCTGCCGCGTCCACGCCCAGCGTCTCCGGCGTCAGCGTCTGATCCAGCAGGGACATGAGCTGCAGATCGCGCTCCACCTGCTTGGTGAAGATCTGGAAGATCTCCACGGCACAGGGCTCCGGGGCCTGCTCGATCATCGGGTGCCCGGCCAGCAGGAACCGCAGCGCGGACAGGCGCAGCAGCAGCTTGAACGCGTGCGACAGCAGGTCCGGCGACTTCGTGTACCACTCGCGGTACCACTCGTTGAGGCAGTAGCGCGTGCAGTACTGGCTGATCTTCTCGCCGAGCACCGCGTCCAGCCGCTCCCGCCGGGCCTCGTACACCCGCTGGAGCACCGAGAAGAGGCCGGGCCCTCCCGGCTCTCCCGCCTGCGGCTCGAGCTGCATGGCCGCCTGCATGTAGCCATTGAGGATGACGTTGACCATCTGGTTGTACCGGGCCGTGCCCGCCGGCTGCAGCGAGGTGAGCATCCGGACCACCACCTGGAGCGCCACCTCTCCCGGCGCTTCCACCGCGGCGAGGCTCTGGTGGAGCTCTTCCTGGACCTCCGGGCGCCGGGAGCGTGCCAGCTCCTCCCGGAGGAGGGCCGGGTCGAACGGGGGCGCCCCCCGGTGGAAGAACCCCGCCGTCCGGAAGCCCAGCTCCGCGATCATCATCAGCCGGGTCTGCACGGGGTACCGCGTGAGCCCCAGCAGCTCCACCCCGCAGGCCCGCACCTCCTCCAGGTGCGCCACGTACGGCTCCGGGGTACCGCGGGTGACGGGCGGCACACGCTCGGTGACGGAGGAGGGTGCCTCGACGAGCTCCAGCGAGTCCTCGGCCAGCAGGCACAGCCGGGCGGCCTCGGGACAGGCCAGCGTCCCGGCCACCTCCACGCGCTCGTCCAGGTACGAGAGCACGCGTGGGAACAGGGAGCACACGTCCGGCAGCACGGACTCTCCATGGCGCTTCCAGACAGAGCAGAGCCGGTCGCCCTCCAGGAAGCTGCAGGTGCGGTCCGGGCGCAGGGCGATCTCGGACTCGAAGCCGTCGGGCCGCTCGGGGAGCGGGGAGACCTTGGCCTCGAGCTCCTCCTTGTCCCCCGGGCGAGCCATCGCGGCCGTCAGTCGCTCGCGGTCGGCCTGCGTGAGCAGGACCTTCATTCCCGTGCAGCAGGAGTCCTCGCAGGCCTGGGCGATGCACTTGAAGCGCGTCATGTACCGCAGGGCGAAGAGCGGAGGTGCCATGGCCGTCACCTTACTCAATCCCGGCGCTTCTCTCGCCACCTCGGGGGGAGCCCGGCTTCAGCCCAGCAGGTAGTGGCCCAGCCAGCTGCGCCAGGTGGGCTGCTGGAGCACGGGCCACAGCGGGCCCGTCATGAAGTAGGGCTTGTTGCTGTACTGGACCGTGACCTGCGCGTTCGTGTTCGCGTAGGGCTGATTCGAGCCGAGGACGACATGGTAGTAGAAGCTCCACTCCCCGCTGTTCCGGTCGCGGAACCCAAAGGCGCTGGTGACGGTGCTGATCACCCCGTTCAGACTCAGGTAGAAGTCGGGCAGGAGGGCCGTCGTCCCCGCCGTCCCGACAATCCTCCGCTGGAAGCCCGCGTAGAAGTCCCGCCGCCGCTGGTAGCGAACCTCGTTGGTGAGCGCGTGCTGGTCCGGGTCCAGGTAGTAGTTCGAGTGGTAGACGGTAGGCGTCTGACGGTCGCCGGTGACGAAGAACGCGCACCCGTTCATGGGCGCCGTGAAGAAGAAGTCCGCCTGCGCACCCAGCGTCATCGAGTAGGAATTGTTCGACTGCCACGGCAGGTAGTAGGCGCGGAGCGCAGCGACCTCATGGCCGCCGGCCGCCGTAGCGCTGTGAACGCCGGGCTCGGAGGTCATCACCTTCATGGGGCGGATCTCCGCCGCGGCGGTGAGCGTGAAGATCTGGTGATCCTGATCGTTGCTCTCGGCCTGCCAGAGGCTGAAGAGCGGCTTGGTCCGCGTGAGCAAGGCCAGCGGAGCCTGGGCTGTCACCGCGATGGCGTTCTGCCGAAGGAAGGTCGCGCCGTGCTGGAGGTACTCCTGCCCCCGATCGCGCGCCCGGAACGTGCTCAGCTCTCGTGGAAACATGGGCCACCGCCTTTCCAGCGCTCGCTGGAGCTGTGATCCGGGCATTCTGGATCAGGACTCTCACGCAAATCCAGAATCCTCACCTTCTCCTACAAGGGCTCCAGGCAAGTAAAACCCGAGAGCAGAGAGAGGTTCGCAATCTTTCCTTTGTTGCGTGATGATGGGAGCTGCAGCTTTCTCGGATCACGGCCCCTCAGAGGAGTGGCATGCGCAACGGCAGGCAAGACACCGCGACGCTCTCCATCGACCTGTTCTGCATGCGGGGCATCGGCATCCTGTTCGTGGTGGTCGTGCACGTGCTGGGGGTAGACGCGCTCCACGGGGTGAGGAAGCTCTTCCTCACGGACCGGGCTGATCTGCGGGTGGCGGCCGATCTCATCCACAGCTTCAACATGGCCGTGATGCTGATGGGCTCGGGAGTGGCCGTGGCCGCCTTCGGGCGAGCGGACGTGTCGCTGGGCGACTTCCTGCGGAAGAAGGTGAACAGGCTCCTCGTCCCGATGCTGGTGTGGGCGCCCGTGTTGTTCGTCATGCAGGAGGTGCTGCGGAGCAAGCCCCAGGGGCTGCAGGGGTGGTTCCAGGTGCTCCTCCAGCTGCCCATGACGTGGTTCCCGCCGTACTCCATCTTCTGGTTCGTGCACGCGCTGGTGGGGTGCACGCTGCTGGCCTGGCTGTTCCGGAGGTTCGCCGCGCCTGCGCTCGGCCGGTGGGGCGACGCCGTCTACTTCGGGCTCGGCGTCCTCCTGTATCTGGCGGTGAGCGCGTGGGCCGCGAGCACCTCGAGCGCGCTGGCGAGCTACCTCGAGCTCATCCTGTACTGGAATCGCTTCTTCGCCCTGGGGCTGCTCGTCTACCCCTGGCTGGCCCCCGTGAGCCGAGCGATCCAGCGGCAGACGATCGCGCTCCAGGTGATGCTGCCCACGGGCTTCCTGGCGCTCGTCACGCTGGTCTACGCGGTGTTCCCCGCGGAGCAGTACGAGGTGGTGCGCACCATCAACGGGCCGCTGGGCTTCTGCCTGCTGTTCTCGCTGGTCGTCGTCCTGCGCCACCAGGGCTCGGAGTGGGGGGCGCTGTGGAAGTACGTCTGGAGCCGGCTCGTCTTCGTGGGCTCGATCAGCATGGCCATCTACCTGTTCCACCTCTACTTCGTGGTGGCGGCGCGCATCGCGCTGGAGCGGGTGCTCCCGGAGCCACTGGCCGGGGTGCACGTCGCGCTCGGCATCCTGGTGGGGTGTGTGGGCCCCTGGCTGATCTCCGTCGTGTTCAAGGGGCTCCCGTTGTTCCACTGGACCCTCGGGCAGTCCGCGCCCACGCCGAAGCCCCCTGCCATCGAGGAGCCGCCCCGCGATGGGCTGGCCGCGATCTCGTTGACCCCCAAGATGTGAGGGGGGCACCGGCTGCCGGCGGGTTCTCTCGCGGCGAAGCCCCCCGCGGCTGCTCTGCGGGAGGCTTCCCTTGTCGGAGGCTCAGCACCCCGACAGTCCGGCGTGGGCCGTGCGCTCAGTGGTTGTTGCAGAGGTCGCGGTCGTGCAGCGGGTTGATGTGGCCCTCGGCATTGCCTGTCAGCGACTTCGCGTAGATGCCACCATCCCAGCTCCCGTTGTTGAAGGTGATGTGAGCG
>NZ_DASPHO010000370.1:0-4109 GCF_035629615.1 Hyalangium sp. | reverse complement strand
GATCTGAGCGAGGACCTGGACACGGTGTTCACCCACCTGCGGAAGTTCCGCGCGGATGGGGGCGGTGACACCCCCGAGCACGTGGGCCGAGGCCTGGGCGAGGCGGTGTCGAAGATGTCCTGGAGCGACAACCGCGAGACGATGAAGGTCATCTTCCTGGTGGGTGACGCGCCGCCGGCCGAGCGCGGCGATCAGTGGAACTTCAAGCACTGGGCGAAGCAGGCCAAGGATCGCCACATCGTGGTGAACACGGTGCGCTGCGGCGGGGATGGCGAGACGGCGACCTCCTGGAAGTACGCGGCGAAGCTGACGGACGGCACCTTCGACACGATCGGCCAGGAGGGTGGGATGCTGGCGGTGGCGACGCCGTATGACGCGGAGCTGGCGAAGGTGAACGCGGAGATCGCGGCGAAGACGATGTACACGGGCTCGACTGCGGTGCAGGCGGAGAACCGGGGCCGCGCGGCACAGATGGCCGCGCTGGCGCCCGAGGCGGCGGCCGAGCGCATCAGCTACATGAAGAAGGCCCGGTCGGCGGGCTCGGGCAAGGGCGCTCCGGCGGCGAGCAGCGCGCCGGTGGCGGTGGGTGGAGCGGTGGACCTGATGGAGAAGCCGGAGGCGCTGGCGAGCGTGACGGAGGCCGAGCTGCCCGCGGAGCTCAAGGGGCTGAAGAAGGAGCAGCAGGCGGCGAAGGTGAAGCAGCTCGCGGATGAGCGGAAGACGCTGGAGGCGAAGGCCGCGAAGCTGGCAGAGGAGCGTGACTCGTGGCGCGCGAACAACGTGGAGGAGAAGGCGGACAGCTTCGACGACAACGTGATGAAGAGCGTCCGGACGCAGGCTGCCAGCTACGGCGTGTCCTACTGATCAGGTCCTGTCTCATCATCGGCGGCGGGTTCGATTCCCGCCGCCTCCATCCCGAGAAGCCCAGCAATCTCACCGGGTTGCTGGGTTTTTCTTTATCCTCGTTTTCATCATGTGACCTCAGTGTGCCCCTCTGGCGTCTCTAGCCCAGAGCGGCTCGCAGCTGGGGGATGGGACGATCCAACTCCTGCACCGCACTCTCCCGCGCCTCGGGCGACAGGTGCGCGTACCTCATGGTCATCTCGATGGTGGCGTGCCCCATCAACTCCTGAATGACTTTGAGGGCAACGCCCCGCATCGCGAGATGGCTGCCGTAGGTATGGCGGAGATCGTGCCATCCGATGCAGCCCTCTGGGCGGCTGACGCCCGCCATCCGCAGCGCCCGCAGGAGCGGGTGCTTGAGCATCCCAGCGGTGAGCGGCTGGCCGTCCGGCTGGCAGAACACGTAAGGCCCGCACAGGTGGCGGTGTGCCTTGAGTGCCTCCACAGCCGACGCGGGCAGGTCCACGGTCCTTTCCCGCCCACCCTTGGGCAGCCCCACCACGCCGCGCCAGATTGTCCGGCGCACATTGAGCTTGCCGCGCTGCAAGTCCAGGTCTGCCCACTGGAGCCCGATCAGTTCCCCAAGCCGCAGCCCCGTCTTGGGCGCCACGAGGATCAACGTCCGCCACTCCGGCTCAGCAGCGTTGATCAAGCGCTCGGCTTCCTCGAAAGAGAGGAAGTCAAAGGCGGGCTTGTCCGTCTTGAACAGCTTGACGCGCGGGACGTGTTGGATCACGCCCTGTTCTTGAGCCAGTGCCAGCAACTTGTGCAGGACCGTCAGAACGTTGTTGATCGACTTGAGTGAGAGCAGCTTCACCCCACCGGAGCCTTTGCGCTTGAGGAGGGCCGCCCGCGTGGGGGCTTCCTTCCGTGCTCTCGCGCCCGAGGGCTTCTTACGCATCGCGGCCTTGAAGTCTTCGATCTCCGCTGGACCGATGGCATCAAGGGGCGTGTTGCCGAACGCGAGGATCAGGTGGTCGTCCAGGATCTGCCGCTTGGTGACAACGCTGGAATGCTTGTTGTTGTTCTCGCTGTACGTCAGGAAGCGCGGGACGAACTCCCCGAGGGTGGGGACTCGGCCCGCGCTGTTCTCCTTGCCGAAGGTTCCGGTCAGGAGTGCATGGCGGATCTGACGCTCGTACTCTTCAGCCCCCCGGCGGGTGTTGATGGGCGAGGCCTTGCGGATCCGCTCCACCCTGCCGCTCGGGTGCTGGTACTTGACGTCCACCCACCACGCCTCTTGCACCTTGCCCTCCTTGGTTTTCCACTGCCGCAGTCTGACGCTCATGACTTCTTGTCTCCGAGCGCAGGCCTGCTGTTACCGGGGCTCCACGTTAGCAGCGTGTCCCGGTGGATGCGGAGGATTCGCCCAAGCCGTGCAACGCCGGGCACTTGTTCGAGCCGGATCGCCTCGTAGAGAGTCTTCCGGTTCACGCGCAGCAATTCGGCGGCTTCCTCTACGGTGAGAAAGGCGGGCGCGTTGCTCGCGGTCAGAGGGGGCACGCTCATGGCTGATTCCCCTCCTGCATCGACGCGGCGGAGCGCGCCGCGTGAGCACGGGCTGCACTGCGAAGAGTGCCCCGCGTACAGCGCACGCACGTGCGCAATCCTGGGGGCTCCCCGTGGCTGCCCCGTGGTTGATGGTTCTGTGTCTCGTGTTGGCCCTGCATGGGCGAGCGGCTTCCGACTGCCGAGTGTCCGACGCTGCGCTCCTGTCGCCGGGATACGCAGCGCCATGCGGTGAGGCGCGCGGAGCCGCGAAGCTCGAAGCTGTACGGCGACCTGAGTGCATCCGGGGGGCGGAGGAGGCACGCTGCGCTGCGGGGGCTATCCACGACGGCTCGCCACACGTACCGGGGCGAGTTGTTGTGCATCGCTGCACGGGAGAGACTGTCTCGCATCCACCTGAGCCGCGGCAACGCGACGGGCCGCGCTGGGCAGAGTTGGCCAGCGTTGGACAGGGTTGGACAGGTCTGTGCCCGTCTCTTCCAGTTGGGAAGAGTGGGCGCCCGTCGCGCCTGCTGGGCGTTTTGTGTGGCGTGAGTCATGGTGCCCAAGGTGCCCAAGCGCGGCACGTTTGGACATTGGGCGTATTCAGGCAATCTCCGGCGGATCCAGGCAAACCCCAGCAGATCCCTACAATCTCCATGTTTCGCCGTGGAGCACGCACGGACACCAGGCAAGCGCGACGCGGTGGAGCGCTCAACGGCAGCAGTCATGGTCAAGGCGTGACTGCTGGGCGGGTAGCGCGTGCCTGCGTCGGACACGTGCCGTTCCGTTGCGTCGAGCTCCCCAGCACAGCGGGCTGCATCCGCGCTCGCCAGTCTGGTACCCTGGCAGCGCAGCCGGGAAGTTGTGGAAGCACCAGAGCGCGCGGTGCGCCCTGGCGCGACTACCGGCGCCGCCTGGAGTGACCAGCGGCGCACCCTGGCGTTCTCGCTGGCGTTCCTGGCGTTGTCACCGGCATTTCGCCCAGCGTTACTGGGCAGCCAACAACAGCGCACGACTGCGCCGCACATGGAGGGTTGCCCCTCCAGGGAGTAGATCTCGACCACCGCCCAACCCGCCCTTTCACACACTCTCCAAACTGCCCAGAACCACCCACAGCAGGAGTGACACAACCCAAAGTCGTGTGTCCAGACGACGGGCAAAGCGTGGGTGTTGATCGGCAAGCGTGCAGTCGGACAACCAAGGGCCCATGCGAGCGAGCGGATGGAGCGCGAGCGATGGGTGGCGCGGCTAAGGCCGTGACACGGATATGGGCGGCGTGACGGGACTTCACGGGACCACCACCGGCGCGACCACCGGCGCGACCACCGGTGCCACCACCGGCGCCATCACCGGCGCCGAGGAGAGTGCGCAAGGTCCGCAGTGCTGCCCATCCGCGCGCTCGGGCTGCCCAACTCAGTGGAGCGCCAGGATCGCAGCGGTGCCCATCTCCGCGTGCGACTGCCTGCCTGTGGCGAGAGCGCGTGTCGGACACTCGGTGCCTTGCTCAGCAGTTCTGCCGCCGTGGAGCACGCTCCTACGTTGGACATTCGGCGCTCTGCTCGGGTGGCCCAGCCTGCGGAGCACGTGCCAGGAACCGCAGAGATGCCCACCATGGAGCATGCACTAGGAGCCACAGCGGTGCCCATCGTTGAGCGTGCGCCCGCGTCAGACACCCGGCGCGCTGTTCAGCATCCCGGTCTCGCTGGAGCGCGCAC
>NZ_DASPHO010000369.1:0-17649 GCF_035629615.1 Hyalangium sp. | reverse complement strand
GAGGGCCTGGGCCGACAGCGACAGCCCGAGCAGGAGGAGGGCAGCGCGAGTCATGGGGAGGTCTCCGTGAGAGGGCAGAGGCACAGGCAGCGCTCAGCTGCGGGAGGCGGCACTGGCGGCCCGGGCCGCGGAGGCGCGCTGGGCGGCATTCACCCCGTAGCCAAAGAGGGCCGCGGTGCAGAACATGAAGAGGCTGTAGAAGACGGCCGGGATGGCCATGGTGGTGTTGTTAAGCAGGAGCGGGCTGGAGGCAATGGCGATGGCCAGGGTGCCGTTGTGGATGCCGATCTCCATCCCAATCGCGATGGACTGCTCCCGGTTCAGCCGGAGCAGCCGCGGCAGGAAGTAGCCCAGGAACATGCTGGCGAGGTTGAAGGCGAGCGCCGCCGCTCCCACCTGCGGGAAGTAGGAGCCAATGATCGCGCGCTCCTTGTAGACAGCGGCGGCCACCACGAGCACCAGGAAGAGCGCCGACAAGAGCTTCACCGGCTTCTTCAGCTGCTCGGACAGCTGGGGCCGCTTCTTCTTCAGCAGCATGCCCAGGGACACCGGCCCCAGCACGACGACGAAGATCTGCGCCACCTTTCCGAACTGGAGCGGAATGGCGCGGCTCTCCCCGAGGAAGTGATCGAGCGAGAGGTTCACGATGAGGGGCAGCGTCACCACCGTGAGCACGCTGTTGATGGCCGTGAGGGTGATGTTGAGGGCGACGTCTCCCTTGGCCAGGTGGCTGAAGAGGTTGGAGGTGGCTCCTCCTGGCGACGCCGCCAGGAGCATCAGCCCCACGGCCAGCTCGGGAGGCAGGCCGCTCAGCTTCGCGATGGCGAAGCACACCCACGGCAACAGCACCATCTGGCAGAGCAGGCCCACCAGCACCGCGCGCGGGAAGGCGATGACGCGCGTGAAGTCTGCCAGCGTGAGCGACAGCCCCAGCCCGAGCATGATGATGCCCAGGGCCAGTGGCAGAAGAACGGTCGTCAGGACGCTGGTTTCCAAGTGCGGGCCTCCCTCCCCTACCCGGGAGGTCGCATCCTCGCACCTCTTGGGGGCTCACCACCACTCAGTGCATCAACGACATCTCGGGCGGGCCGACGATCTGCTGCACCGTCATCCGCACCTTGTCGAGATCCACGGGCTTGGAGATGTAGCCGGCGGCGCCGACCAGCTCCGCCTCCCACTCGAAGCCGTAGCCCGAGATGATGATGATGGGGAGGTTGCGCGCCCGCGGCATCTTCTTGAGCGCATCCAGCAACCCCCACCCGCTCATGACCGGCATCCGCAGGTCCAACAGCACCGCGGCGGGCATGTCTCCTTCGAGCAGGTCCAACGCCTCCCGGCCGTTGGAGGCCTGGACAGTGCGGTACCCCAGTTCCTCGAGGGCATCGCAGATGAGCGTGCGGTGGCTCGCGTCGTCATCGACGACCAGGATGTGGGACATGGTGAGGCCTCGGTTAGACAGTCAACGGGGGTGGGGTGATTCTATGGTGGCCAATCTGGGATCGATCCCTCCATAGCGGAAGTGGGGGATCCAATTTTCAACACCTCATCCCCCCCAGGGAGTGTTCCTTTCAAGGAAAAGCGACTCCGAAGAGATGCAGTGCGTTCTGCCCCAGCAGCCCCGCTTCCACCTCGTCCCCCAGCTTCAAGCCCAGGAGCTGCTTCAGCTCCCGGTCCCACGCATAGGGCAGCTGGGGGAAGTCCGTCCCATAGAGGATGCGCTCGGGGCGCACGTCCAGGGCGCGGCGCGGCAGGGCGATGGGGAAGAAGTCCGCCATGGCCATGGTGGTGTCCAGCCAGAGGTTGTCGTAGCGCTCCAGCAGGCGCACGTAGCCGTCAAACTCGTCCGCCCCCAGGTGGGGGACGCAGAGCTTCAGCGTGGGGTGGTCCTGGAGCGCGCGCTCCACCCGATCCACCGAGCAGAGGGCATGGGGATCACACCGGTAGTGTGGGCTCGCGGGCTCGCGTCCGGCATGCATCACGAGCGGCCGGCCCGCCTGGGCGCAGGCGGCATACACCTCGTGCATCGCCGGCGCGTCCGGAGAGAAGCACTGCACATGGCAGTGCAGCTTCACGCCCTGGAGGCCCGCGGCGAAGGCCTCGGCGAGGATGTCCGCCGCGCCCTCTTCGCCGGGCAGGACCGTGGCCAGCCCCACCACACGCGGCTCGGCCTGCATCACCTCGGCCATGTACTGATTGAGGAAGCGCGCCATGCCCGGCTTGTGGGCGTAGGCCAGCGCCACCACCCGGCTCACGCCGCGCGACAGCAGGAAGGCCACCACCTCGGGCGTGTGCAGCTTGTAGCGGATGGGCCAGCCGTACTTCTCGAACCAGCTCCAGATGGCCTCGGCGACGGGATCCGGGAAGAGGTGGACGTGGGCATCCACCACGGGAGGCAGCCCCTCGGGCAGCCGGGGCCCCTCTTCGTCATTCAGCGCAGGAAGGGGGAGGGTGCGGTGGGGATCCAGCCAGACGGACATGGCGCCCAGGCATGTCGGGGCTTCGTGGAGGGACATGCGGGAGCGTTCTCCTCTACTCTTTCTTTGGAACCTGGGGACCCGGCTCCTGGTCCACCCGCCGCAGGAAGTCCTGCTGCTGCGAGTAGCCCTGCCGCTCCAGGCGCTGCGCCTCGATGAGGTCCGCCACCTTCGAGCACACCTGCCCCAGCACTCGCAGGGAGTCCGCGAGGATCTTCTCCACCTGATCCTTTGCATCCGGCCGCTTGAGGATCGTCCTGGCGCGGCGGAAGGGCAGTGGCAACTTCATCCTGGCCAATCTAGGGGAAGTACCGCCGGGGCGCGACCGTCCTGGGGGCTCGGGGCGTGGCGAGTGCTCGCCTGATCGGCCACTTGCCCGGTTGACGCGACGGGTCGGCCATCAACAGCTTTACACGCTGGCAAATTTACAAAACGTGTCACAAGTCGAGAATGATCCGGCCACAGAGGGCCTCGTGTACTGACAAACCCTGGAAATTCCAAGCCTTTAACGAATTTTCAAGAGGGGGGATGACGCCGAGTTAATTGATGCTTACAGTGGTCCCCACTGAAACCCACTCTACCCACGGGGGGCAGCGCGATGGCTTACGACGGCGAGCTGGTCAAGATGGAGAACGGTCGCTGGGCGCGGTTCCAACGGTGCCGGGTGTATCGACCGGGCGTGGAGGACGCGGGCGAGACGATGCTGCTGATCGCGGTGGAGCTCGAGGACCGCTACCAGCGCATGCTGGACACCGTGGCGGACTCGCTGGCCCAGTACCGGCGGCAGGGCATCGCGGTCCAGGTGCGCATGGATGACGCGCAGGGCGTCACGCTGCAGCCTGAGTCGGCCCAGGCGCTCGTTCACTGAGTGCCTCGCCCCCCGAGGGCGAGCACCCGTTCACCTTTTGACAGTTCCCGGGGCCCCGCGCCGTTGACGGCATGGGGCCCCGGCTTTTTACGACGCGCCGCGGCTGGGCTCAGGTGCCGTTCAGCCAGCGCTCATAGGCCTCGAAGGCGTACTCGCGGCCGAGGAAGTCCTTCACCAGCAGTGCGGCATCCTTGGCACCACCGGGCTCGAGCACGGTGCGGCGGTAGCGCTGCGCGGGCGCCGGGTTCATGAGGCCCTCGGCCTGGAAGGGCGTGAAGAGGTCCTTCGCGATCACGAGCGACCACATATAGGTGTAGTAGGCGGCGGAGTACCCATCGAGGTGTCCGAAGGACAGCTGGAAGTACGTGTCCTGGGCGTACTTGAAGGGCGTGTAGCGCTCCTGCAGCTGCTTCACCGTGGCGGTGGTGTCCAGGCCCTTGGGGTCGCGGTTGTAGAGGTTGAGGCTGACGGCCGCGTAGAACATCTGCTGGCGCACCGCGAGCCCCTTGCCGAACTCGTCGGCCTTCTTCATGCGCTGGATGAGTTCAGCGGGCAGCGGCTCATTGGACTGGTGGTGCTTGGCGAAGGTCTGGAGCGAGTCGGGAGACCAGGCCCACTCCTCGAGCATCTGCGAGGGCGCCTCGACGAAGTCCATCTCGGTGCGGGTGCCGGCCAGGCCCGCCCAGCGCCCGCGGCCCCCAAGGACGTGGTGCAGCAGGTGGCCGAACTCGTGGAAGAAGGTCTCCACGTCGGCGTGCTGCATGAGCGCGGGCTCGGCGCCGGGCTTCGGGAAGTTGCACATGAGGACGCCCTCGGGGAGCGACTTGCCGCCCTTGCCGCTGGCCAGATCCCACTGCGCCGCGTGCTTGTACTTGTTCTCGCGCGGGTGCATGTCCAGGAAGATGCGGCCCAGCAGTGTGGCGCCCTCGTGGATGTCATACACCTCGATGTCCGGGTGCCACGGCTTCGCGTCCGTGACGCGCTTGTAGGTGATGCCGAACATGCGCGAGGTGATGTCGAGCACGCCATCGCGCACGCGCGTGTACTCGAAGTAGGGGCGCACGGCCTGCGAGTCGAAGCTGTACTGCTCGGCCTTCACCCGGTCCTCCAGGTACGGCTGATCCCAGGGGTGGACGACGGTGGCCTTCGGGTCGTCCTTGCGCTTGCGCGCCAGCAGCGACTCGTAGTCCGTCTTCGCGCGGGGAGCGGAGGCCGTGGTGATTCTCTCGATGAAGTCCGCGGCGGCCTTGTCGGTGCGGATCATCTTGTCCTCGGTGGTGTACGCGGCCCAGCTGGGGTAGCCGAGCAGCGTGGCCAGCTCGTAGCGCCTGGAGAGGAGGCGCGAGAGGGTGTCCAGGTTCTTCGGGTGGCCGCGCTGGCGGTAGACGCGCCAGAGGGCCTCGCGGGCCTTGGCGCTCTTGGCGTACGTCATGAGGGGCAGGTAGTCCGGGGTGTCGGTGGTGATGCGCACCTTGCCGTTGGGCCCCGGCGCGTGGGCGCGCACGTAGTCCTCGGGCAGGCCCGCGAGCTCCTTTGGATCCAGCTCCACGGAGCGCACGTCCTCGCGGATGTTGCGGCCGAACTCCTGGCCAATCTTGATGAGCTCCTCCTTGAGCGCGAGCACCCGGGTGCGCGTGGCCTCGTCCCGGTCCACGCCGACGCGGCGGAAGTCACGCAGCAGGCGCGTGACATACTGGCGCGTGGCCCCGTCCTGCTTGCTGAGGTCCAGGCTGGAGAGCACGTCGTAGACGCCGCGATCCAGGGTGACCTCGGTGACGGCCTTCTCCGCCTGGCTCTCGCACTCCTGGGAGGCGGTGCGCATGGCCTCGTCCGGGTGGGAGTTGGTGGCGATGCTCGAGCGCCCGGCGGTGTTGGCGAGCAGGACCACAGCATCGTCGAAGACCTCGAGCGCCGCGGCAGTCTCCCGAGGTGCTGGCAGTGCCTTGAAGCGGGCAATGCCCTCCTGGGCCTTCTGGATGTCCTGACGGCAGGAGTCCCGGAACCCGGCGACGCTGCCCGTCAGATGACGCGCCGCGTCTGGGCTCAGCGGGGCAGGGCGGTGGGGAGCCGCCGGAGCAGGGGCCGCCTGGGAGGTGGCCTGGGAGTCAGGAGCGTTGGCGGTGGAAGAAGTGGAAGTTGCGCACCCTGCGAGCGCAGAGGCGGCAACGAGAGCGAGTGTGAGACGACGCACGGGGTAGGTCCCCTCCAGTTGATGGGCCGGGAGGTTCTAACCCAAGGCGGAGGGCCTCATTCCCGGCTCGGCTGCCCACCTGTCGAGTCTCGAAACATTTCTTCACGCAAAGGCAATAGCGAGCCAACGGCCGTCGTATCGAATGGCGCCACTGATGAGAAGGCGCGGCCGGCGCCCTCGAGACGGGAGCCCTCATGTTGGTGGAGACGAGCCAGGAGATCGGACGCGAGCCCGTGGTGTTCGGACACGCGCTGGAGACCCTGCTGGCCGAGGCGGAGGTGCTGGCCCCTCACACGCTCGACGCGCTGAGTCGGCTGGGCCTGTCGCCCCTGCACCCTCTGGAGGTTGCCTATCCAGAAGAGGTGTGGTCGGAGGCCCTCCGCATCCTGGTGCAGGCGCTCTCGGCGGATCTGGGCACGTCCGCGGCGGAGTTCCTGCTGGGCCAGCGCTACTCCGAGCGCGCCCTGCGCTCGCGGCTCGGCTCGGCCATGAACGCCCATGCCCGGGTGGTGGGCCCGGAGCGCACGCTGATGCGCACGGCGCGCAACCTGCGGACGGCCAACAACTTCACCGACGCCACGGTGCAAGCGCTGCCCGGCGGTACGGGCTGGGAGCTCGTCACGAGCCCCCTCCGGCAGTTCGCCGCATCGATGCGGCTCCGGATGGATCCGCCGCACTTCCTTCGGGGCGTGCTCACCCGCTCCTTCGAGGCGGCGGGTGCGCGCGGGGTCCGCATGGAGCTGGTGGATCACGACGAGGCGAGCGGCACGGCCACCTTCCACGTCTTCTTCTGAGCGCTCCCGCGCGCCTCAGGCCGCGATCTGGAAGAAGCGCTCGGCGTTCTCATACGCTACGCGCCGGACGATCCGATCGGAGAGGTTGGCTTTCGCCAGCAGGCGGGCCAGGCGCGCCAGCCCGAGGATGTCTCCCGCGCCATCTCCCGCGTCGGAGTTGAGCACCAGCCGCTCACTGCCCAGCTTGCGCACCAGCGCCACCGCGCGCTCGGCTTTCAGCGCCTCCGGGTGCAACGTCAGCCCCGCCCAGTGCCCGCACCCCAGGATGACCCCCACCGTCCGCCCCGTGGCGTGGTCCACCAGCACCCTTGAGGGCAGCACCCCCGCCGTGCGCAGCAGCGCGAGGATCCGCCGGGTGTGCTTCTCCTTGTCCTTGGTAGGCGTGTGCACCACCACCCTCAGCTTCAGCCGCCGCGCCAGCGCCAGCTGCTCCAGGAAGGCCTCCTCCTCCTCCTCCCCGCCCGCATGCAGCCCCGTCTCTCCCAGCGCCACCACGCGCCCACCCTGGAAGTAGTCCGGCAGGCGCGAGAGCACCTCGGACAACCCCCGCCGAGGGATGCAGCGCGGGTGCACCCCCAGCGCTGCATATGCGCGGATGCCCAGGCGCTCCAGCCGCGGCAGCTGTTTGCCCACCAGATCATCAAAGTGGCTCAGCAGCGACTTCGCCGTGGGCTCCGCGAAGTGGTGCGCCACCACCAGCGCCCGCTCCACCCCGAAGAAGCGCATCGACTCGAGGTCCTGATTGCTCAGGGCCTCGGGGTGCAGGTGCGCGTCAAAGAGGGGAGGCAGCTCGGACACGGGGGGCGTTCTCTCTGTGCGGAAGACAGCAACCTATACCTTGACCACGACACCGCGCTGTCGCTTTCCCAAAACTCATGGGCTCGGTAACGCCCGGTCGAGGGCATTCTGCGCCACCCCCCTTGCGCATCGCGTTGATTTCAGGCTCTTTAGCCCCGCAACTCTGGGGGGTTACCCGGCACGGGATTCCAACATGGTCAGAGAATTTTACTTGTACGGGTGTAAGAATCCGTACATGATGGAAAACGCCATGAGTTGCCAACCGGGGGTCGTGATGGGTACCACCGCGAAGCCCATACAGTGCCCACCTTCACACCCGCAGGAGGTGAAGGTGTTCTTCCGGCCCCGCTTCGGCATCCGTGCCGAGAGCGGCGGGCTCTGCGTAGAGGTGTGTGCTCTCCCTGAGAAGGAGAAGGGCGACCCCAAGCGCGGTTGACGATCAGAGACGGGGTCCCTAATTCTCCGCCGCATGTCCTCTCCCCTCGCGGCGGTGGTGTTGTGTGCCGGCAAGGGCACCCGGATGAAGTCGGAGAAGGCGAAAGTCCTTCACCCCATCCTGGGCAAGCCCCTCTGTGCATATCCCTTGAAGCGCGCACTCGAGCTTGGCGCGTCTCCGCTCGTGCCGGTGGTAGGCCACCAGGCTCCTGAGGTGGAGAAGGCCGTTCGCGCGCAGTTTCCCACCGCCTCGCTGCGCTTCGCGCTCCAGAAGGAGCAGCGTGGAACCGCGGACGCGGTTCGCTCAGCAGAAGGGGCGCTGAAGGACTTCTCGGGTCGCGTCCTCATCCTCTATGGCGATGTGCCGCTGCTGCGCCGTGAGACGCTGGAGGCGCTCGTGGCCGCGCATGAGGCGGGCAAGGCCACGCTCTCGATGGTCTCCACCGTGCTGGAGGATCCCACCGGCTACGGCCGCGTCATCCGCGAGGGTGGCAAGGTGGTGCGCATCGTCGAGCACAAGGACTGCACCCCGGAGCAGCGCGCCGTGCGCGAGTGCAACGCCGGCATCTACCTGGTGGAGTCCTCCTTCCTCTGGAGGGCGCTGGCGGAGATCCGGCCGCAGAACGCCCAGGGCGAGTACTACCTGACAGATCTGGTGGAGATGGCGGCACGGCTGGGGCCGGTGGCCTCGGTGGAGGCCGACGCCACGGAGACGGCGGGCGTGAATGATCGCGTGGAGCTGGCGGCGCGCGCCCGCGTGCTGCAGCAGCGGATCAACGAGCGCCACATGCGCGCGGGCGTCAGCATGGTGGATCCGGCCAGCACCTTCATCGAGGACGACGTCACCATCGGCCCGGACACGGAGCTCGGCCCGCAGGTGATGTTGGCGGCAGGCACCGTCATCGGGCGCAATGTCACCATCGGGCAGGGGAGCGTGCTGACGGCCTCCTCCGTGGCGGACGGGACTTCCATCAAGCCCTACTCGGTCTTCGAGGAGGCCAAGGTCGGCGAGCGGTGCATCATCGGCCCGTTCTCCCGCCTGCGCCCGGGCACCGAGCTGGCCGAGGAGGTCCACCTGGGCAACTTCGTGGAGACGAAGAAGGCCCGGATCGGCAAGGGCTCCAAGGCCAACCACCTGGCGTACCTGGGTGACGCGAAGATCGGCTCCGGCGTCAACGTGGGGGCCGGCACCATCACCTGCAACTATGACGGGGTGAACAAGCACCTCACCGAGCTCGGGGACGGCGTCTTCATTGGATCCGACACCCAGCTCGTGGCTCCCGTGAGTGTAGGCGATGGCGCCTATGTCGGAGCGGGGACAACCGTGACGAAAAATGTACCGCCTGGGAGCCTCGCAGTGTCCCGGGTGCCGCAGGTGAACAAGGAGGGGTGGGTGGCCCGGAAGAAGGCCAGACAGGGCTAACCCCTGGAAGATCGGGCGGTTTCCGAGAGCCGCTCCCGCCGCGCTAGAATGGCGCGGCTCTTGCTCGGTGAGAAACCGAAAGATGGCGAGACACAGTGGCTCGGGAGTCCCGCGGAGTGATCCGACGGGCTAGGGCGAGTGAGAGAGAGGTCTGAGACATGTGCGGCATTGTTGGTTACGTGGGTGACAAGGAGTCGGCTCCCATCCTGGTGTCCGGCCTGAAGAAGCTGGAGTACCGGGGGTACGACTCGGCAGGCGTGGCGGTGGTGAACCGCAACCAGCTCAACGTGGTGCGCGCCACGGGCAAGCTGAAGAACCTGGAGAATCGCGTGTCTCAGGAGGTGCCCCAGGGCACCATCGGCATCGGCCACACACGGTGGGCCACGCACGGCCGCCCCTCGGACGAGAACGCCCACCCGCACTCCTACAAGGGCGTGGCGGTGGTGCATAACGGCATCATCGAGAACCACCTGGCGCTCAAGGAGGAGCTGCGCTCCAGGGGCCACATCTTCTCCTCGGAGACGGACACCGAGGTCTTCGCCCACCTGATCTCCGACGAGCTCGAGCGCGGCGTGGATCTTGTCGAGGCTGTCCGCCTGGCCATCAAGCAGGTGAGGGGCACCTACGCGCTGGCGGTGGTGAGCTCCACGGATCAGCACCGCATCATCTGCACCAAGGACTCCTCGCCCATGGTGCTGGGGCTCGGCGAGGGGCAGAACTTCGTGGCCAGCGACGTGCCGGCGCTGCTCGAGCACACCCGAGACTTCGTCTACATGGAGGAGGGGGACCTGGCCGTCGTCTCCAAGGAGAAAGTGGACATCTTCAACCGCCAGGGCCAGCTCGTGAACCGGCCTACCCGCCGCATCGACTGGACGCCGATGATGGCGGAGAAGGGCGGCCACAAGCACTTCATGCACAAGGAGATCTGGGAGCAGCCCCGCGCGATCGCGGACACGCTGCGCGGCCGGATGCTCCTGTCCGAGGGTGACATCCACTTCGAGGGCTGGAACCTCTCCCCTGAGAAAGTCCGCGCGCTCACCAAGGTGACGATCCTGGCGTGCGGCACCTCGTGGCACTCGGGCGTCGCCGGCAAGCACATGATCGAGTCGCTGGCGCGCCTGCCTGTCGAAGTGGAGCTGGCCAGCGAGTTCCGCTACCGCGATCCGATCGTGGACTCCACGCACCTGGCCATCGCCATCAGCCAGTCGGGCGAGACGGCCGACACGCTGGCGGCCTTCAAGGAGGCCAAGAAGCGCGGCGCCACGGCCATGGCCATCTGCAACGTGATGGGCAGCGCCATGACGCGCGAGGCGGACATCTCCGTGCTCACCAACGCCGGCCCTGAGATCGGCGTGGCGTCCACCAAGGCGTTCACCACGCAGCTCGTCACGCTCTACATGCTGGCGGTGAAGCTGGGCCGCATGCGCGGCACCCTCACCGTGAAGCAGGCCCAGGAGCACCTGACGCACCTCACCGAGATCCCGAAGATGATCGAGGACGTGCTCAAGTGCGAGGCGGCCGTGAAGCGCGTGGCCCGCGAGTTCATGAGCGCGCAGGACTTCCTCTTCCTCGGCCGCGGGCCCATGCACCCGGTGGCGCTGGAGGGCGCGCTGAAGCTGAAGGAGATCTCGTACATCCACGCGGAGGGCTACGCGGGCGGCGAGATGAAGCACGGCCCCATCGCGCTCATCGACGAGAAGATGCCCGTGGTGGTGATCGCGCCCAAGCAGCCCCACGTGGCCTACGAGAAGATCATCGGCAACATCGAGGAGGTCCGGGCCCGCGGCGGCAAGGTCATCGCCATCATCGACGAGGATGACGCGCACGTGACGGCCCTGGCGGACCACGTCATCCGCATCCCCCCCGCCTGCGCGCTGCTGGCGCCGGTGGTGGCCACCATCCCGCTGCAGCTGCTCGCCTACCATGTCGCCGAGATGCGCGGGAACGACGTGGACCAGCCGCGCAACCTCGCCAAGAGCGTCACCGTCGAGTAGCAGGTCCGCTCACACAGCCTGGAATTCCGAAGCCCGGGTGCCCCGTTCCTACGAGGCCCCGGGCTTTGTCGTGCCGCACTACCTGTTGGGTATTGCTCGTACGAGAAAAATACGTTACCTATAGAATATGTAGCAGTGCTAGTTCCGAGGCGGCCGCAATAGGTCGCACCCTCTCCTACCCTAGCACGGCACTCCAGGTCCCCTCATGGAAGCTTCGGAACGAAACGCGACGGTGGACTCCATTCACCAGGAGGCCATCCAGCATGGGCTCTACTTCCTCAATCCTGATGACCAGGAGCTCCATGGACGCACCTTCACCCTGAAGGGGCAGGAGCTGCTGTCCTTCGCCTCGTGCTCGTACCTGGGCCTGGAGCAGCACCCCCAGCTCGTCGAGGGGGTGATCCAGGCGGTGCGGCGGTATGGCACGCAGTTCTCCGCGACGCGCGGCTTCGTCTCGGCGCCTCCGTACGCGGAGCTGGAAGAGCTGATGTCCCAGGTGCTCGGGGGCTACGCCATCGTCTGCTCGTCCACCTCGCTGGGGCACCAGTCCGCGCTGGGCGTTCTGGCCACGGAGAAGGACGCCATCGTCCTGGATCACCAGGCTCACTTCAGCATCCAGCAGGCGGCGCAGCTGACGCGCACGGCCGGCTGCCACGTGGAGATCGTCAAGCACGGCGAGCTGGAGCGCGCGCTGGAGGCCATCCAGCGGCTGGCGGCGGTGCGCAAGACGGTCTGGTTCGCCGTGGACGGCGTCTATTCCATGTACGGCGATCTGGTGCCCGTGGAGCTGCTGCGCGAGGCACTCAAGATCGCGCCCAACGTGCGGCTGTACGTGGATGACGCGCACGGCATGAGCTGGGCGGGCAAGCACGGCCGGGGCAGCTTCCTGACGCGCATGGGCTTCAACGAGCGCATCGTCCTGGCCACCTCGATGAACAAGGCGTTTGCCGCGGGAGGCGGGTGCCTGCTGTTCGCCACCGACAAGGAGCGCCAGTACGTCCGCAAGACGGGTGGCCCGCTCTTCTTCTCCGGCCCGCTGCAGCCGCCCATGCTGGGAGCCGCCATGGCGTCTGCCCGGCTGCACCTCTCTCCGGAGATCTACAAGCACCAGGAGGTGCTGCAGGAGCGCATCCAGCTGGCCAACCGCCTGATCCGGGAGGCGGGGCTGCCGCTGCTCGTCGAGAACGAGACGCCCATCTTCTTCCTGCGCCTGGGGCTGCCGCGGCTGGGCTTCAAGGTCGCTCGCCGGATGATGGACGAGGGCATCTACGTCACGCCCTCCGTGTACCCCACCGTGCCCATGCGCCGCGGGGGCATCCGCCTGTCGCTCACCGGGTACCATACGGCCGAGGACGTGACGCGTGTCATCGAGCGGCTGGCCGTCCACATCCCCTCCGTGCTGGGCGAGGAGGGGCTCACCGTCGACAACCTGGACGATGAGTTCCGGCATGCGCTGCCGGGCAAGGGGCGGCTCGCCGCGCGGCCCCGGGTTCCGCTCCAGGAGCTGATCCAGCGGCTCATCGTCGAGCACGACTCGCCCGAGCCGGATCTGGTGCCCGCCGTGGCGCGGCCCGTGGATGTAGCGGAGAACCTGACGGTCGAGCGCTACTCCTCCATCTGGCAGATTGACAAGGAGCTGTGGAACTCGGTGCTGGGCACCGTGGGCTTCGTCAGCTGGGACTCGCTGATGATGCAGGAGCAGGTCTTCACCGACACGACGGAGCCCGAGAACGCCTGGCAGTTCATCTACGTGCTCGTCCGGGATCGGGCCGGCCGCGTCCTCGCCGCGGCGCCCTTCACGGTGGCGCTGTGCAAGGACGACATGCTCATGCGTGAGGAGGTCTCCCAGCGCGTGGAGGAGCGGCGCAAGAACGATCCCTACTTCCTGTCCTCCAAGGCGCTGCTGCTGGGCACCCTGCTGTCCGAGGGCAATCACCTGTACCTGGACCGCACGGGCCCCTGGCGCGCCGCGCTGGCCCGGCTCCTGGAGGCGGCCCGCGAGGAGTTCGATCGCAACCGCTGCACGGTGATGACGCTGAGAGATCTCCCCGCGGATGACGCGGAGATGGACCAGGAGATGCTCCACCACGGGCTCGTCAAGGTGCCCATGCTGGACTCGCACATGCTGAACATCACCTGGTGGACGGAGGACGAGTACCTCAACCACGTGAAGCGCTCCAAGCGCGAGCACCTCAAGGAGCGCATCAAGCAGTCCCGCCACTACGAGCGGCGGATGCACGGCGTGGGCGTGGGCGAGACGCTGTCCCTCGAGGAGCTCGAGTACCTGCACTCGCTCTACCTCAACGTGGCGCGCAAGAGCATGCGCCTGAACGTCTTCCACCTGCCCGTCCGCCTGCTGGCGGCCATGCACGAGTCCTCTTCCTGGGAGCTGATGACACTTCGGCTGGATCCCGCCCACGGGGGGCCCCAGGACGGGCGGCCGGTGGCCTTCTGCGCCGCCCACAAGCAGGACGGACATTACGGAGGGTTCTTGTGCGGGGTGGACTACGAGTACGTGTACCACCATGGAGCCTATCGCCAGCTCCTGTATCAGCTGATCCGGCGCGCCATGGAGCTGGGCATGAAGAGCGTCCACTTGGGGATGACCGCGGACATGGAGAAGATCCGGTTTGGCTCGGTGGTGCAGCGCACGTGCGTCTACATGCAGGCGCGGGACCACTTCAACGGCGCCCTGCTGCGAGAGATTGCCGCCGAGGCCAGCCTGGGGGGGCCGCAGTCCTTCGCTGCAAGTCCTGATGGCGCACGTCCTGGGTAGGGGAACGGTGGCACGGGCAGGGCTCGGGGCGTAGACTGTACAGGGGCAGGGCCCCTCCATGTCTGCACGTCCCTTGAACGTTCCCTCGCCTGCTCGTCCTCACTGGACGTTCTCCGCCAGCGACCTCGCGGACAACTCACCTCTGGCCATCATCGAGTGGGATGCCGAGTCCCGGATCTCCCTCTGGAGCCGGCGGGCCGCGGAGATCTTCGGTTGGACCGAGGAGGAGATCCGCGGGAAGACCCCGCGCGAGATGGGCTTCATCTACGAGGAGGATGAGGCCCGCGTCGGGGAGATGATGAGGCGGCTCTTCCTGGGGGAGTCGCCGTGGGGCGTCCTCCAGTTCAGGACCTACCGCAAGGACCGCTCGTTGGCCCACTGTGTGTGGTACTGCACGGCGGTTCGCGACGCCTCGGGCAAGCTGCTCTGCATCCTCACCCAGGCGCTGGATGTGACGGAGCGCGAGCTGGCGCTCGCGCGGCTGGAGGAGAGCGAGCGGCGCTTCAAGGCCACCTTCGAGCAGGCGGCCGTGGGCATCGCGCACGTCAGTGTGACGGGGCAGGTGCTGCGCGCCAACTCGAAGCTGGGCGAGACCTTCGGCTACACACCGCAAGAGCTGATCATCCATGGGTTCTCGGATCTCACCCACCCGGATGACTTCGGCCCGGACCTGGAGCTGGCCCTGAAGGTCCTCCAGGGCGTCATCTCCACGTATTCGCTGGAGAAGCGCTACCTGACGAGGTCCGGCGAGGTCATCTGGTGCAACCTCACGGTGTCCCTGGTGCGGAAGCCGGACGGGACGCCGGACTACTTCATCAGCGTTATCGAGGACATCTCGCGGCGCCGCCGCGCCGAGCTGGAGCGGGACGCGCTGCTGGCGCGCGAGCAGCAGGCCCGTACCGAGGCGGAGGAGCTGGTGCGGCGCCGCTCCTCCGAGCTGGAGGCGGCGCGCAGCGCGCTGGTGCAGGCCGAGCGGCTGGCCACCGCGGGCCAGCTGGCGGCGGGCGTGGGCCACGAGATCAACAACCCCCTGTCCTACGTGCTGGCGAACCAGACGTTTGCCATTGAGGAGCTGGCCCGGCTGAAGGTGCCCACGCCGGGCGTGGACCTGGAGGAGGTTCAGCGGGCGCTGGTGCAGGCCCAGCTCGGAGCCGAGCGGATCCGCGACATCGTCCGGGATCTGCGGACCTTTGCCCGCGGCGATCCGGATGCGATGGGGCCGGTCGATGTGCAGGCCACCCTGGAGTTCTCCCTCTCCATGGCGGCCCCCCAGCTGCGCCAGCGGGCCCAGCTCGTGCGGAAGTATGAGACGGTGCCCTTCGCGCAGGGCAACGAGTCCCGGCTGGGGCAGGTCTTCCTCAACCTCCTGGTCAACGCCGCGCAGGCCATCCCGGAAGGGGCCGTGGCCAGCAACACGGTCACGGTCGCCCTGCGCCCCGGAGAGCCCGGGTGGGTCATCGTCGAGGTGAGCGATACGGGCAGCGGCATTGCCGCGGAGCACCTGCAGCACATCTTTGAGCCGTTCTTCACCACCAAGCCGGTGGGAGTGGGGACAGGGCTGGGGCTCTCGGTGTGCCACGGCATCGTGACCGGGCTGGGCGGGACGATCGAGGTGGAGAGCCAGGTGGGGCGAGGGACCACGTTCCGGATCCACCTGCGCGCCGCGGAGCTTGTCTCCGAGCCTCTCCCCAAAGGCCCCACCTCGACGCTGCGGCTGCTCTCCCCTCGGCGCGTGCTGGTGATCGATGACGACCCCGAGGTCCGCCTGGCGCTCGCGCGCATCATCGGCTCGCCGCACCGGGTTGAGCTGGCCGACACCGCCCGGGACGCTCAGCAGCGGTTGCTGATCAAGAAGGAGGAGTACGATCTCATCTTCTGCGACCTGATGATGCCCGACCTCACGGGGATGGATCTGCACGAGTCCATCGCGATGCAGCGCCCGGAGATCCTCTCACGCATCATCTTCATGTCCGCCGGGGCCTTCACTCCACGCGCCATCTCGTTCCTCGATCGGGTGGCGGTCCGCCGCATCGACAAGCCCTTCGATCCCGCGACGGTCCGCGCGCTGCTGTAGCGGCCCGTCAAGGCTTGCGGCCCGTGGCGATGCTCCAGTAGCCGAAGGTGGGCTTGAGCTCGATGTCCACGAAGCCGGCCTGGGTAAGCAGCGCGCTCAGCTCGGGGCCGGTGAACTGCTGGCCCTCCGTCCAGAGGAGCATGCCCACCGTATAGGCCGCCGCGGGGTAGGGGAGCTGCTTCTCTTCATCGTAGAGCATCTCGTGGACGACGATGCGGCCCCCCGGCTCCAAGCTCTCGAAGCTCCTGCGCGCGAGCAGGAGACACTTCTCCGGCGGCCAGTCGTGGAAGATCTCCGAGTAGAAGTGGAGGTCCGCCTTGGGCAGCGAGTCCTGCCACATGTCGGCCGCCAGCGTCCCGACGCGCTCCCGCAGGCCCGCCTGCGTGAGGTACTCGCGGGCGACGTCGCAGACGGTCGGCAGATCCAGGACGGTGGCGCGCAAGTGAGGCCAGCGGCGCGCCGCGCCTATCGAGTGGGCGCCACTCCCGCCGCCGATGTCCAGCATGTGGTGATGGCCAGACAGGTCCAGGTGGTCAGGCCAGGCCGAGGCAGGACCCACGCTGTGGCCGTGCATCATGCGCGTGAAGCTGCGGGCCTGCTCGGCCTGCTCTTCGTGGGTCTTGAAGATGTCCGTCCCGCCGCCGTAGGCCTGGGGCGCGTTCGACAGCACAGCCGCCTTGACCGACTCGAAGGTGAGGAGCGGGGAGGTGGCCTTCAGCAGGTTGAGGTAGTCGCTGTAGGAGGCAGGGCTGCTCTCCAGCAGGTACTCCTCTGCCTCGGGGGTCAGCGCATAGCGCCCGTCCTGGATGGACACCAGCCCTCGCGAGGCGCACAGACGGAGGACGGCCCTGAGCGGGCGGCGCTCGATGTTCAGCTCCTGACGGAGCTCCTCAAGCGTGCGCGGTCTCTCCGCCAGCAGGGGAAAGAGCTTCAGCTCGTGGGCGACGAGCAACGTCGGCAGCGTGAGCGCGCTCATGAGCACCTCGTTCACCAGACGGTCGTCTACCCTCGGCCGCCAGCTCCCTTCGAGACTGTCACTCCCCATCGAAGCCTCCTTGGCAGGTCACTTATGACAGGATTGACCTCATGAGTCATGTGCCCTCTCGTTCAGGGGCAGGCGATTCATGGCGTGCAGGAGGGGGAGCCACAGCAAGGCGGCAGCCGGATCGCCTGTGGTACCTTCGCGGTTTCTTGAGGCCCCGGAGGATCTCGTGCGCCGCTCTCGTCTTCTCTGTGCGCTGGGTGTGATGGTGCTTGCCCTCATGGGCGGCGCGGGCGGTTGCAACTGCGGGGACTCGCCCATCCCGCTTCCTCCTCCTCCCCCAGGGGATCCCGGAGAGAAGCTGCCCGGGCTCCAAGGGCCGGTGGAGGTCGTGGTGGATGAGCGGGCGATGCCGCACATCTACGCGTCGTCACTGCACGACGCCGCGCTGGTGCAGGGCTACCTGATGGCGCGCGACCGGTTCCCGCAGATGGAGATCCTCAAGCGGAATGTGACCGGGCGGCTGGCGGAGTTCATCGGGACGCTGTCGCCCACCGCGCTGGAGAGCGACGTCACCGCGCGGGTGATCGGGTTCAATCGGGTAGCGGATCGGATGTACGCGTCGCTCGCCTCGGATGCTCCGGAGAAGGCCGCGCTCGATGGGTTTGCCGCGGGCGTGAACGTGTACATCGCGGAGCTGCGCATCGGGAAGGCAACGCTGCCCCCGGGCGCGGAGCTGCTGGCGCTCCTGCTGGCCCAACCCTCCGTGTTCACCGACTGGACTCCGCAGGACTCGCTCGCCATCGGACGATACCTGTCCTACGCCCTGTCGTACTCGGC
>NZ_DASPHO010000368.1:0-4789 GCF_035629615.1 Hyalangium sp. | reverse complement strand
ACAACCGGGGGGTGATGCTCGAGTCGCTGGGCGCGCTCTACACCGGAGGGCACCCTGTCGCCTTCGAGCGGCTGTATCCGAGCTGGAGCCGCCCGGTGGAGCTCCCCTCCTACGCGTGGCAGCGCTCGCGCCACTGGCTCCAGGTGTCCCAGGAGTCCCGGCCGGGTGAGGCGAAGCGGACGGCGAACGGGCACGGCCACCCGTTCTTCGTCAACCAGATCAAGTCGGCGCGACCCTCGGGCGAGCGCTACTTCGAGCTGGCCTTCGACGCGGCCTCAGCGGACTTCCTGGGGGAGCACGGCGTCCACCGGCTGCCGCTGCTTCCATTCTCGACGCCCGCGGAGCTGGTGGTGGCCGCCGCCTCCGAGGCCTTCAAGTCTGGCCCCTTCCTGGTGGAGCCGTTCACCCTCCACGAGGCGCTGATCCTCGATGAGAAGCGGCAAGGCGCCGCGCAGCTCGTGCTCACGCCGCGCGGCGCGGGCCAGGCCACCTTCGAGGTGTTCTCCACTCCAGAGGATGAGGGCCCCCCGGCCCTGCTCGCGTCGGGGCAGGTCCGCTCGATGGCTCCGGGTGAGGCGATGGCGCCCGAGCCGGTGCCGCTGGCGGAGGCGCGTGCGCGCTGCCGCGAGGAGGTGACGGGCACCGCGTACTTCGCAGGGCTGGATGAGGCGGGCATCAGCCTGGGTCCCAGCTACCGCGTGCTCGAGCGGCTCTGGCGGCGGCCGGGAGAGGTATTGGGGCTCGTCCGGCTCTCGGAGGAGCGCCTGCTTCAGGCCGCCTCCTTCCGGGCCCACCCTGCGGTGCTGGAGCTGGCCGTGCGCCTGCTGACCGAGACCGCACCCGACGAGGCGATGCGCAAGCAGGTCCTGCTGCCCACCCGCATCGAGCGCGTGCGCTTCCTGGGACGGCACGAGGAGTCACTCTGGATCCACGTGACGCTGAGGCAGCCGGGCGTCGCCTCCTCGGCGGCGTTGGAGGGCGACATCCGCCTGCTCAATGAGGCAGGGCGGCCCATGGTGGAGCTGATCGGGGTCCGCCTGGAGAAGTCCTCGTCCTCGCTCATCGAGCAGGCCGCGGACCGGCACGTGCGCTCCTGGCTCTACGATCTAAGCTGGGAGGATCGATCAGCGCGGGGCACAGCCGTGCGCGCGGTCCCCCGCGGCCTGTGGATCATCCTCGCCGATCAGGGCGGCACGGGTGCCAACCTCGCCCAGCAGCTCGAGCGTGAGGGCAACACGGTGTTCCTCGCGTCTGCCGGCGAGCGTGCGCAGCAAGGTGCCGGCCACGCGTCGATCCACCCCACGCGGCGCGAGGACTTCGAGTGGCTGTTGGAGCAGGCGCAGGCCCACGCGGGGGCTCCGCTGCGAGGGGTCGTCCACCTGTGGGCCCTGGATGCGGCGCCGAACGAGGCGCTGGAGCTCGCGGAGCTGCAGCGGGCGCAGCAGCTCGCGGCTGGGAGCGTCATCCCCTTGCTCCAGGTGCTGGCTCCCATCAAGGGCGCGGAGCTGCCCTCCGTGTGGCTCGTCACTCGCGGAGCGCAGCCCGCCGGCGAGGCGGAGTCCGTGGCGGTGGCGCAGTCGCTGCTGTGGGGACTGGGCCGCGTCGCCGCCCTGGAGCACCCGGATATCTGGGGGGGACTGATCGATCTGGATCCCCGGGCGTCCCCGGGTGGAGCGGAAGGCCTCGTGCAGGAGCTGCTCGCGCCGGACGGGGAGGAGCAGATCGCCCTTCGCGCCGGGAAGCGGAAGGCGGCGCGGCTGATCCGCGCCTCCGCCGAGGAGCTGACCACCCGCCCTCGGCTCCGCGAGGATGCCACCTACCTGATCACCGGCGGTCTGCGAGGCCTCGGCCTGGATCTGGCACGGTGGATGATCGACCGCGGTGCCAAGAACCTGGCGCTGCTCGGGCGCACGGAGCTGCCGCCGCGCGAGAGCTGGAGCACCCTGCCTGCGGACAGCAGCGTGAAGGCGGCCGTGCTCGCGGTGGAGGATCTGGAGAAGCGCGGCGCGCAGGTACGGGTATTCGCCGCGGATGTCGTGGACGAGCCCCGCATGGCGGCGGTGCTGGAGCAGCTCCGCCGGGAGCTGCCACCGCTGCGAGGCGTCATCCACGCGGCCGGTCTCAACAAGCCCGTGCAGCTGACGGAGCTGGGGCAGGACACCCTGGACGAGGTCCTGGGCCCGAAGGTCCGCGGGACGTGGGTCCTCGATCGGCTCACCCGGGACATGCCGATCGACTTCATGGTCTACCTGTCCTCGGTGGCCTCGGTGTGGGGCGCGGCGTGGCTGGGGCCTTACGCGGCGGCCAACCACTTCCTGGACGCCGTCGCGCACTACCGTCGCGCGGCGGGACGCGCGGCGGTGGCCATCAACCTCGGCACGTGGGCCGGGGGGGGCATGGGCGAGCGCGCCGCCGACAGCGCGCAGATCAAGACGTACTTCCAGCAGATCGGCTACGACTTCATGTCGCCAGAGACGACGATCGAGGTCCTCGGCCGCTTCGTGGGCGCACGCTCCGCCCAGAAGGTCGTGACCAACCTCGACTGGAGCAAGTTCAAGCCGGTGTTCGAGGCCCGGCGACGCCGTCCGCTGCTCGATCGAATCGAGGTGGAGGCGCCAGGCGCGGGCAAGCCGGTGGTGGCCAGCGCCGTGGAGCTCCTCAAGCGGTTGGCGGCCTCGCCGCTGGACGAGCGAAAGGAAATGCTGGAGGCCCATGTGCGCCACCGCGTGGCGGCGGTGCTCGGCTTCGAGGATCCCAGCGCGCTGGCCGCCGAGCAGGGCTTCTTCCAGCTGGGCATGGACTCCGTGATGAGCGTGCGGGTCCGTAAGGATCTGGAGTCGGACTTCGGCCGTCCCCTGGCGCCCACGGTGGCCTTCGAGCACCCCACGGTGCGCGCGCTGGCCTCCTTCCTGGAGGAGCTGCTGCGTCCCTCGGCGGAGGAGAAGAGGGCCGAGACGGCACCTGCCGAGGCGGGAGCGCCGGAGGTGGACCCCGCGATTGCCGGGCTGTCCGAAGACGAGCTGGTCGCGCTGCTCGCCCGTGAACTCTCGCCTGCTGGAGTGAATGAACAATGAAGGACCCGAAGGCAGCCGAGCTGGACAGACAGGCGGTGTTGGCCAGGGCTCTGGTCGAGATCAAGCAGCTCAAGGCCCGGGTCGAGTCCTCCGAGAAGGGGCGCAACGAGCCCATCGCCGTGGTGGCCGCGGCCTGCCGCTTCCCTGGCGGCGCTGACTCCCCCGAGGCGTACTGGCGGCTGCTGCGGGACGGCGTGGACGCCACCCGTGAGGTGCCGCCCGAGCGTTGGAACGTGGAGGCCTTCTTCGATGCGGACCCCGCGGCGCCGGGGAAGATGTACATGCGCCGCGGCGGGTTCCTGTCCGAGATCGACAAGTTCGACGCGCTGCTCTTCGGAATCTCTGGCCGCGAGGCGGACGCCATTGATCCGCAGCACCGGATGTTCTGGGAGCTGTGCTGGGAGGCCCTGGAGCGGGCGGGGCGGGCCCCTCGGGGGATGGCCGGCAGCCGCACGGGTGTCTTCGTGGGCCTCTCCAATATGGAGTACCCGCCGCGGCAGGACGAGATCGATCCTGCCGAGCTGGATGGCCTGCTGATCGGTGGCAATGCGCTCAGCTTCATCGCGGGGCGGCTCTCGTACATGCTGGGTCTGAGGGGTCCCGCCGTGGTGCTGGACACGGCGTGCTCGTCGTCCCTCGTGACGGTCCACCTGGCCTGCAACAGCCTGCGCTCGGGGGAGACGGATCTGGCGCTCGCGGGAGGGGTGAACCTGATCCTCCGCCCCGGGCCGAGCATGCTCCTGTGCAAGGCGGGGGCGCTCGCGCGCGATGGCCGCTGTAAGACATTCGATCAGTCGGCCGACGGCTACGGGCGAGGGGAGGGCGGCGGCGTCGTGGTGCTGGAGCGCCTCAGCGACGCCCTGGCCAACAAGGATCCGATCCTCGCGGTGATCCGGGGCTCGGCGGTGAACCAGGACGGGCACCGCAGCGGGCTCACCGTGCCCAACATGCACGCGCAGCAGGAGCTGATCCGGGAGGCGCTGGCGCGCGCGCAGGTGAAGCCCTCCGAGGTGGACTATGTGGAGGCCCACGGCACGGGAACGCCGCTGGGTGATCCGATCGAGCTGCGGGCTCTCGGTGGCGTCTTCGCCGAGAACCGCCCAGCGGATCGGCCGCTGTGGGTGGGCTCGGCGAAGACGAACCTCGGGCACCTGGAGGCCGCGGCGGGCATCGCGGGCCTGCTCAAGGTGGTGCTGTCGCTGGGTCGCAAGGAGATCCCACCGCACCTGCACTTTCGCACGCCCAGCGCCAACATCCCCTGGACCGAGCTGCCCGTGCGCATCCCTCGCGAGCCGGTGCCCTGGCAGGCCGAGGGCCGCCGGAGGATCGCGGGGATCAGCTCGTTCGGAGGCAGCGGGACGAACGCGCACATGGTGCTGGAGGAGCGCCCACCCGCGGAGGCGACAGAGCGGGCCGCCCGGGATCGATCCTTCCACCTGCTCACCCTCTCGGCCCGGCTCGATCCGGCGCTCCAGGAGCTGGCGAGCCGGTACGAGGCACGGTTGGCGGCGGATCCCTCCATCGATCTCGGCGATGTGTGCTTCACCGCGAACACGGGGCGCACCCCCCTGCCGTACCGGCTCGCGGTGGTGGCGCGCACCGTCTCCGAGGCCCGCGAGGCGCTGAGCAAGGCCGCGGCAGGCCAGCCCACTCCGGGAGTGGTAGCCGGGCGGGCGCGTGGAGAGAGCCGGCCGCGGGTGGCCTTCCTTTTCACC
>NZ_DASPHO010000367.1:0-11127 GCF_035629615.1 Hyalangium sp. | reverse complement strand
TGTGGGACAGGGAGCCAGACGCGGGGTCCTCGTGGCTGCCTGCGCTCCATGCGCGGGGTCCGCGATGACCGAAACCGCCGGTCCCTGAAACCCTCCGGCGGCCCGAGAGCCGGCCAGAGGGCAACACTCACATTAGCAGAGACCCGTGAGAGGGCTGGAGAATTTCGCACCCTCTGTCCGGCGGGAGACTCAGGCTCAGACTCAGACTCAGACTCAGACTCACTCTATGGTCAGGGAGAAGGGCAGGGCCGCCTTCAGCCCCGGCTCCAGCCACCCCGAGGTGAGCCCTGTCTGCTTCAGGATCGCCTGCATGCCCGGAGGCAGGACAGGCTGGGAGGGAGGGAGCAGCCGGGTCATCACGCTCGGCTCCCCTCCCAGCGAGGAGAACAGGCCTCGCGCTTCCCCAAACACCTTGAGGTCCATCTCTTCCGAGTCATCCACCTTGGCCCGTGCCCGCGCCGCCTCCACCGCCTCCATGAAGCCGCCCATCCGGTCCACCAGCCCGCGCGCATGGGCGTCCTTGCCGGACCACACCCGGCCTCGGGCGATGGCGTCCACCTGCGCCTTCTCCAGCTTCCGGGCCTGGGCCACGTAGGTGATGAAGTCGTCGTAGGTGGAGTCCACCCACGCCTGCACCGCGGCCTGTTCCTCGGGCTTCCAGGAGCGCCACAGGGTGAGCATGTCCGCCAGCGGGGCGCGCGGCAGCGTCTCATCGTTGATGCCCAGCTTGTCCCCCAGCAGGCCCTGCAGCGCGGGCTTCAGGAAGAAGACGCCGATGCTGCCGGTGATCGTGGTGGGGTTGGCGAAGATCTGGTCCGCGCCCATGGCCACGTAGTAGCCGCCCGAGGCCGCCACGTCCCCCATGGAGGCGATGACAGGCTTGTGCTTCTTGGCCTCCAGCACCGCCCGGTACATCAGATCCGAGGCGAGCACGTCCCCGCCGCCCGAGTCCACCCGCAGGACAATGGCCACCACCGAGGGATCCTCCTGCGCGCGCTGGAGCGCCAGCACCACCGTCTCCGCTCCGGCGATGCGCGAGCCGCCCAGCGGATCCTCGCGGCTCTTGCCCCCGGCGATCGTTCCCAGCACGGGGATGATGGCGATGCGGCGGCGGCTGCCCCAGCGCGTCTCCCGCTCGCCGCGCGGCGAGTAGCTCTGCGCGTAGCTCGCCCCAGGCGCCAGGTTCTTCACCTTCTGCTCCAGCTCGCTCTGCTGCTGGATGATGCCGTCCACCAGCCCCAGCTCCAGGGCCTTCCGGGCGGGGACGAGCCCCACCGCCCACACCTCGCGCAGGCGCCCGGCGGGCAGCTTGCGCCCGCGCGTCACCGCCTCCTCGTACCAGGCCACCTCGGTGTCCAGCAGGGCGTTCACCGTCTCCCGCTCCGCCGGGCTCATGTCCCGGCGGGTGAGCTGCTCGGGCGCCGTCTTGTACTCACCCACCCGGGCCACGTCCCAGGTGACGCCCAGCTTCTCCATCGTCCCGCCCAGGCTGACGATGCTCGCCGTCAGCCCGTTGAGCAGCAGCGAGGACGAGGGCAGCACGAAGATCTGATCCGCGGCGGAGGCCACCATGTAGCCCTTGTCATCGCACGAGAGCAGCACCGCCATCACCTTCTTGCCGGTGGCGCGCAGGCGCAGCACGGACTGTCGCAGCTCCTCGGCGCGGCCCCAGTCCATGCCGGGCATGCCCTCCATCTTCAGCACCACGCCGCGCAGCTGCGGATCCTTGGTGGCCAGGTCGAGGAAGTGCATCAGCTCCAGGTACGGATCCGCCTCCGAGGCTCCGAGCAGCGAGAGCGCCAGGCTGGTCCCTCCGGAGAGCCGATCATTGAGATCCAGCAGCGCCACCACGCCCGTGGAGAGGCCCAGCGCGCGGTACCTGTCGCTCGACAGGCGCACCGCCAGCACATGGTCCAGCCCCCGCTCGGTGCCGCCGGCCGCGTAGGTGACGCCGAAGTGCGAGGTGTCCAGCGTGGCGCCCAGCTGGAAGGCCAGCTCCTGCCCGCTGCGCACTCCGTGCGAGAGGCCCGCGCCCAGCTTGAGCCCCGGCCACACCTCGGCCTTCAGCGCGTAGGTGAGGCGCCCCTCGTCCAGCCCTCCCGAGCGGAAGTTGTAGTCCACGCCCAGGGTGTAGCGCTCGTCGAAGGGCCGCACGCCAATGCCCACGTCGAAGCTGCGCACGAGCCGGTACTCGCCCTGCTCGGGCTCGTTGATGTCCCGCGCCACCACGCTGTAGGAGAACTCGCGCCAGGGGCGCGCGGACAGGCCAATGTCCCAGCTCGACAGCTTCTCCACGGACTCATCCACCGAGCCGAAGGCGTGGTACGTGGCCCCGAGCGCCAGCGTGTCCGTGCCCAGCGAGAAGCCAAAGGAGGTACGGCGGTAGTCCGGCTCCGTGCGGTTGGCCAGCCACTCCACGCCGAAGCCCAGACCGACTGTCCCGAGCAGGCTGGTGCCAGCGAAGAGGCCATTGCCCACCTGGTCCTGGAACCGGTTGCGCTCGTGCACGAAGAGCAGCTGCGGCCCGTCGACGAAGCTCAGGCTGCCCGGGTTGAGGGAGAGGGCGCTCGCCTCGTCCACGAGCGCCGTGGACTCGGGGGGCAGCGACACCCCGCGCGAGCCCACGAGCGGACGGAGGATGTTGTTGGTCTGGGAGAGGGCAACGGCAGGCAGGAGCAGCAGCGTGAAGGCCAGGAGGCGCATAGGCCCCCCGACTCTAGGCTGCTCCAGCCCCTGGCGGACAAGCGCCGAGCACTACCAGTCTTCAGTACCGTTCACTCCGTCCAGCGGATCGCCGTTCTTCTTCTTCTCCGTCACCGTCCGCCGGCCGCCCTGATCCTCGGCGTTCCACTCCTCCATGCCGTGCCGGTTGTCCAGCGGGTCCGCGGCCTTGGTCTTCTTCTCCCCGCCGCCCAGCCCGTTGTTGACCAGGTAGTTCACCAGGCGGCTCATCTCCGCCTTCTCCATGCCGTACTCGTCGCCCTGGAGCACGAGGCGCCGGCTCGCCAGCTTCTTGCCGTCCCGCAGATCGAAGAAGCCAACGACGAGCTCCGTGCCGTTGGGGCCCAGGTCCTTCACCGTGCCCAGCAGCCCCCGATCGATCGACAGCGCCTTGCCCATGGAGACGGCGGCCTGGCTCGGCGTCGTCTTGACGAGCTCACCGGCCACCTTGTCCAGCTGCGCGTCGTACTTCTTGTAGTTGGTGGTGGGGTTGAGCTCGGCCGTGACTTCCGCGTCGTCCGGCGTCACCTCGATGATCTGCCCGTGCTGCCGGAAGCCGGGGCGGCTGAGCTTCAGCATGTGCTTGCCCACCTGCATGGGGCCCAGCGTCATGGGCGTGTAGCCCTGGAACTCGCCGTCCAGGTAGACGCGCGCGCCCAGCGGCCGGGACTTCACCGTGGCACTGCCACGCAGCGCCGAGCTGCGGCTGGTGGCCACCGAGGCGCGCAGGGCGATGAAGTCCTTGTTGTAGCGCTTGGTGCTCAGCTCGAAGGTGGGGTTGAGCGCCATGAGATCGATGATGTGCAGCTTCGCCTCCTCGGTGTCTCCGCGGAGGTACAGCACGGCGGCGTAGAGGGCCGTGGCCTCGCACAGCTCCGTGCAGGCGCTCATGGCCCCCACGGCGCCCTGCAGCTCCTTGAGGGTGGCGCGCAGCTTGCGCTCCGCGTCCTCGTAGTCGCGGGCCTCGTAGGCGGCCAGGCTCTCCTCGAGCCCCTTGGAGCCGCGCTTGAGCGAGGCCTGCGCCTCGTCATCCGGCGGCATGCCGAACAGCTCCTCGGGCTTCTTCACCGTGAAGCCGGAGAACTGCTCGAGCGCCTCGTTCATGTACGTCTCGAGCTTGACGGTGATGCCCTCAGCCCCTTGGTCCATGGGGATGAGGAGCGCGCTGACCCGCCGCGGCGTAGGAGGGGGCGCGGCGAGGGCAACAACAGGGAGAAGGGCGAGCACCAGGGCTTTCATGGGGAGTCCTCGTTACCGGCCGACGCGAGCCAGCCAGTAGCCATTCAATCCGCTAGAAGCCGAGCCCTGGAAGGCCGGAGATGGGACCCGTGGGGCTTCCCGGTTTCCGATCCTGGGTGGCGTAGAGAATTCCACCTGTCACCACCGCCGCACCGCCTACCACCGCCGCCCAGAACCACGGCTTCTTGAGCATGGGGGGCATGTTCGAGGGCGTGGAGGAGTCCGTCAGCGCCCGGCCCGTGAGGAAGCCGTGCACGCGATCCGCCGCGGCCACGGGGTTGTTCTTCGAGTCCTTCTGGAGCTCGACCTCCACCCCGCGCAGCCGGTTCTTCGTGCGCACGTCCCACACCTGCAGCTCCGCCTCGGCGGGATCCGACTTCTTCTGCTGCACCGCGGCAAGGACGACGTAGCGCACGCCCAGCTTGCCGGCGAGGGTGGCCACGTCCGGGGGCATCGTGTCGGAGTCGAAGCTCCTCTCGGTGGAGGCGCGGGTGGCCGTGGTGATCACCTCGGCCAGGGCGGGCAGCGGCTCGAGCTGGGGCTTCAGCTCGGCATTCTTCTCGGGGGCGACCTGGGGATAGGAGGCGTAGGGCACGTAGCCGGGAAGGGTGATGACCACGGGGTGGCGGCCCGGGTGGACCGGCACGTTCTTGAGCGGCGTGACGCCCAGATCATCGCCGCGCAGCGTCACCCGAGCGCCCGAGGGCTTCGAGTCGATGTCCAGCGTGCCCGGCTTCTGCGCGTTGAACTCCTCCTGGGCGTCCGTGAAGGCCGTCTGCACGTCCGAGCCGAAGAGGACCTGATCGGGCTGGGTGCCCGGCTCGGCGGCCAGGGCGCGGAGGAAGGACGCCTTCGCGCCCACCTTGTCCCCGTTGAGGAGCTGGGAGGCGCCCATGAAGATGAACGTCTTGGCCAGGCGCTGCGGGCTCAGGGCGGCGGGGTGCTTCTCATAGGCCTCCGCCGCGGAGGTGAACTTCCCCGCTGCGGCCTCCGGATCCAGGTTGTCGTAGGCCTCCTTGCCCTGCTCGTAGAGCGTGTCGGCCTCCTGGAGCGAGGGGGGCGGCGGGGCCGGGAACGCCTCGCCGAGATCCACCAGCTGCACGTCCGCCTTGCTGGACAGCAGGCGGGTGAGCTCCGCCTGGAGCCGGATGGCGGCCGGCTCGGCGTTGCTGGTGCGCGGGATGGCGAACACCACCGCGGCGTCGCTGCCCGGCTGTGCCAGGGGAGCCCCCGGCTTCGCGGCGGTCGGCTCGGGGGCCTGGGGCTTCGCGGCGGAAGGCTCGGGCGCCGGCTCCGAGACGGGCTCCGGATCGGCGGCCGGCGTCTCGGGCTTCGGCTCCTCCGAGAGAGGAACGGGCTTGGTGATGGCCGGCTTCTTGGTCTTCGACTTCGACCTGGACCGGCGGGAGGTCTGGGCTTCGGCGCTGATGCCCAGCGCGAGCATCAGGACGAGGAGGAGGCGAGCGGTATACACGGGGGCGGATGCTACCCGACCCGGCCCCCCGGACACCATTCCCCAGCGATCACCCGGGCTTCCCCGGGCTCAGACGTCCAGCTCCTGGACCTCGCCGGCCCGCTCCATGATGAACTTGAAGCGCGCGCTCACATCCTTACCCAACAGGTCATTGATAACCCGGTCCGTCTCCAGGGGGTCGTCGATCGTCACCCGGAGGCTCATGCGCTTCTTGGGATCGAGCGTGGTCATCTTCAGCTCGTCGGCGGTCATCTCGCCCAGCCCCTTGAAGCGCATGATGTTGGGCTTGGCGTTGCCCTTGGTCTTCTCTTTGATGATGCGATCGCGGTCCGGCTCATCCAGCGCCCAGTACGTCTCCTTGCCGATGTCCACGCGGTAGAGCGGGGGCTGGGCAATATGGACGGCGCCGCTCTCAATGAGCGGGCGCAGGTGCCGGTAGAAGAAGGTGAGCAGCAGGGTGGCGATGTGGTGGCCGTCGCTGTCGGCGTCCATGAGCAGGAAGACGCGGCCGTAGCGCAGCTTGGAGATGTCGAAGTCCGTGCCGATGCCGCAGCCCAGGGCGCTGACGATGTCCTGCAGCTCCTTGTTGCCCGCGACTTTATCAGTGGAGGCCTGCTCGGCGTTGAGCACCTTGCCGCGCAGGGGGAGGATGGCCTGGGTCCGCCGGTCCCGGCCCTGCTTGGCGCTCCCACCTGCTGAGTCACCTTCGACGATGAAGAGCTCGCTGGTGCCCGGGTCCGTGGAGGAGCAGTCCGCCAGCTTGCCTGGCAGGTTGAGCCGGTGGCTGACGGCCGTCTTGCGGGTGATCGCCTGGGAGGCGGCGCGGCTGGCCTCGCGCGCGCGGGCGGCGAGGATGATGCGGGCCACCACCGCCTCGGCGATGGTCTTGTTGTCGTTGAGCCACTTCTCCAGCGCCGGGCGCAGCACGCCGTCCACCTGGGCATTCACCTCGGGGTTGTTGAGGCGGCCCTTGGTCTGGCCCTGGAACTGCGGCTCCACCACGTAGACGGAGAGGATGGCCGTCATCCCCTCGCGGATGTCCTCCGCCGTGAGGGTGACGCCCTTGGGCGTCAGATCGTGCGTCTCGATGTAGTTGCGCACCGCCTTCACCACCGCGCCGCGCAGGCCCGCCTCGTGCGTGCCGCCCTGGGCGGTGGGGATGCCGTTGACGTAGGAGCGGATCGTCTCATCCGTCGCCTCCGTCCACACCAGGGCGGCCTCCAGCCGCACCCCGTTGTCGCGCGAGTGGTAGAAGCCGGTGCTCCCGGGCGGCACCACGGGCTTGGCGCGCTCGGCCACCCACTTGGAGAGGTACTCGGCGATGCCGCCGTCGTGCTTGTAGGTGATGTGGGTGTGCGGATGGGCCGTGTTGTCCGCCCAGACGACCGTCATGCCTTTGTGGAGGTAGCTCTTGGCCTCCAGCCGCTCGCGGATGAGCTCCGGGTCGAACTTCTGCTTCTCCCCGAAGATCTCCGGATCCGGCTCGAAGGTGATGGAGGTGCCAGTGCCGCGCACCGGGGCGCCCTCCGCCTTGAGCGGGCTGGTGGCCTTGCCGCGCGCGTACGTCTGCACGTGGCGCTTATGGTCGCGCTTGATCTCCACCACCATCTTGCGCGCCAGGGCGTTCACCACGGAGCTGCCCACGCCGTGCAGACCGCCCGAGTGGATGTAGTTGCCCTGCTCGAACTTGCCGCCCGAGTGCAGCGTGGTGAGGATGACCTCCACCGCCGGCTTCTTGTACTTGGGCATCAGGTCCACGGGGATGCCGCGGCCGTTGTCCACCACGGTCATGGTGCGGCCGTCCTTGTGGAGGGTGACTTCCACGGTGGTCGCGTAGCCGTTGATGACCTCGTCCACCGAGTTGTCGAGGATCTCCCACAGCAGGTGGTGGTAGCCCGTGCTGTCGGTGCCTCCGATGTACATGGCCGGGCGCTTGCGCACCGGCTCCAGGCCCTCGAGGACCTGGATGTCCGCACCTGTGTAGCTGTCCTTCTTCGCCATGGTGTCCCTCGGCTAGTCCTTCTTCTGCTCGGGCAGCGGGATGAAGGTGACGGGCCGGGTGAGCTCCTTCACCGCGTCCTTGCGCGACATCTCGTGGCCCTTGCCGGCGCGGCCCGTCACCTCGTACTTCGCGGGGTGCAGGGACAGCTTGCGGCCCTTCTGCGTCTCGAACTCGATGGCCTTGTCCTTCTGGCCCGGTGGCACCGCGAGGAACTCCACCACGCGATCGCCCTCCTCGACCTTGATGACCATCACGCCCTTGCCCGGCCCCTGCAGCTCGTTCACCTCGTTGGCCTTGCAGACCAGGGCGCTCGTCTTCTCCGTGAGCACCGCCAGCAGATCCTTCTCGCCCACAGGCTGCACGCCGATGATCTCGTCGCCCTCGTGTGTCTTGGCGTAGCGGCGGCCGGAGCGGGTGGAGACCTCGGTGTGGCCCTCCAGTGCGAAGCGCAGGCCCAGGCCGTCCTTGGTGACGGCGATGAGCTTCTCGGTCTTGGCGAGCCGCGAGTCCAGGGACAGCGCGCCGACGATGCGCTCGTTGTCGTCGAACTTGAACAGCTTCTGCACCGGATCGCCGTAGCCGGTGGAGGCCGGCACGTCGTTGAACCGGGTGACGTAGGCGGCGCCCAGGTTGCTGAAGAGCACCAGGTTGGCCTTGAGGCTGCCGGCCAGCACCGTCATCACCGCGTCGCCCTCGCGCAGGCGGGTGGTGGACGGATCCTTGACCTCGCGCACGCGCTTGATCCACCCGTCGCGGGTGAGGATCACATGGGCGTCCTCGTCCGCGATGAAGGCGTCCTCGCTGAACTCCATCTCCTCCGCGCCGGCGCCGCCGATGCGCGTGCGCCGCTTGTCCGCGTAGGCGGCCTTGATCTGGTCCAGCTCGTCCTTGACGGTGCCCCAGATCTTCTTCTTGTCCTTGAGGATGCCCTCGATGCGCTTGATCTCCAGGCGCTTCTGCTTGAGCTCCTCCTGGACGACCAGGATCTCCAGCCGGGCCAGCTTGTAGAGCTTCAGCTCCAGGATGGCCTCGACCTGGGGCTCGTCCAGCTTGAAGCGGTTCATCAGCTTCTTGGCCGCGTCCTGCTTTCCATCGGAGGCGCGGATGATGCGGATCATCTCATCGAGCGCGTCGTAGACCTTCTCGAAGCCCTCGAGGATGTGGACGCGCTTCTGCAGCTCGCTCAGCTCGTGCTGGAAGCGCTTGGTGACGACCTCGAAGCGGAAGTCCAGGAAGTACTGGAGGATGCGCTTCAGATCCAGCCGCTGGGGCGCGCCCACCTCCGGGTTCTCGGTGGGCACCAGGCAGGTGAGGTTCACGCCGAAGGTCGTCTGCAGCGGCGTGTGCTTGTAGATGTACGCCATCGCCAGCTCGGGGCTGGCGTCCTTCTTGAGCTCCAGGACGATGCGCACCTCCTTGGTGGACTCGTCGCGCACGTCCAGGAGCAGCGGCAGCTTCCGCTCGCGCACCAGGTCGCCGATCTTGGCCACCAGGGTGCTCTTGTTCACCGTGTAGGGAATGGAGGTGATGATGATCTGCTGCCCGCCGCGCTTGAGCTCCTCGAGCTCGTACTCGCCGCGGATGCGGACGCTGCCCTGACCCGACTCGTAGATCTCCCGCAGCTCCTGCTTGCTGTTGAGGATCTGCCCACCGGTGGGGAAGTCCGGGCCCTTGATGAACTTCATCAAGTCGCGCACCGTGGCGTCCTTGTCCTGGATGAGCATCACCAGCGCGTCACACAGCTCGCCCAGGTGGTGCGGCGGGATGTTGGTGGCCATGCCCACCGCGATGCCGGTGGTGCCGTTCATCAACAGCTGCGGCACGCGGGCGGGGACGACGATGGGCTCGAAGAGGGTGCCGTCGTAGTTGGGGCGGAAGCCCACCGTCTTCTTGCCCAGCTCGCCCAGCAGCTCGCTGGCGATGCCCGCCATGCGGCACTCGGTGTAGCGCATGGCCGCCGCGAAGTCGCCGTCCAGTGAGCCGAAGTTGCCGTGGCCGTCCACCAGCGGGTAGCGCAGCGAGAAGTCCTGCGCCATGCGCACCAGCGCGTCGTAGATCGCCGTGTCGCCGTGCGGGTGGTACTGGCCCATGATGGTGCCCACCACCTTGGCGGACTTCTGGTACTTGGCGTCCTGGGTGAGCCGGTGGTCGTGGTACATCCCATAGAGGATGCGGCGCTGCACGGGCTTGAGGCCGTCGCGCACGTCCGGCAGGGCGCGCGCGGTGATGACCGACAGGGCGTAGTTGAGGTAGCGCCGGCGGGCCTCCTCGGCGAGCGGCGCCTCGATGGAGTTGCCACCCCCACCACCGCTGCCGGACTCGGCCGTGCCGCCGCCGCCTCCGTTGCCCGAGGCGCCCTGCTTCTTGCGTGTCTTGGTGTCGGCTTGTGCGAGCATGCTCATGTGTTCAGGCAAAGGGACATCCGTTCCCCGAACGCGGCGCGCGCCCTGCGCAGTCCGGTCCCGGACACGGTGTGTGTCTGGCGGCCCGCCTACCATGGCCCACTAACAAAGGGAACGAATTCGAGGGTTTGCGACCCCTCGTGATCGCAGAGCCTATACATTCGTTCAGTGTTTTTTGCCACGGAAAGGTGCTCCCCAAGCGGGGAAATCACGGAACAGCCTGCCTGCCTGCCCAGTGACTGATCGGGACAGCTCGTGTAGGAAAAGTGCGACCAGGTGTGTGTGAAAGGGCCTGGTCGCTAGCGGTAGATCCCTTGGGAGCCGCGGTTGACGGTGCCTGGCATCCCTTGGGAGCCGGAGTTCACAGGGCGTGGCATCCCCTGGGAGCCGGGGTTGGGAGTGGCCGGGCGATTGCCCGCCTCCTTGGCCTTGCCCCAGCCTTTGTTGGAGCCGCCGCGGAAGATGCGGACGTTGGAGCTCGAGCCCCCGCTGAGCATGCCGGCGATGGTGGCCTGGAGGGGCTTGGCGGTGGGCGGGTGGTAGACGACGCGGATCTTGCGCGCGGAGGGCAGGGTGGGGCCGGTGGCGTCGACGAGCAGGTAGAGGGTGTTCTCGTCGATCTGGACGCGCTCGGGATCCTGGTGGTTGTTGAGATCGGCGAGCGCGTCGCCGTCGTCTATGGACTTGGACTCGGCGGTGAGCTGGCGCACCTTGACGCGCAGCACCGCGACGGAGCTGGCGCCCTTGTACTCGCGGGCGCCCTGGATGATGACGACCATGTCCGCGCCGGTCTCCGGCTGCTTGCCGAGTTGGAGGCCCGTGGTGGCGTTGTGATCGGTGTCCAGGAAGAGGGTGGCGTTGGCGCACCGGGTCTTACAGGAGTCGCCCCAAGGCTCCTTGTCGAAGCGCAGGCGCATGGCGAAGTCGCTGCCCTGGGGGCCGATGGTGGCGTCAACGATGAGGGGGCGCTGGTCCTCTTCCTTCGGCGGGTTATAGCGGAAGGTGGAGCGAGGGGGCGCGGCAGCGCTCGTGGTGGCAATCAGGGTGCAGGCGAGCGTCAGCAGCGATCTCTTCAAGTGAGGCCTCCAGGGGTAGGCGGGACAGGACTGCTAACAGCGAGGCGGATTAGACCTCAATGCATCATTATCGAGGAGTGAAGACCCGGGGTGCCTGAAGTCTGCCCGGTGGGAAGGGAGGCAGCCGATGGAGACACCGTACATCCACCAGCTCAAGCTCGGGCCGATAGACAACTTCGTGTACCTGGTGGGGGTCGAGGGGGCACCCGAGGT
>NZ_DASPHO010000366.1:0-10653 GCF_035629615.1 Hyalangium sp. | reverse complement strand
GGCGAGCATGCGGCCCGCTTGGACTCGCGAACTCCCGCCACCGCCGCCGTCCCCTGCGCGCTTGCTTCGCTGCCTGCCCCATAGGAGGGTGGGCGGTGAACGCAGCCCTTCCCCTCTGGACGGAAATCCCATGCGCCTTCGCCGTGCCTCGTTGAGCGTTGTCCTCGTTGCCCTCGGTCTGCTGTCTGCCTGTGCCTTGCGCCCCCATTACAAAGACATGGTGCAGCCGGTGGGTGCCCCGCAGCAGGCCGTCGATGGACAGACCCTGGTGATGCGCTTGTTGGACCCGAGCACGGGACAGCCCATTCAGGGCGCCAAGGTGCTCGCCGGGACGGAGCGTTCGCGCCTGTCCGCTACGAGTGATGCCGAGGGCCGCATCTCCGTGCCTGTGTCCCAGGCCCTGATCAAGGAGAACCCGCTGGTGGAGGTGGTGCTGCCCAAGGGGGTGAAGGCGTACCAGTTCCAGGTCCTCCGCCCGACGGAGCCTCCCGCAGCCGAGCCTCCCGCCTCCCAGCCCGCCGCGCCTCCCACCCCCCAGCCCGCCGAGCCTCCCGCAGAGCAGACTCCGAGCTCCACGGGCACACCGGCTCCCACAAGCCCGGCGCCTCCCGAGACGCCCGCCGCGCCGCCGGCTCCGAACGCTCCCAACCCTGGGACCTGATGAGCGGAGTGGGACGCCAGGCGAGCCGGTGTGGCCTCGCCCGGAGCCGCCGAGTCCTCAGCCCAGCTTCGCGCGGAGGAACTCCACCGTGCGCGTCCACGCCAGCTCGGCGTTCGGCTTCGAGTACACCTTGGGGCGCGTGTCGTTGAAGAAGGCGTGGTGCGCGTCGTAGCGGTGGAGCTCCACCGGGACGTTGGCGCCCTTCAGCTTCTTCTCCAGCGCGTCCACCCGGTCCGGCGAGCACCAGTCATCATGCTGCGCGAAGTGGCCCAGCACCGGCGCGCGGATCTTCGTGAGGTCCGCCCTGTCCTCGCCCGGGATGCCGTAGAAGGGCACGCAGGCGGCGATCTCCGGATCCGTCGCCGCGACGAAGAGCGACACGGCGCCGCCCATGCAGAAGCCCATCACCCCCACCTTCGTCCCCGGCTTGCGCTGGCGCAGCGCCTCGGCTGCACGCCGCAGGGACTCTCCTGCCTGCTTCCAATCCATCGTGGAGAGGTACTGCTGGGCGGTGGCCTCGTCCTTCGCCACCTTGCCTCCGTAGAGATCCGCCGCGAAGACCGTAAAGCCCTCGTGCGCCAGCCGATCCGCCACGTCGCGGGTGTGCTCGTTGAGACCCCACCACTCGTGGATGAGCAGCACCGCGCCCTTCGCGGTGCCCCCAGAGGGCTCGCTCAGGGAGCCCGGGACTTCCTTGCCGTCCGTTCCGTTCAGCTGCGTGGCCTGCGTCATGGGTCGACCCTCTCTTGAGTGACAGGAGGCGGCACCTTAACGCTCGAGCCGACCCTGGAGGCTCGAGACTTCAGCGGAACCAGCGCAGGAGCCGCCGGCCCTGTCGCCTCCTGTACGCGACGAGACGCCGCGCGAAGTCCGCGGGCAGGGAGGTGAAGCGCACGCCATAACACCCGCGGGCGCGCTCTCCGGCGTGCTGCCGCATCCACACCACCTCTCCCTCGAAGGGGAACTCCGCGCCCTCCAGCGTGAGGGTGCCCTGCAACGCAGTGCCCGGCTTCACCGGCTGGAGCATCTCGGCCTGAAAGCCCTGGTGGGACACGTCCGAGGTATAGACAGGGAGCATTCCCTTCAGGCGCACGGCAAGACGGTGGGCATGACGCGGAATGGCGCGGGGGCGGTACATGCCTGTAAGCCTGCCACCCCACCCGAGAGCGGCAAGTTTCCGGCGTGCTGGCAGAGCGGGAGCAGATGCTCCAGATTGCAGAGGCGGGGAGGTATCCATGTCGAAGGCGTTCACCAAGGAGGACAGCGGAGGCGACGAGGGGCTCGTTCCTGCACGGCCGCGCACCTGGCAGGGAGAGAAGCGCTACATCACCCCGGAGGGCTACCGGGCACTTCAGGAGGAGCTGGCCACCCTGCTCGGACCGGAGGCGGGCGGCGAGGGGCAGACCGGGTTGGATGCGGGGGTGCGCAAGCGGGAGCGTGAACGGCGTGCGCAACAGCTGGCGGACACGCTGGAGGAGGTGCGGGTGGTGAGCCCCGAACCTACTCAGGAGGGACGAGTCTTCTTCGGCGCCTGGGTCTCGCTCGAGGATGAGGATGGGGGAGAGGTGACCTACCGCATCGTGGGTCCGGATGAGGCAGACGTGAAGGCAGGCCGGCTCAGTGTGGAGTCGCCCCTTGCGCGGGCGTTGCTTGGCAAGGAGGTGGGCGAAGCCGTCCAGGTGGAAAGGCCCCGAGGAGCAGTGGAGTACACGGTGACTCAAGTCACCTACACGCCTCCTACCCACTGAGCCTCCGGGAGGGCGGGAGGAGGGTGCCGTGGGCTCCCGAGGAGACAAGCCCTGTAACCTTGGGCGTACCTGGGGAGTAGAGTGAGGGAGGTTCTCGGTGTGTCGTGCGCTCGAGGCCGCCTCGCCATGACGCCCTCTTCTGCTCCTCGCCTCCCGCTCCGGCTCCGCCTGCTGCTTCATGGCGGTTCGGTGCTCGTGGCGCTCTTCACCTTCGTCTACGCGCGCCTCGTCTGCACCTTCATCTGCAGCCTGTCGCCGCCGGTGCTGGCCCGCACCGTCATCCTGTTGGCGCTGTTCCACATGGTGCTCCGCGAGCTGCTGCTGCGGCTCCTCCCTTCGTCGACGGAGCAGAGCACCCCCGCTCGCCGGGCCTGGCAGCTGTCGGTCCTCTCGTGGGTGCTGACAGGCCTGCTCGCCGTCGTCCTGCATGCCACGCGCTACCCGACGTTCCCCGTCGCCAGCCACCTGAAGTTCGCCGTGGGCTATTGCCTGCTGGGCGGCGGGTTGCTCGCGCAGGTGGAATATCTCCTCTTCGAGAACGCGCTGCCGTCCACGCCCAATCTCTCCCTCGCAGCGAAGCTGCGAGAGCGGCTCGGGCGCCGGCTGATCGAGGGCTACGTCATCTTCACCACCGTGCCCGCGGGGATCATGCTCCTCACCCTGCTGCGGTTCATCGACGAGCTCAAGGGAGAGCGGCAGTACGTCATCGAAGCGGCCATGCTCGCCATTGGCTTCACGGGCGTGGCGCTCGCGGCGGCGATCGCCTACGGCCGGAGCCTGCGCCGGGACTCGGAGCGGCTGCTCGAGGCCGTGCGCCGGGTGGGGGGTGGGGACTTCCAGTCCACGGTTACCACGAGCCGCCCGGATGAACTGTCCCTCGTGGCCGCCGGCATCAATGAGATGGCGGGAGGGCTCCAGCTCCGCGAGCGCATCCGCGAGGCGTTCGGCCGCTTCGTCTCTCCTCAGGTCGCCACCGAGTTCATCGAGAAGTACGCGCGCCACGGAAAGTCAGCGGTGCTCGGAGGCAGCCGGCGGGACGTGGTGGTCCTCTTCAGCGATCTGCGTGACTTCACGCGCCTGTCCGAGACCCTGGAACCCGAGGTGCTCATCGAAGTGCTCAACGGCTACTTCCAGGAGATGGTGGCCGCCATCCAACGCCATGGAGGCATGGTGGACAAGTTCATCGGGGACGCGGTGCTCGCCACCTTCGGGCTCACCGGGAGCCAGGGCGATCCCGCCATTGCGGCGGTCTCCGCGGGGGTGGAGATGCTGCGGCGCCTGGAGGCCTACAACGCGAAGCTTGCCGAGCGGGGGCTGCACCTGCGCGCCGGCATTGGCATCCACGCGGGCGAGGCGGTTGCGGGCTACCTCGGGAGCACGGACCGGATGGAGTTCACCGTCATTGGCCACACCGTCAACGTCGCCTCCCGCATCGAGGGACAGGCGCGTGAGCCCCTGCCGCCGCTGCTCTTCAGCCAGGAGGTGGCCCGGCGGCTGGGTGACGCGTTCCCCGTCCAGGAGGTGGGCACGGTGCCGCTCAAAGGCGTGGCGGGAGAGATGAGCCTGCTCACCGTGGCAGGAGAGGCGCGGCCTGTCCGAGCCGCCTGAGGCGGGTGCGAGGGGGGCTCGCGGCGGCCCTGCCGGCGGGTATGATGGACGGGTCCTTCACTGGGAGCCACCGAGATGAAGCGCTTCGTCATCGTCTTCTCCAATGAGCCGAGTGAGCCCGCCCCATGGATCGCACGTGCCTGTGAGTCCGCGAAGGTGACCTACCTGGACAACGATCCGATCACCACGGAGATTGCCAAGAACCCGGAGGCGCAGAAGCAGCTGCTCTCCAACATCCCTCCGGGAGAGAACACAGCGCTGTCTCCCCACTACAAGGCCGCGCTGGAGAAGGTGGCTGGCAAGGAGCAGCGCATCGGCCTCTACAGCAACAGCTGGCTGCTCTACCTGGGGCAGGCGGAGGGCTGCGTGCTGGACTTCTCCGGGCTGGAGGCCCAGCGCAAGCAGGGCCTGGCTGGCGGCATGAAGCAGCAGGACGTGGACGACTACTTCAACAAGTATAGCAAGCAGATGGAGGAGCGCGCGCGGAAGTATCTGCCGCAGGAGCGCATCCTCGTGCTGCCCACGGCCGAGTCCGACGCGAAGAAGGCCGAGCTGGCCGCTGACTTCATCCGCAAGCTCGCCTGAGCCTTCCGGACTCGTTGTTCAGGCCACCACCGACGATCCCGGCAGCCGAGTGGACTAGCCGCTCGAGGTCTTCTTCAGGGAACGCATCTTCGAGCCGCTGGGGATGAAGGACAGCGGCTTCAGCGTTCCGGCAGAGCAGCTCGACCGGATGTCCGCCTGTTACATGCGCAATCCTGCGACGGCGAAGGGACTTTTGTTAGGCGCTCTCAGCTCAAGTTTCTCGCATACCCCAGGCTGCACGCCTGAAAGCAGTCCACCACCATTCGGATCCAGGAAGCGCTCGATCAGGCGCGCCTGCTCCGCCTTGCTCGTGTGGTACTTCTGGTACGTGTTCACGGCTCGGCTGCCTGCTCTCAAACTGGCCTGACTTCAGGAAGGTCCGGAGCTCCCTGAGCAAGCGACCCGTAAACGGGTACGAATCTGAAAGCCGTGTACTTTTGGAACCTCTACGACAACGAGTGCCAAGGCGAGCTGGAAGACCCCACCAACTGCCCCGGCTACTGGCTCTACAAGCTTGGCGGGAGCGAGTCGAAGGCGCTCAAGGTCTTCCGTGACACCGTGAACTGGTGCACCGCGAGCAGCTCGCTACGCAGACGGGAGGCCGGGTGTTCACGGCGCAGGACGCGCGGGACGTCGCGGGCGCCATCCTCGATGCGGTGGCGACACCTCAGCCGACGTTCCTCGTGCACGGCTTCGTAGTGCCCCTCCATGGTGGACAGGCTCAGGTAGCGAGCAGCGCGCGACGGCGCAGCAAGTTGAAGTGCGAGCTTGGCCCCGGCCAGAGGGCCAACCCAGGCCGCAGGGGAGTGAGGCTGACGTCGCCACAGAGCCACCAGGCCCAACTGCTCACCGTCACCGTCCCCACCTCTGCGAAGCGGCGTTGATGGAAGCTCTCCATCCCATGTGAAAGGCGCCCCTCGTCAACCACCGCTCAACTCCTGCCGGTGGTCCTTGATGAGCTCCTCGAGGAGCAAGTGCTGGGCCTTGTCACGCGCGCGGAACTCCACGCCCGTGCCAGGGAGCAATGGTGAAGACCCACTGATAAGTGCGATCGCACCGCGCCCCGGATGTTCGAGGGGAACGATCGCCAACGATGCTCCGAGCTCGGTGAGCGAGAATCCCATTCGTGTGAAGAATTCGTAGGTCTTGGCCGGAGTCTCAGGATTCGGCCCCAGGTCGTAGGACGGCGTTTGCTGGTCCGGGACGTCCAAGCCGACTTGAGCCACGACCACTGCTCGTAGTAAGTCGGAGAAGGTCGGGAAGGGCTGCTCGGCTGCGACCTTGCCGCTCACCAGTCGCTCTGCGCGAATGCGGATGATCGCTGCGTCACGTCTGTCGGGTGTCGGACGGGACAGATCGAAGAAGTCGTCCGGATGGCGGCCGTTGTAGTCGTCCTCGCCAATGGCGAACTTGAGGTAACGACGAGGATCGGGCCGCTGTTGTTGATGATCTCCGAGATCCTCGAGCAGCACCGAGATCGAGGTCGTGCCCCACATCAGCCTCAAGGCGCCGGTCGATGCGCCCATGGTCGCGAGGAACTCGCGATACACGCGAGGCAGCGCGTCGAGCCCTCCATGTGGCTGGGCCAGCACAGCGACCTGGTCGGCCGTGGCCGGTTCGAAGCCATGAGTGCTCCGGGGCCTCCATCGCTCCATGAACGTGAGCAAGCCCTTCATCGACAAGGGAGGGGGAGCCTTGAGTAACTCCGACCAGGTCATTTGCCCGTGCACGTTTGCCTCTCTTTGTCGCATCGGGCCATGAACAGCGTGTCCTGACAGGACTGACAGGAGAGCACGGTGGACTCCTTCTTGCGTCGCATGTTGACGCGTTTCCCGTCCGTCGTGTCGTCGTCCTTTGTAGCCTTGAGTTCTTCCTCGGTTGGAGGCGTCCAAGGCTTGTTCTCTGGAGCGAACTTGTCGGGGCCGCGGTAGATGACGTTGAAGGTCAACGTGTCCTTGTTTGCACCCGAGGGAGAGAAGTACATCTCGCTCATCGAGTGCGCGACGTGACCGCTCCTGCCGATGAGTTTGGCGCCTGCACAGGCACCAGGGCGGTTGTTGTATCCTTGCTCAGGCTTAGGTGTTGCGAGGTGCTTACGCATCGTGGCGCGCCACCGATCTCTTATCGCGATTTGGGATGCGAGGTCTTTGTTGGGGTTCCTGGCGAGGATGTCACCCAACGTGGCAGCCAAATCGATGACCTCGCAACCGTGACTCCTAGCGATCTCTTTGAACCCGTCAGGCGTCTCGTCGCCCGATATCGCGGCAAATTTCTCTTTGTTGATGCACACCATGACCCCGAACATGTACCCGCTAGAGCCGCGGCGATGCTTCTCAAGCGTCGGGAGCTCCTTCTCAAGGTCCGCGATCGCTTTCTCCCGCTCCGCAATGGTCGACGGTTTGGGTTTGGTGGGTTGCTCATCAAGGCGCCTGCGTTTGGTCTCCTCCTTCTTGAGGTCCTCCTTGTGCCGTCGCAGTTTTTCCTCGCGCGCCTGGAGATCCTTGAGGATCTTGTTGGCGATATCGAGGCTCTGTTCCTCTTCCTTCAGCTCGAGCACCGCGTGCTCGTCCGGCTTGTTCTGACAGATGGGACACAGCCCCTGGAAGTCGTCTCCGTAGGCGAATCCCGTGCCCCCCTGTGACATGAACGCGGTGTTGAACGAGTTGCCGTTGTGCTGGGTGACGTCCATGAACCGGGCCACGCCCTTGCCCTCGAACTTCACGTCGATGCTGGAGGAGCCCCAGGTCAGCTTGCCCTTGGTCTTGGACGAGACGAGCCCTCCACCTGCCGTTCCAGGCTCGTCGCCCATGCTCGTGCTCAGGTTGGAGCTTGCGAGCGCGACGGAATGCCCCTCGATGTGGACCGTCGTGGTCCCCTTGGCCAGATCGCTATCGGAGGCCACGTTGACGTAGGGCACGGGGATGGGGCCGCCCGGCGACGGCGTCTTGCAGACATCAGGGGCCGCTGCCGTGTGCTTGAGGCCATCGCCTTCGTGGAGGATCGAGCGTCCGTTGGCGAACACCTTTGTCATGGCTCGCATTGAATCATCCCTCCAGGCGCGACTCAAAGCGTGTCCCTGAATGGCCTGGGCATTGCTGGGCTTCTCGGGATGGAGGCGGCGGGAATCGAACCCGCATCAAGGCGGAAGCAAAACCCTAAGCAGGTCGCGCTGTTACCGGCTAACGCCTTGATGTTTCACCGGATCGTTCCCCCGCTCCGTCCCGTCTCGTCCCGTCTCGTCCCGTTCAATTCCCCGCTGGAGGGGCACACTGGGGGCACATGCGGTGCCCTTCCCGCCTCACCGGCTGCGCTTCCAGGTTAGGCAATGGGCCCGTGGAGCTGGGCAAGCGGAGAGGCACGCCTGTGGGCCCCGGCGTGCTCCCCACGTCGAAGCGAGTGGAGTGCGCGAGCGTCTGACGCTCGCGGGCCTCCGTGGAGTGCGCGAGCGTCGAGGCTTGCCTGCTGGGGTGGTGGAGCCCTTCTGGCGGGGGCCCTGCGGCAGCACTAGAACCATGGAGGTGAACACACCTCCTGATGGAAGCCACCAGCGAGCGAACCCGATCCTTGTCGGCACTGCCTGTGGCATCGGGGCGGCGTTGCTGTTCGGTCTCAGTCCCCCGCTGGTAAAGCTGCTGCTCCCCGCGAGTACACCGGCCATGCTCGCCGGGTTGCTCTACCTGGGGGCGGGCCTCGGGCTCCTAGCCGTGCGCCTCGTTTCGCGATGGAGAAGGATCGGGAACGCCGGACGCGAGGCACAGTTGCGCCGGAGTGATCTTGCTCCTCTGGTGGGAGTCATCGTCACGGGCGGCATCGTGGGGCCCGTGTTGATGCTCGTGGGCCTCGGGCGTGTGTCCGGCTCGGTGGGGTCGCTGCTGCTCAACCTGGAAGCCCCCTTCACGATTGCTCTGGCCGTGGTCTTCTTTCGTGAGCACCTGGGAAGACGGGAAGCCCTCGCGGCTCTCGTCATCGTCGCCGCTGCGGCCCTGCTGAGCTTCCAGAGCGGGGAGGTTCACGCCGACTGGCTGGGCGTGCTGGCTCTGGCTGGAGCGTGCTTGTCCTGGGGACTGGATAACAACCTGACTCAGCGCCTCTCGGTGCGCGATCCGGTGGCCGTTGTCCAGGTGAAGGCGCTAGGGGCCGGTGCCTGCAACGTGGCTCTCGCGCTCGTGCTGGGCGCAAAGGTGCCAAGCGGGCCGTACCTGCTGATCGCCGGAATAGTAGGGCTGGCCTGCTATGGCGTAAGCATTCTTCTGGACGTGTACGCACTGCGGTTGCTCGGCGCCGCCCGAGAGGCGGCTCTCTTTGCCTCGGCTCCGTTCGTGGGCGCGCTCGCGTCCGTGATCATCTTGGGGGAACGGCTGAGCGCGCGCGGGGTGGGAGCGCTGTTGGTCATGGCCCTCGGTGTCGTCCTGCTCGTCCGGGCCCGCCACGCCCACCCCCATACTCACGAACCCCTAGAGCACGACCACCTGCACGCTCACGACGAACACCACCAGCACGAACACCCGCCCGGAATGGACACCTCCGAGCCGCACAGCCATGCACACAGCCACGCGCCGTTAACGCACGATCACCCCCACGTTTCCGACTTGCACCACCGGCACGCGCACCGGAAGTCGTGAACGCGCTGCGGGACTCGTCTAGGCCCGGGGACGACGGCCAGCCCCCTGCGGGCTGCGGGCGCTCACTCCTGGCAGAAGCAAGGCGGCCAAGCGCGCCAGAGCCTTGATCCTCGGGCTGTCCAGGCGAGCGAGGCGGCGCAATAGGCGCCGCTTCTCGGGCGTGTCATTCACGCCCGGTGGCACTGTGCTTGCCCCGGGGACGCGCTGCGACAGCTCCAGCTCCGAGAACCCCATCAATTCATGCGGCCCGCTTCCGAGCGTCAGACACAGGCGCAGCAGCGTGGGAACGCTCGGCATCACTGCTCCTCGCTCCATGCGCCCGTAGACTTCGGGGTGTGTGCCGATGGCTTCGGCGACTTCTGCCTGAGTCATGCCCGCTCGCTTGCGTGCTTGCTTCAACGTCGCGCTGAGGGTGGCCCCTAACCGGCGCTGTCGGATCTCGATGTGTCGGGGCACACGGGACACCCTGCGGGCGCGTGTGGTGGTGGGCTGGGCGCGTGCAGCGCTGGAAGTTTTCGCGCGCGAGACTTTCACGGTGCTAGATCCCTTGATCGCCGTCCTGCCGGACGGGTTGAGGCCCCCAGAGGGGCTAGTGGCGTACAACTACGGCCAGAGACGCCCGGGGGCCGCCGAGCGTCTCAGGCCTCCTCACTCGTAGCCGTCCAGCTCGAAGGCAAGCCGCTCCCGTTCTCGGCACGACGCCGAGGGGCTGCGGGAAACGCGAAGGGAGCGAGACGCTGGCTAGTTGGTTCCGCCGCGCTCGGTGGTGATGTCCTCTTCCGCCATCATGGCGGGTGGTAGCTGATCCTCGTTCGTGGGACTGAGCACGCTGCGATTCAGGCGGGCACCCGAGAGCGAAACAAGGATCTCCTCTAGCGCCTCATTGGCTCCATAGGGGACTCCCAGCGAAGACAAGCCCTCCCGCAGATCGGCTTCCAGCTCAGCCGCCGACTGATAGCGATCTACCGGCTCCCGCTGGAGCAACCTGCGGACGATGGAGCGGAGCGGCTGCGCGAGCGGCTCGGTGATCTCGTCCACGTCCTGTGAGGTGAACGTGGCCGCTCGCAGGATGCAGTCTTCCGCGTGCTCCGGTAGGTCTGCCTCCGTGGCGATGATGGCGGCATCCAGAACCTTGCCCTTGACCCTCTCCGTTAGAGCTTCCTCCAAGTCATCGGGCCGCACGTTGTCCATGCTGTAGAGGTGACGCCACGTTGCCAGTTCCAGCAGTACCAGCCCGAGCGAGAACAGGTCCGAGCGCGGATCGGTCTCCTCGCAGAGCAGCGCCTCGGGGGAGCAATAAAACACGTCACCTTGAGGGCGCGGCAGCGTCGATGCCACCCGGCCCGGCAGCAGCGAGCGCGCGCGGGCGAAGTCCGTCAAGAGCACCTCGCCCTCGGGCCCCAGGAAGACGCGAGCCGGGTTCAGGTCT
>NZ_DASPHO010000365.1:0-20521 GCF_035629615.1 Hyalangium sp. | reverse complement strand
TCGCGAGCAGCTCTCCACGCCCGCCGTGTTGATGTCGCCCGCAGTGTAGCCCGCGTACAGGTTGCTGTCGTAGGTGGCCACGCTGTCGAACCCACCCCAATCATAGGCGACGCCGGCGTAGCCCACGTTGACCTGCGTCAGGAAGCGAGGCTTGGTGCGGCCCGCGCAGGCGCCGTTGACGTTGGTGTTGCTGTAGCCGCGCACGAAGTCCGTGAAGTGGTTGCCCGTCAGCGCCATGTCATTCGCGGCACGGCACGTCTTGCTCGGGGGTGCCACGTCCTCGCGGGTCTCCTTGACGAGGGGCAGGACGGCCGGCAGCTCCTGGGTGAAGACGAGCTTCTGGATCTCCGCCCCCTCGCGGGTGGTGTGGAGGATGAAGGCGTCGCCCGCGGGGGTGGTGGCCACGTTGGACTGTACGTAGGTGTAGCGGTTCGCCAGCGGCACGCGGGCAGCGCCCAGCAGCTTGCCCTCGTGGCTGTAGCGGCGCACCGTCTGGTCCACGCGGAAGTCGCTGACGAGTGCGACTTCCTCCAGCTTCACCAGCACATCGCCGGTCTTGCTCATGCCCAGCACGCGCAGGCCGCCCAGATCATTGGGCACGGAGACCTCCAGCGGCTGGCCACCCACCGTCAGCGTTCCCGCGTGCGCCTCCTTCTGGGAGAGATCCGCGGCGCGCGCGGTGTAGAGCACGCCCGCCTGGCTCAGCCCCGGCAGCGAGGCCTTCGCCAGCCGGCCGTTCCGATCCAGCAGCTGGTCGAAGCTGGCGCCGAACTGACGCTCCACCAGCAGCTCGCCCGTCTCGCCTGCCGTCAGGCCGGTGATGCTTTGATCCACCGGGTAGCGGCCGTACTCGGCGCCGCTCGGGCTCAGGTGCAGAACGGTGGGCTGGCCCGCCGCTACGTCCAGCGCATAGATGGCGTCGTTGGTGACGACCAGGTCCGTGACGCCGACGACATTCTTGAGCTCGATGATGCCCAGCTGCGTACAGTCCTTGCTGTAGTGGAGCAGCCGCCGGGCTGCCGTGTCCGCGATCCAGAAGGAGCCGTCCGGCGCCACCTCGAGCCCACCCGGGCCCCAGGCGCGCAGCTCCTGGGTGTTCTCGTCCGCGAAGGTGATGCCGGCGCCACCGGACGGGATGCGGCAGACCACCTCGTTGGCGCCCGCCAGCGCTGGAGCGGCGAGCAGACTTGCGGACAGAGCTGCACACTGCATGAACCTGCGAAGGAGACTCATTGTAGACCTCGGGCGCTCACCGTCAGACGGGCGCGATGGAGCACGGAGAGTGGGGAAGAGAGGAGCGCGCCCCGGTGGCTGGGAGCCCTCCGGAGCGGCCTCTCACCCAGGAGACGAGGAGGGCCCATTTTCGTCCCATTTATTTCCTGCTTCTCGTGTCCCCCTCAGCTGACCGGCAGACCGGCCTTCGCACCCAGAGCAGGCGCGGGTCGTCGGACCTGTCGTTCAGTTGCTGACCAACGGCGCCTTTCCGAAGCGCGCGAGCGTCCAGTCGAGCCCGCTTGCCGCCCGGCTTACCGAGCCCAAGCGCCTGGATCACCGCGTCCTGTCCCGCGAGCCCGTGGAGTCCAGGAGCAGAACGTTCATGGGGCCCATTCTTGCGCAGTGTGCCACCCCCTGCACAGGTCATCGATGACCTCATCTCGTGGGGCCCCGAGGAGAATCACTGGCTTGGCGAGCCACCGGCCAGAGGCACGCCGGTTGCTGTCCGGGCCGCCGAGGACGAGGATCCTCAGAGACCAGCCATGCCCCTTGCAACGCCCTCCCCCCTGTCTCGGGCGAGCCCTCCCGCCGGCAGCACCCGCATGGCCTGCGGCCTGCACCTGGAGCTGTTCTCCACCGCCCAGGCCCTGCCGGACGCGGACTGGGGCTCGGTGGTCCCTCCTCCGCACGTCTTCCTCCAGCCTTCCTATCTGCGCGCCCTCGAGCAGAGCCGCCCAGAGCGCATGACGTTCCTCTACGCGCTCGTGCGCGAGGAGGGCCGGCCCGTCGCGGTGGCGAGCTTCCAGTGCGTGGACTTCGGCATGGACGGCTTCGGGCCCAACCTCCTGCCCGAGGGAGCGGCAGCGGAAGAAGCCGGAGCCTCCTTCTTCATCCGCGCCCAGCTGCGGCGGGTGCTGAAGCGCATGCGAGTGAGGATCCTGATCTGCGGCAACCTCTTCGTCTGTGGGCCCCACGGGTTCGCTTGGCGGCCCGAGCTCAGCGAGGAGCGAGCCTGGTCCGCACTGGCGGAGGCTGTGGGAGTGATCCAGGCGCGCGAGCCCTCCCTGACGATGGTGCTGGTGAAGGATCTCGCGCCCGGCGAGCAGGGAGCCACCCGCGTCCTGCGGCGTGCGGGATTCGATCCGGTGCAGGTCGAGCCCACCATGGTGCTCACCGTGAGCCCCTCCTGGCGAAGCTTCGAGGACTACCTCGCGGACCTGACCACCAAGTACCGCCACCAGGCCCGGCGAGCTCGCCGCCAGGGAGAGGGGGTCGAGCGCCGCGCGCTGAGTGCGGGGCAGATCGCCGAGCTGGCCCCCCGCGTGGAGGCGCTCTACGGCGCGGTCTTCGAGCGCTCGCGCCTGCGCCCCTCGCGCGTGGGCGCTTCCTACTTCGTCCAGCTCAAGGAGGCGCTGGGGGACGACTTCGACTTCATCGGCTACTTCTCCGACGGAGGCCTCGTGGCCTTCAACACGCGCCTGCGCGCGGGCGACGAGCTGGAGAGCTACTATGTGGGCCTGGACTACGCGCACAACGAGCGGCTGGCGCTCTATTTCAACGCGCTGCTCGATGACGTGGAGCACGGCATCCTCACCGGAGCCCACCACATCCTGCTGGGGCGCACCTCGCTCGAGCGCAAGAGCGCCCTGGGCGCCGAGCCCGTGGACCTGCGCATCTTCACCCTCCACCGCGAGCCGGTGCTCTACCCGCTGGCCCGCCGCCTCTCCTCGCTCGTCCAGCGGCGATGGACGGCCCGCCACCCATTCCGGGAGCGCCCATGAGACGCCACGCACCGAAGCTCCTCGCGCTGCTGGCGCTGGGAGCCGCGCTGGTGCTGCTGCGCCCGCTCGCCGCGAAGGCGCTGCCAGCACTCGAGGCGCTCCGCTCCACCGGCCCCCAGGGCCTGGTGCTCTTCTGCCTCGGCTACGGCGTGGCCACCCTCCTCCTGCTGCCCACCACCCCCTTCACCCTCCTGGCCGGTGCGCTCTACGGGCCCTGGCGCGGGTTGGCTCTGCTGGTGCTCCTCAGCCTGGCCGTGGACGGCCTGGCCTTCTTCCTCGCCCGCGCCGCGCGCCAGCCCCTCTCTCGCGTGCTGGCCCGGTTTCCCCGTCTGGCCCGCCTCGACGAGGCACTCGGGGAGGGCGGCTTCGGGGCGGTGTGCCTCCTGCGCCTCTCACCGCTGGCCCCTTATGCCGCGCTCACCTATGCCCTGGGGCTCACGCGCGTGCGCCCGGCCGCCTTCCTCGCCGGCACTGCCGTGGGGAGCCTGCCGGCCACCCTCCTGTTCCTCTTCCTCGGGCATGGCGCCGCGGGGATGGCCGAAGGCTCCGGCAGCCCACTCTGGCCCTGGGTGGCCTTCACCCTCACTGCGGTGAGCGCCCTGGGCCTCACCGTGTGGGCCCGCCGGCAGCTCGCCGTGCCCGCTTCCCAGCCGGAGGTTGGATGAACCGCTGGACTCCCGTGGAACGGATGTCCCGACTGTCCTCTGGCGCGCTCGCCGCCCGTACGAGCCCCCTCGTCCTCACCGAGGCCATCGGCGACTGGCCCGCACTGCGCAATTGGACGCCGGCCTTCTTCCGCGGCCTGTGCGGCGAGCGGGAGGTGTGGCTGCACCGCTACACCCGGCGCAACGCCCTCAAGGCCACCCTGGGGGCGTACGTGGACGGGCTGGAGGGCCGGGGCCCGCTCGCGGACAGCGGGCCCGAGCTGTACTTCGCGTATGACGCCTCTGTCCTCGGCGGCACCACCCGGCTGCGCGACGACTTCGACTTCCGGCCGCTGTTCCCTGCTGGGATGGGGATGCCGAAGACGGGCCTGTGGATGGGTCGCCAGGGCGCCCACACCCCGCTGCACTACGACATGGACGCGCTCAACCTCCACGCCGTGCTGCGCGGCCGCAAGCGCTTCATCCTCTTCCCCCCCGAGGACTCGCCTCACCTCTACCCCTCGGACGTCTTCGAGTGGACCACCGTCTTCAGCGAGGTGAACCTCGCCCGGCCGGACCTCGCGCGTCACCCGCTCGCGGTGCGGGCCCGGGGCCTGGAAGCCGTCGTCGGCCCGGGGGAGGTGCTCCTCCTGCCCCGAGGCTGGTGGCATGACGTGGTGTCGCTGGAGGACTCGCTCTCGCTCAACGCGTGGTGGGTGACGCCGGACCTGTTTGTCGGCGCGCGGCTGTGGCACGAGAACATCCGTGCGCTCCTCCACCGTGCCGGCCTCCACGCGCGCAACCGCTGCACCTGCTGTGGGCACGGCGACCTGCGCCGCCACCTGGGCTGGGGGATAGAGGCCGGAACTTGAGCACACCCCGCTGGCGCACCGGAGCCCGGCGGCTCGTGTCCCACGCCCATGGAAGCCCATGGGCGGTGCTGGCCGCATGTGCCGCCCTGACCCTCCTGGGCGGCCTCGCGGCCTCGCGGTTGGAGTTCCGCGGCTCGCTCTTCGAGCTGCTGCCGCGTGAGACCCCGGAGGTGCGGGAACTGGAGCACGTGGCCGAGAAGGCCGGTGGTGACGGCTACCATGTGCTGCGCGTGCGGGGAGCCGCCCCCGCGGCGCTGCAGCGCTTCGCCGGGCAGCTTGCCCCAAGGCTCGAAGCGCTCCCCGAGGTGCGCTACGTCGAATACCGCTTCGATGTCGACTTCTTCCGCCAGCGTGCGCTCCTGCTGCTGCCGCTGGAGCAACTCCGTGCCTTGCGCGCGGGGATCGAGGCGCGCGTGGCCTACGAGCGGCGGCGCGCCTGGCCGCTGCACGTCCAGCGGGTGGACGAGGAGCCACCCTCCCTCGAAGCACTCGAGCGGGAGCTCTTGCCGGAGGCTCCCCTCCCGCCCTACCTCGCCTCGAAGGACGGCTCCGAGCTGTACCTCCTGGTGAAGGCCGCTGATGCCGCGGGTGATCTCGACTTCGCCTCACGGCTGGTGGAGGCGGTGGAGCGTACCGCCCAGGAGGTGGCGAGGGACCATCCCGGTGTGGTGCTGGATGCGACCGGGCCCTTCGTAGGCCGGCTGGAAGAGGATGCGGTGGTGCGCCGCGACCTCGCGGGGGCGGCGGTGCTGGCCGCGCTGCTAGCGGGAGGACTCATCCTCCTGGCGGCGCGGCGGCTGTCGGCGCTGGCCGTGGTGGGGCTGCCGGTGCTGGCCAGCGTCACCCTCACCTATGCGGTGGCCTGGCTGGCCATCGGCCACCTCAACGTCATCACCGGCTTCCTCGCTGCCATCCTCATCGGGCTGGGGCTGGAGTACGGGGTGCATCTCACCGCGCGCTATCACGAGGAGCGGACAAAGGCGCCCGCGCGCGAGGCGCTGGAGGTGGCGGTGGTCTCCACCTTCCCTGGGGCGTTCGCCTCGGCCATCACCAACGCCGCCGCTTTCTACGTGCTGCTCTTCGCGCGGTTCGAGGCCTTCCGCCACTTTGGCTTGCTGGCCGGCACCGGCGTGCTGCTCTCCATGCTGGCCACCTACGTCGCGGGCCCCGCGCTCCTCTCGCTCGCCGAGCGCTTCCGGCCAGGGCCTCCCGCCGCCGTGGCTCCGACGGGGGGAGCCGTGCGCTCCGGCCGGCCCTGGCCCGCCTCCCGGCCGATGGCGCTCGGCCTGTCCGTGCTGGTCTTCGCTGGCTACTCGTGGGGGGTGCTGCCTCGCCTGGAGTTCGACTCGGACATGCGTCGGCTCAAGGGCGACTCACCGGTGACGCGCCTGGACGACCACATCAGCGAGCAGCTCGGCTCGTCTCTCACTCCCGCCATCCTCCTCGTCGACACCTTCGAGGAGCTGGAGGCAGTGCACCAGGCGGTGGCCGAGGTACAGCAGCGGCACGGCACAGGCTCGGAGCTGCGGCGCGCGGCCTCGCTCCTCGACGTCCTGCCGCGCGAGGTGGACGCGCACCTGGCGGAGCTGGACCGGCTGCGCGAGCGAGTGGCGGGCCTGCCGCCCTCGGTGTTCGACGAGCCCCGGGTGCTTGAGCTCCTGCCCCTGCTGGAGGCCCGGCCCTTCACCCGCGAGGAGCTCCCTTCGGAAGTCCGCCGGCGCTTCGAAGCGCTGGATGGGAAGGGCTTCTTCGTCCTGCTCTTTCCGGTCCGCGCCAACTACGATACACGCGCGATGCAGGCCTGGGCTGGCCAGCTCGACGAGGTGGTGGCCGGGGCGCGTGCCCGAGGCACCTCGGTGGTGGTGCTGGACAGCGACCGGGTGGCCTCCCGCATCTTCACCCTGGTGCAGGAGGATGGCCCCCGCGTCCTGGGGCTGGCGGGCCTGGTGGTGCTGGGGGTGCTGCTGCTCAGCCTGCGCGACGCTCGCGCCGCGCTGCTCATCGCCGGGTGCCTGGCGCTCGGGATGCTGAGCCTCGCAGGGGCCCTGCACCTGTCTGGTGTGCGGCTCAACTTCATCAACGCGGTGGTGCTGCCCAACCTCCTGGCCATCGCCGTGGACAACGCCCTGCACCTGTACCACCGCTACCGCGAGGAGGGCCCGGGCTCACTCGGGCACGTGCTGCGCTCCACCGGACGGGCCGCCATCCTCGCCACGCTCGCCAACGCCGCTGGCTATGGCGCGCTGCTGGTGGCCCGGCACGAAGGGATGCGCTCCATCGGGCAGCTCGCCCTGCTGGGGGTCCTGTGCACCTTCCTGGCTACCATGGTGCTCTTCCCCTCGGTGCTCGCCCTGGCGGAGCGGCTTCCCGCTCGCCAGCCCAGCAGCCCCAAGACCTGACCCCGCGTCCAGGGACTCCTACTTCTTCGAGCTGCGCAGGTACTTGTAGAACTCGGAGTCGGTCCCCAGGAACAGCGTGGTGGAGCCGTCCACCGCCTGCGGGTACGCCTCGAGCGTCCGCAGGAACTGGTAGAACTCAGGATCCCTTCCAAACGCCTCGGCGTAGATCTTCGTCGCCTCGGCGTCGGCCGTGCCGGTGATCTCCTGGGCCTTGCGATAGGCCTCCGAGCGGATCTCCTTGAGATCGCGCTCCCGCTGGCCCCGAACCTCGGCAGCGCGGCCCATACCCTCGGAGCGGGAGCGCTCGGCGATGCGGTGCCGCTCGGAGATCATCCGCTCGAACACCTTCACCTGCACCTCGTCCACGTAGTTGATGCGGCGCACCTGCACATCCACCAGCTCCACGCCGAACTCCCTCACCACCTCGGCGGCGCGATCCCGGATCTGCCGGGTGAGCCTGTCTCGCCCGATCATGACCTTCTCCAGCGCCTCGCCGCGCTCGGCCTCGGTGTGGGATTCGTCATCCTCGAAGGCGCGGTTGGAGGAGCGCACCGCCTCGATCAGGGCAGAGGAGGCGATCGCATTGCGCGTCTCACCATCGATGATGTCGTCGAGCCGGGACTTCGCGTTGCGCTCGTCCCGCAGGCGCTGGAAGAAGCGCAGCGGATCGACGATGCGCCAGCGGCCAAAGGTGTCCACCCAGATGTACTTCTTGTCCTTGGTGGGGATCTGGTTCGGATCACCTCGCCAGTCCAGCCAGCGCTTGTCGAAGCGGTTCACCGTGTCGGCGATGGGCAGCTTGAAGTGGAGGCCCGGCTCGGTGATGGGCTGCCCCTTGGGCTCGCCGAAGCGGGTGATCACAGCCTGCTCGTGCTCGCTCAGCGTGAACATGCTGGAGTTGCCGAGCAGCACGGCGAGGGCGGCAACTGCGCCCAGAACGAGGGCCAGGCGGTTCATCGCTTCACCTCCTGCTTGCTGGCCGCACTGGCGGGCACGGGATCCCGCCCGTCCATCCGCAAGAGCGGGGTGAGCCCCTTGGTCGCTTCATCGATGACCACCTTGGGCCCTGCCCCCTGGAGCACCTGGCTCACCGTCTCGAGGTACAGGCGGCGGCGGGTGACGTCCGGGGCCTTGCGGTACTCGTCATGGATGCGGGTAAAGCGCTCGGCTTCTCCTCGGGCGCGGTTGACGCGCTCGATGGCATAGCCCTCAGCGGCGCGCAGCGCCTCCTCTGCCTCACCGCGGGCGCGCGGGATGGCCCGGTTGCGCTCAGCGTAGGCCTCGTTGATGGCGCGCTCCTTCTCCTGGATCGCCTGGTTCACCTCATTGAAGGACGGCTTCACCGGGTCCGGCGGGTTCACGTCCTGGAGCACCACCTGCTGGATGTCCACCCCCGTCTCGTAGCGATCCGCCAGATCCTGCAGCAGGAGCTTGGCCTCGGTCGCCACCGTCTGGCGGCCCGTGGTGAGCACCTCATTGACGGAGTGGTCGCCCACCACCGCCCGCATCGAGGCCTCGGAGATGTCCCGGAGCATGGCCTCCACGTTCTTCACCTTGAAGAGGTACTTGTACGGGTCCTTGATCTTGTACTGGACGATCCACTCCACCACGGCGACGTTGAGATCTCCGGTGAGCATCAGGGACTCGCGCTTGAGGTCCACGTCCGTCGTCGCGTAGGTGGTCCGTGTCTCCACGCGCTCGGTGCGGAAGCCGAACTCCGCCTTGAGCTGCCGCTGCACGGGGACCTTGATGATCCGGTCGATGAAGAAGGGCAGCCGGAAGTGGGGGCCCGGCTCCGAGGTGCCAATGAAGCGGCCGAGCCGGAGGATGACGCCGACCTCATCGGGCTCCACCTGCGCATAGCTGGTGAACACGCCGAGGAGCGCCACCAGGCCCAGGGCGAGGTAGAGCAACCGCCGCCCGAGGCCGCGCTTCCACCTCTCCTGGAGCTCACGGAGGAAGTCAGAGGGATCCGGCCCGTTCGGGTCGGAGTTCAGGATGCGAGGGTCCCATGCCATGTCCAAGTCCTTGGCCTGCAAAGCACCAGGACGCAAGCAAAACCGACCTGAAATCGACGGTGTGTGTTGCGGCGAAATCAGGCTGCGTCGGTTCTGGAGGAGCTTGCGTCCTTCTTTGACGTTGGGGCGGGGCCTGCTCCTCGACAGCCGCTCACCCAAGGGCCCCCTGCTCACTGGCGCGCATCTTGCTGTTCGGACGGGCAGCTCGACACGCCCCCTGATGGAGGAGCCCCCGACATGAAGATCAACGGCAGACGCCCCAACTTCCTCGTCATCACCACCGACGAACAGCGCTTCCCACCTCCCTATGAGAATGAGGCGGCCCGACGCTTCCGCCTCGAGAACGACGTCGTCGGCCTGGAGCTTCGAAGGCACGGCATCGAGTTCCTCAGCCACCACGCCGCCTCCACCGCCTGCGCTCCCAGCCGCACCACCCTGCACACCGGCCAGTACCCCTCGCTCCACGGCGTGAGCCAGACTCCCGGCATCGGCAAGTCGTCCTTCGACCCGGACATGTATTGGCTCACCCCCAACACCGTCCCCACGCTCGGCGAGTACTTCCGCAAGGGCGGCTATCAGACCCACTACCGCGGCAAGTGGCACCTCTCCGACGAGGATCTCCTCGTCCCCGGCACGCAGACCGCCCTCATGAGCAATGACGTGAGCGGCACCGCGTACCCCGAGCGCATCGCGCTCTACCACGAGGCCGCTCGCCTCGAGAAATACGGCTTCTCTGGCTGGATCGGCCCCGAGCCCCACGGCTCCGCCCAGTCCAACGACGGCACCGTGCGCGACCCCGGCTTCGCCGATCAGGTCTGCCGCCTGCTCGGCGACCTCGAGCAGCAAGCGGCCTCCGAGGCCACCGTGCCCTGGCTCATCGTCGCCTCCTTCGTCAACCCGCACGACATCGTCTTCTCCGGCATCCCCTGGTTCCAGGAGTTCGCCCAGCTCCAGCAGAGCGGCAAGCTGCCCGAGGTGGTGCCCGCGCCGACGGCCGCCGAGTCGCTCGAGAGCAAGCCGCGCTGCCAGAAGGACTACGTCTACGCCTACCCGCGCGTGTACCTGCCGCAGCGCGACACGCCCGCCTACCGGCAGTTCTATTACTTCCTCATGGCCGAGGTGAACAAACACATCCACAAGGTCTACGAGCAGCTCAAGCGCACGTCCTTCTTCGAGAACACGATCGTCGTCCTCACGTCCGATCATGGAGAGATGCTCGGCTCGCACGGCGGCATGATGCAGAAGTGGTACAACGCCTACGAAGAGACGCTGCACGTCCCCTTCGTCATCTCCAACCCTCAGCTCTTCCCCCAGCCCAGGGCCGCGGAGCTCGTGACGTCGCACGTGGATCTGCTCCCGACGCTCCTGGGGCTCGCGGAGATCGACTCGGAGGCGGCACGGCGAGAGCTGGCCATGAGCCACTCCGAAGCCCAGCCCCTGGTCGGGAGAGACCTCTCGGGCTTCGTGCTCGGCAAGGAGGAGCCGCCGCACGAGCCCATCTACTTCATGACTGACGACAACGTGGAGGCCGGCGTCCAGATGACCAACGGCCTGACGGGCCAGGCCTACAGCCCCGTCATCCAGCCCAAGCACATCGAGACCGTCATCACCCGCCTGCCAGCGCTCTCTGGAGACACGCTGTGGAAGTACAGCCGCTACTCGGACAACCCCCGGTTCTACGCTGGCAACCCGGGCAATACCGACGGCGTGGCCACCGCGCGGTTCATCCCTCCTGAGTACGAGTGCTACGACCTGAGCGAGGATCCGCTGGAGACCCACAATCGCTGCAGTGCCCTCTCCAGGGCTCCGCTGCCCCAGGACATCCGCGACGCGCTCGAGAAGGTGCTGGAGGAGCAGCGGAGGCAGAAGCGGCTGCTGCCTCGGACGCTCAACCGCGACGCGGGCACCGCCAAGGGGCCGCTGCGGGACTGACACCCGGTGTTGGGGCCCGTCGAGACCCGGGGTGCTCCCTGGGCTTCGACGGGCGGGCGCTCGAAATGGGACTGCAGTCCCCGCCGGACTGAACTACCTTCCGAACGCATGCAGGACGAACCCGCTCTCGAGCACATCACCCAGCCGCCCCCACCGAGCACCCGGCTGACGGGCTGGAATGTCCTGTTGTACGTCCTGCTGCTGGCGCCGGGCCTCCGCGGCCTCCTGGCAAACAACGCCGATCTGGCGTTGATGAGCGCCGAGTGGATCGACAGCGGCTCGATCGTCACCAGTCTCCTCGAGCTCACCGAGAGCTCGAGCTTCTACAACTACTCCGCGACGTTCCACACGCGGGTCTACGGCGGCTCCTTCTACTTCTTCATCTTCTGGCCATTCGCGTTCTACAAGTGGGTCGTCGGAATCCACCCGTCCACCTCCTTCCCCGTGTTCGCAGTGACCGCCCGGCTGGTGACGCTGGCCTTCTCGGTGCTGGCGCTCATCCTGCTGCAGCGGCTCAGCTTCAGGCTGACGAAGTCAAAGCTGGCAAGCATTGCCATCGTCGTCGCCACGGCCGCCGTAGGGCCCTTCGTCACGTTCTCATATGAGGTCCACCCGGAGCCCGCGGGGATGGCCTGCTCCATCGCTGCGTTCCTGGGCATCCATGCCTATTTCGAGACGGGCAGAGTCCGGTACATTCTCGGGGTCCTCCTGGCGATCACGCTCGGCGCGCTGAGCAAACAAGCCTTTGGGCTGATGGCCGTTCCTTCGGCCATGGCGGCCGGAATCGCCCTGCGAGACCACCTCTCGAAGGGAGGCTCCCTCCGTCTCAGCAGTGCCTTGAAGCTCATCGGGATGGGAGTCGGCGGGATGGCACTCTGCGTCCTCGTCTTCAACCCCTATCTCCTCTTCTCGCCGCGATCCTTTCTCGACACCCAGCTCTACCTGAAGGCGCTGCACGGGCTCAATGGCCGTGCCACGCTGGCAGAGAACATGGGCGAGTGGTTCTCTGAGATCATCTCGGCCGATTATGTCTTGCTCATGGGACTCATCGCCTCGGTGGTGACGTGCGGAGTCAGCCTGACGAAGAGCTCCCCGGCGGTGCGCACACTGCGGCTCGTGGCTGTCTACAACATCGCCTTCACCCTCTGGCTGACAGCGTCGGTCTACACCCCCAGGACGCCCCTCTACTTCTACCCGATCTATCCGTTCCTGGTGCTGGTGGTTGTGTATGGGATCACCTTCCTGGTCCAGTACGCGCATTCAAGTCCTGTCGCGCTCCGAAGGAGGGTGGCCGCGGCGGCCGCTGTAGGGATGGTGCTCGCTCAGGTGCTCATCTTCTTCAGGAACACGCTGGAGGCGGTGGACACCGTCGCCAGATCGGTGACCTTCAAGCACACGGACGCGGTGCGCCTGAGAGATGCTCTTGCGAGCCAGCTCGAGGGCCACGCACGCTCAGTGCTCCATTCCGTCAGCATTCCTCTTCAGGACGGGGCCTCCTCCAACCTCCGGAACACGTTCCAGCTCGGCTCGACGGCGGAGGACATGTCGGGCCACTTGAACAACCTGCAGCCGGAGCTGATGGTGCTCGACATCACCAAGTACTGGCCGTTCGAGCAGCTCGTCGTACAAGGGAAGTACGACCCCAAGCTGGTGCATCGCTACGAGATCCGGAAGCGGTTCCCGGATCTGCCTCCCTGCAGAGGATTGACTCCCTGCATCGTCAGCTTGAAGCGACGCCTGAATGCCGCGACCCTCTCGTCCGCCGAGCCCTCGTCCGAGCAGGAGCCCTTTGCAGTCGTGTACTCGCGTCAGGCCTTGAGCCTCCCCAGTGGGAAGTGAGGGGGAGGAATCGAGGCCTTTGCGAAGGCGGCGAGCAGCTCCTCGGTCGACGGCCGGGTGTCCGCCGGTCCCAGGCATCGATCGATCAGCCTCGCGATCTGCTCGTCGACGCCCGGACAGCACGTCAGCAGCGGCGGCGCAGTCTGGCTCCGCCGCGCGCCCGGCTCCTCGAGCACGAGCGGCTTGTCGAAGGGACGCCTGGCGCTGAGCAGCTCGTAGGCAATGCACCCGAATGAGAAGAGGTCCGAGGCGATCGACGAGTTCGCCATTCCCTCGGCGAGCTCGGGGGCCATGTAGAACGGGGAGCCCAGGATGCTCCCGTCGCGCGTCAGCTGCACCTCGTCGGAGCTCTCGCTGGACATCTCCACCGTGATGGAGCCCCACCGCGTCTCCCGGATCGGTCGGGCAATGCCGAAGTCCACCACCTTCACGACTCCATTCGCGAGCAGGATGTTGCTCGGCTTCAGGTCGCGGTGGATCACTCCGCCCGCGTGGATGGCCTGCAGCGCTCTGAGGAGCTGGGGGAGCAGCGGGAGCGCCCACGCGAGGTCGCCGAAGCGCGAGCGGTGATCCTCCAGGCTCCGGCCGTCCACCAGCTCCATGGCCAGGAACAGCGTGCCCTGCTCGTCCAGATCGATGTCGAGCACGCGCACGACGTTCGGGTGGTCGATGGCGGCCGCGCTCTCGGCCTCTCGCGCGAGCCGGGCGAGCGCCGTCGGGTTGCTCGCGTAGTCGCTGGAGATGAGCTTGAGCGCGACGTGGCGCTGGTCCGTGAGGCGCTTCGCCGAGAAGACCATGCCCATTCCACCCGTGCCCAGGTGCTGCTCGAGCTCATAGCGCTTGCCGATCCTCATGCCCGGCTTGGGCTCGATGAAGCGTGGCTTCGCCGCGAGGAGCGCCGCGAGGGTCCCCGCCAGCGAGCGCGAGCGGATCGCCACCTGCGCGCGGAGCTCCTCGTTGAGGAGGACCATCTCCCGGTTCTGTGCACCGAGCTGGGCGGTCGCCTCCTCCAGGCCGCGCCGCATGCGGTGATTGATCGCCGCCAGCAGCGAGGACTGGATGAACAGGAAACAGATCCCACCGATCGAGTGTGCGCTGAAGCTGCTGTTGATGATCTGGTGCGTGGCGAGGACGTCGTGAATCACCGTGCCGGTGAAGATCGTGAGCGCGCCCAGCATCACCAGGGCCAGCCGGTTCTTGTCGTAGAACACCTCGAGCACGAGCGACACGGCCAGACACCCCATGCCGAACAGCAAGAACGCTTGAAGCGCGTTCAGGCACGCGGTGAACACCTGGGGCGGTGTCACGAAGGCGAGCATCATGAATCCGCTGCAGGCCACAATCGTCGCCCGGACGAACCAGCGGGGGCGGATGGTGAAGATCTCCGCCAGGAACAGGACGAAGAACAGGATGATCCCGGGCAGGTTGGAGTACTCCAGACGGAGGAGCAGGATGCCGAGGCCAGTCTCCGGATGGGCTTCCTCGATGTAGCGGCCCACCAGCACGATGCGCCCGACCAACGAGAAGCAGAAGAGGCCGAACCAGAGAGGGGCTCGCTCGTTGGGGCGCAAGAAGAACAGGGTCAGGAAGTGCAGCGACATCATGATCAACATGCCGCCGACGATCAGCTCCATGTAGCGCTCGTACTTCCACTCACGCTCGAGCGTGAACCGGTCACCGAGCACCGGGAGCGACCACGGCCCCGCGCGTGCGATCTGGAAGTTGCTGACCTGCAGCACCAGGGTGATCTCGTTCGCGGCCTCGATCGGGATCCGCCCCGGGCGCGCGAGCTGTCGCGTGGTCTCGAGCGTGGTGCCGACGGTGCCAGCTTCGAAGATGCTCAAGGGCTCGCCCCGCCCGTCCAGGACGATCATGCGATAGGCGCTGTCGGCCGGGCTGGTGGCGAGGAGCAGGTGCTGAGGCTTGGGGGGGAGCAGCACCTTCAGCCGGAAGGTCGCGTAGCCCTCCGCGGGCAGCGGGGTGCCGCCCACGGAGCGCCCCTTCCACATGAGCGGGGGGAGGTAGCCGTCGGGAGCACGCTCTGGTGCGCTCCCCTCCTCGAGCCGCTGCCAGTCAAACGCCCACTCGCCGTCGAGGGCCACCGGCCCCTGAAGGTCGAAGCTCCAGGTCGTCAGGTCGACGACGCCCTGGTGCCCTGAGAGGGGCGTGGTCTCGGCGCTACAGGCGGTGTGCACGAGCGCGAGTGCGAGTGCAACCAGGACCTGTTTCACGGAGGCATTCCGAGGAGGAAGTCCGTGAAATGGTACTGCATCGGGCGCACGCGTCCAAGCCACCCCGGAGCTCCCAGTGGGGGACTCGCTCTCCGGAGCGGCGGGGCGCTCCTGGGCGGCAGGTTACAGCTCCTCGGAGGGCGTCAGGACGAAGGTCTTCGGCGAGCCGGCGAGCGCAATGGGCACCTGGGTCGTGGTGTCCGTCGCGTAGGCCTGGAGGGTGTGGCCCAGGCCGTCGCGGAACTGGGGCGGGATCGCCCACTCGAAGCCGTGACCTCCCCGGCAGCCGGTGAGCTCGTTGACGTCCGGCCTGGGGAGGTGGGCCAGCACCTGTCCGGCGAGGACGGCTCGCTGCTGCTTGTCGAGGCCGTCCACGTAGAGGGACACCGTGAGGGGCTCGAGCTCAGAGTTGGGATCGAGCGCCCATCCCTTCACCACGCCCGCGCCGTCGATCTGCTCGAGGGAGCCGAGCGGAAGCGTGTTGCCGGGTTGGAGGAGGAAGTCCTTCTGCCCGATCAGGGGACTGTCGCCTCTGAATCCTGAGAAGTCGATCGCGTAGGCGTAGAGCATGTGTGGGTGGCCGTCACGGTAGCGATCCGGGATCCTCCACGAGAAGGCATGGTTCTCGCCCTGCGTCCCGGGCTCTCCCGGCAGGTTGGCCCGGCTCGGCGGCCCAGCGTAGGTCGCCGCGCTCATGAGCCCGTCGACGTAGAAGTACACCTCGATGGACCCTTCCAGCCAATCCGGGTCGAGCGCCCATCCCCTGACGACTCCCGTCGAGGTGAAGTCCTCCCAGGCCCCCAGCGCTCGGTTGACACGCGGCGGGATGTAGGGGTTTCCGTCTCCTCCTGGCGGGGAAGGAGGGGGCTCGACGGGCTGGGTGTCAATGTCCGGAGGCATCGCGGCGGACTCAGGGGACGGATCGGTGCGGGAAGAGCGCGACATGTCGTGGTCCTTTCTGCGCGGCTGACGCCGCGAGTCAGTCGAAGAGGAGGACGCCCTCTACCCAGTTTCTTACCTCTTTTCCTTCCAGCCACCTCAACCGCTCGTCCCGGAGCGCCACGGCAGGGGACGCCCCCCTCTGGATGCGCTCCCGGACCGCCTGGAAGAAGGCTCCCGCCTCCTGGTCGGGGATCGCCTCGGTGGCGGCCAGGACCGCGCGCGCACCTGCCTGGATGAAGGCGCTGGGGAGGCTCCGCTGCTGGTGGAGCACCGGGGCGGCCTGCGCACCATGGCAGGCCGCGAGCACCACCAGGGGAGCACCTTCCAGCCGCTGGTCACGGATGCGCGACGCGCTCAGCTCATCGCGCCCGGCCTCCGGGGCCATCACCAGGTAGGTCTCCACGGAGGAAGGGCTGATGACCCCATGGGAGACGAGATCGATCTCGGTGGCGTCTCGCATGGCCGACAGCACCCGGGACGGAGTGGCCTCGGAGCCCTCCAGGATCCGGCGCTCCTCGCCCTCCGCGAAGGCCGCCTTCCAAGGGTTCAGCTGCCCCAGCTCGGAGGCCCTCTCCGGGGAGAGCGCCACGTCCTTCACCACGAGGTGGATGGCTCGGCTCGAGGGGACCTGCGCCGGAGGCCCCGAGCGGGTGCGGTAGCTCCAGGCGAGCCCGGTGGGCAGCAGTCCCGCGCGGCCATGCAGCGGAGGCCTCGCGAAGACCTCGACTTTCTCGCAGCTCCGGAGCGCCTCCAGAGCCTCCTCCGGGACGAAGCCGCCGAGGTGGACCGGGAGCCGTGCCTGTCGAGCCCCCTCGGAGTAGCCGAGGAGCTGGCCGGTGGCGCCCCGGACGACGAGGAGGCTGCGCTCGGTGTCTTCTGCCAGCGCCACGGCACATCGCACGGGGATCTTCGTGTCGAGCTCCCGCTCGAAGAGCTCCAGGACCGCCGGGTACTCACGCGCCCTGGCGCTGTCGAAGATCAGTGCGGTGAAGCTGTAGGTCCGGACGCGAAGGAGGTCATCGCTCTTGGGGAGCTGTCCGCCAGGGGCCGTCTCCTGGAGCTGCTCCTCCAGGGCGGCACGGCCCTTCATGCGGTCCCGCTTGAGGGTGAGCAGCTCGTGAGCCTGGCGGAGCAGGGCCTGCTGCCCCGGCGTCAGGGTGGGTGGGGCCTCCGAGAGCGCGCGGGCCATGGCCGCTTCATCCCCAGGGGAAGGGTGGTGCCGGGCAATCTCCGAGAGCGCGAGCGCGCCCGTGTACGTGAGGGGCAGGCCAGTCGCGAGCGCCTGGTCGAGCTCGGCGCGGGCCCGGCCGAACCGCAGCTCCTGGATCGCCAGGTGGGCCAGGTTCTGGTACGCGTACCGCTCGAACGCTGCATCCCCGCGCCGCTTCTCCATGAGCTCCCCGAGGTACGCGCGCGCCAGCGTGAGATCGTTGCGGAGCCGCGCGATCTGGGCAAGGTGGCCGAGGAACTCGGTCTCCTTGAGCCACTCACCGGAGGCCTGGGCCCGCCGCCGTCCCTGCTCCGCGAGCTTCCAGGCCTCGTCGAGGTTCACCCCCTGGCTCTCCAGGGTGATTCGATCCGCCTGGATGGCCAGGCACCTGTACTCGAGTGGAGCGCAGCGCTGCAGCGCCTCCTGGAGGATGCGCCGGGCCTCCGCCGGCTCGCCCTGGGCCAGGGAGGCCTTGGCCCGCTCCTGCATCGCCAGCAGCTGGAACCAGGGATCCTGAAGCGCCAGCGCGCGGGCCTCGAAGACCTCGAGGTGGCGAGTCGCCACCCCTGCCAGGATGAGCGCTCCCAGGAGCAGGTCATCCTCGGACGAGCGGAGCAGCTCGGCGATGAAGCCCTCTCGCTGTGCGGCGGGGAACCGGGACTCCCGGAGCTGCCCATACTGCCTGGCCAGGGGCGCACGCAGGGAGAAGTCCCTCGCGGCGATCCGCTGGAGGTACTGCTCCAGCACGCCGCTCCCGGCCTGCAGGTCGAGCGCGCGGGCCACCGGCAGCAGCGCCAGGACCTCTTCGCGAGAGACGCGGGTCCGGACGGCGTCATAGAAGTGGAGGCGGAGGCTCGACGGTGCCTCCGAGAGGAGGGGAGAGGAGGGCCACTGCCCCGTGGCGACGAGCTCCCGCGAGGCTTGCTCGGAGGCCTTCCACCGCTGCTGGCGGGACTGCTCCTGGGCCTGGAGCGCTTCCGCGCGCCGTGAGGACTCCTGACTCCAGCCAGGCTCTTTCCTCCGGGCCACCTCGGAGAAGCTCCTGGCCGCGAGCGAGGGCAGCTCGAGCCCGATCAGCGCGAGCCCGCGGTTCCAGTGCGCCTGGGGCAGATCCGGCGAGCGATCCAGCACCCGGTCCACCCTCCGGAGTGCCTGCTCGGGGAGGCCCTTGAGCAGGAGCGCGGCGGCACGGTCCGTCTCGATCTCGGGAGTGTCTTCCTGGGCGGCAAGGGCCTCCAACGCCTGCTCCGCCAGGTGGCGGTCCCCGCGGACGAGGTATGCGGCCGCCAGGCCCCGGCTGTCGCCCTCCCGCTCGAGCCGCGCCAGCGCCTCCAGGGGAAGCCTCGCGGAGGGAGCGGGGGGCTCTGCTCTCTTCTGCGCACCCAGGGGACGGTACTCATCCGCGGCGGGGAAGGTGAGCCGGGCCTCGAGTCGCCGCTCGGCTTCGAACGGGCGCCAGAGGTCCGCCTCCCAGCCCGAAGAGCGGGTGGCGAGCGCGCCGGCGACGAGCGCCAGGAGGCAGGCCGCGGCGGTGATGAGGGCCACCCAACGCAGGGGCGGCCGGTTCCTGGCGCCGGTGGCGCGGGCATCCATCGGCTTCGAACTTCTCATGCGGGCGGACCTTCTGCTCCCTTGCTCGGCCGACAACCTGAAGACTGGCGCTGACAGTCATTGCGTGGGGGTGGATAAGTGCGGTCTCATTGCGCCTCACATGAGAGGCTCGTCCATGGCAGAGCGCAACCCTCCGTCGGACAGTGCCGGTCCCGACGGGGACCGGTTCTCACTGCTTGCCTTCGTGCTGGGGGAGGTCCGCAGCTATCCATTGCCGCCGAAGGGGAGCATCACCCTGGGACGCGGCGAGGCCTGCCATATCCGCATCGAGGAGCCCTCGGTCTCGCGTCGTCATGCCACCCTCCACGTGGGCACCTCCTTCACCCTCGAGGACCACGGCAGCGTGAATGGCACCCGGCTCCGGGTCTCCCGGGAGAGGGGGGGAGGAACCGGGAGCATCGAGGAGATCCGCCTGCTCTCGGGCTCCCCCATGACCATCGAGCCCTTCACCCCCGTGCAGCTCGGCTCGGTGGTCATCGTCATCCAGCCCGTGTCCGCGCCCCTCACCTCCAACGGACAGGGGGCCGCGCCACAGCCCGTCGTGAGCGACCCTTCCATGCAGCGGCTGTATGAGCTGGCAAGCCTGGTCGCCCAGAGCCCTATCAGCGTGCTGCTGCTCGGGGAGACGGGCGTGGGCAAGGAGCTCTTGGCGGAGACGATCCACCTCCGCTCGCAGCGAGCGAAGGGCCCCTTCGTGCCCATCAACTGCGCGGCCTTCTCGGAGTCGCTGCTGGAGAGCGAGCTGTTCGGCTACGAGCGAGGTGCCTTCACAGGCGCTGTCCGCACCAAGCCCGGGCTCATCGAGAGGGCCCATGGTGGGACGCTCTTCCTGGACGAGGTCGGGGAGATGCCCCTGTCTTTGCAGGTGAAGCTGCTGCGGGTGCTGGAGGACCTCAAAGTCCTGCGTGTCGGAGGCCTCGAGCCGCAGAGCGTGGACGTGCGGTTCGTCGCGGCGACCCACCAGGACCTGGATGCGTGTGTGGCACGCGGCACCTTCCGCAAGGATCTCTACTTCCGTATCAACGGATTCACGTTGAACATCCCCCCTCTGCGCGAGCGGGTGGGAGAGATTGCCTCCCTGGCCCGGTACTTCATCGAGCGCTCCACGGCTGAGAACAAGCGCTCGGCCCCTGGGCTCACGCCGGAGGCCCAGTCCCTGCTGGAGAGACATTCCTGGCCCGGAAACATCCGGGAGCTGCGCAACATCATGGGGCGGGCCCTCGTCCTCTGCCGGGGCGAGGCCATCCAGCCCGAGCACCTGGTGTTCGACTCCGCTCCGAAGGTATTGGAGCCCGCTCCGAAGGTGTTGGAGCCGGCTCCGAAGGAGTTGGAGCCCACGTCGCCTGGCTCGCCTGCTCTCTCATCAGCTCCCGCGAGCGGGACGCTGGGCGAGGACATCGCGGCGCTGGAGCGGCAGCGCATCCTGGAAGCGCTGGAGCAATGCGCGGGCAACCAGACCCGGGCCGCGCAGGTGCTGGGCATCTCGCGGCGCACGCTCGTCACGCGGCTGAAGATGTATGGGATACCGGGCCCGCGCCCGCGCAGCCGTTAGCCTGTTGAGCAAAGGTTGCGCAATTCGCGCAAGCCGGAGCCACCCCTGCGCAAGGGCGCGCTGACGCACGGCCCTCGCCGCTTGCAAGTGCTCGGACTTCCACGCGGGCTCTCCTTGGCTCGGGCTGTGCACAAGCCAGCACTGTCTCAGCCCGGAGTGCCGGGAAGACGCGAGAAAGAAACATCTGTGAGGGGGGGCACCATGAAGCGCTTGTGTTCTGCGATTTCGTCGTCTGTCTTTTCCATCATCACCGTTGCGAGTCTGCTGGCCGTCCT
>NZ_DASPHO010000364.1:0-9736 GCF_035629615.1 Hyalangium sp. | reverse complement strand
GACACGCGCCCCAGCGACGACGCTCTCTTCGTCTCGACGTCCTTCTTCTCCTTCGCGGTCACGCGGATTGTCGGCAGATAGCGGTTCTCAAGGTCTTTGGGCCCTGACACCGCGGGGATCCGATCGAGGAGAATGCCGTTGGACTCAGGATGCGCCTCGCCTGACGACGCTCTGACGGGGGCGTTCCCCAAGCACCCCCCATAGACGAGCGGCACCATGACCAACAGCAGGTGAGAGCCGAATGATCTCCAGGAATGGCGCATGGGATTCTCCCAGGGTGAGCCGACGCTGAGGCAGACTGATGGGTCCTGCTCCGAGTCATTGAGGGGAGGCGGGGGCCGCTTGAGTCGCTCGATCAAGCTCGTTGATGATCCAGGCACGGTAGGTCTGGATGTCGATGAAAGCGGGATCCTGGCCGAGCCCCCTGCTTGAAATACCCATGAGGGTGAAGCCATGCTCGGTCTGACGGAGGCAGGCGCCACCGCTGTCACCCTTGTATTCGTGGCGCTGGGGTTGATGAAACAGGATCCTCTCGTCTCCTGGCTCTTGAGTCCGCGTCACCTTGTACCTGTTGATGCGACGATCTCCGAGAAGTGTTCCCAGATCCTCGTCGAAGCCAAAGCTGACCATGATGATGGACTCATGGGCCTCCACCCCCGTCTCCGCCAGTGAGACAGGGGCAAATGCCATGCTGACGGGAGTGTCCAGGACGATGAAGGCGAGATCTGCCTTGGATGACATGACACGCCCCAACGAGTCGAGCACGATCTTCAGCTCAGGATGGGGCCGGACCTGCCCTTTGTACCTCTCGATAACGACACTGTACTTCCCCGGCGGGGGAGGCTCGTAGATAGCGGTGCTCACGGAGGCGCGTGTCACGCAAGATGAGGCGTCAATGATGTTCCTGCTCTCGCGTCCAGGCCCATGACGCTCTTGCCGCTTGCAGACACAGTGCCCGGCGGTGAGAACCAGGCTCGGAGCGAGCAGTACCCCACTGCAATGAGTGCCCTTTCTCCATCCCTGCGGGGCTTGGGTGAGGATGTCGACCACTGACAGGAAGCGGTTGCCCGTATCGATCTCGCCCGCGAGCGGCCATTTGTTGTCGGCCAGACCCAGTGGTTCCGCCTCAGCCGTGGGCGACCCGTTCCGGCCGCCATCTGGAGACACCTCCTTGGGCACATCCCCTCGCTCCGTGCAACCGCCGCAGAGCAACAGGGCCCACAGCGAGAGCACCGCAGACAAAGACGCTCGGAATGTGGGGTGCACTTGGCTGCTCCGTGAGTCCTGGAGGGAAATGACTCAAGTTAGGACTGCTACATCGTGACCGGGAGCGGGTATACCGCGTAGTGCTGGAGATTGCGGTGGTACAGCGCGACGTGGCGCTGGCCTGCGATGAGCTGGTAGGTGCGCTGAGGAGGCTCTGGCTGGGACCTCAACCAGGCAATCGCTTCTTCACGTCTATCGAAAGACAGCAGCGTGCCACTTGGGGCCGCTCGCCGGAGTTGATCGAGATAGCTCTCCAATATCGGATGGGGGAATAGCCGCCGGTCGTTGAGCTCACGGACATACATGACGATGTTGTATTCATCCGCAATCAATACAAACGCTCCATGGGGCGGTTCCGAATGCTGCTGTAGCCATGCCTCCGCATCTTCGCGTGTCTTGAAGGAGGCCACAGCATAAGGCGGTGCATCTTTACGAGATCGGAGGTAATCCTCGAAGGGGTAGACCGCCCCCGTCTCGGAGATAAAGCTGAGCGCCGCCCTGACCACCCTGAAGAGTTCATGCTCCTCGGGCGACTGAAGATCCTTCAGGCTCTGCCCGAGGAATCCCTGAGCGTCGAGGAGAAGTTCGTGGATACTCATGGGACTCCCAAGGCCTCCAAACGCCAGCGGCCGGAACCCTTTGGAGAGTTCCGGCCGCCGGACTTCATTCTGGAGCGGGAAAAGGGATTTGAACCCTCGACCCTCGCCTTGGCAAGGCGATGCTCTACCGCTGAGCTATTCCCGCGTCTGCCGCTCCGCCGTCGCTGTGCTACCGCGCCGTCGAAGCGAGGGCGGATATACCCACCCGCCCAAACCTCGTCAAGCCTTCTGTGCGTCCGTTCCCCCTCCCCGCCTGGCCAGCATGGAGAGGAACGCCCGGAAGTACACCACCGCGCTCCACACCGAGAACGCCCCCGACAGGTACACCAACACCTTCCCCACCTTGTTGTAGTCCACCATCACCACCTGCGACCCCAAGTCCAACGGATGCACGTAGTGGACGCAGAGTGAAATCACCCCCACCAGCTGCAGGCTGGTCTTCCACTTGCCCTCCTGCCCCGCCGCGATCACCATCCCCTCGCTCGCCGCGATGGTCCTCAGGCCGCTGACGATCAGCTCTCGCGCCAGCAGCACGATCACCACCCACGCCGCGATCCGCCCCAGCCGCACCATCATCACCAGCGCCGCCATGACGATCAGCTTGTCGGCCAGCGGGTCCATGAACTTCCCCACCACCGTGATCAGGTTCCACTTGCGCGCCAGGTACCCGTCCACCACGTCCGTGATCGACGCCACCGCGAACACCACCCCCGCCATCAACGAGTAGAACGGATCCGCGTCGTACGTGAACCACACGAAGACCGGGATCAGCAGGATCCGCCCCAGCGTCAGCATGTTGGGCAGGTTCCAGAACTCCTGGACGAGCACGCTCGGCGGGCGCGCTGCCCGGCGCCTCGCCTTCTCCTCCCGCTTCCGCTGCTTCCTGGTGGCTCGGTCCATGCTCACCCGTTCTATCGGACTGGGAGGCTCAGGAGGGCAAATCCTTCGCCGCTCAGCTCCACGGCTGTCTTCAAGATCTCACCTCCAGGCCCCTGCAGCAGCGGGACCACCCGCGGCGTGAGGTTGCCCTGCCAGCCCACCAGGTGCGTCAAGGGCACCGTCGCCGCCGCCTCCATCGTCACCAGCACCGAGCGCAACGGGCCCGCCAGGCTCAACAGCACCTTCCCGTTGCCTCGCAGGTGCACCAGATCCAGGTCCGGCGCCACGTCCGAGGGCACCCGGCCGTTCTCGAACATCACCGGCTCCTCGAAGGCAAACACCGACTCGTCGCGGAAGTAGGCGGACTCGTCGCCCAGTTCCACCGCCTGGAAGGTGCGCTTCTCGCTCGGCTCGATGAAGAGCATGCCCCGGCCCGTGGCCCGCACCACCCGCCCCAATCCGTCACCGAACGGCTTGTCCGTCGTGCGCCCCCGGAACCGCTTCATCTCCGGCTTGAAGGCAAGCTGCCCCGTGAAAGCCACCAGCCCCTCCAGCCGGGTGATCAGCTCCCCCTCCACCCGCACGGACAGGCCGCCCGCCCACACCATGAACGGGCTGTCAGGGGACACGCCTCCCAGCATCACCGCGGGAGCAAGCTCCCCCAGGATCGGCACCTCCCCTTCCCGCCAGTAATCCCCTCCCGCTGGCCCCGGTCCGGCAGCCTGCCCCAAGGGAGCCTGGCTGAGGGCCGGGCTGGCCACCGGGGACTCCACCGCTGGGGACTCCACCGCCGGGGGCTCCACCGCCGGGGGCTCCACCGCCGGGGGCTCCACTGCCAGGGACTCTACCGCCCGTGGCTCCACCGCCGGGAGCTCCATGGGAGCATCAGCGGACAGCGCCGCAGCCGAGGGCTCCTCTGCAGGCGGCTCCGGCGAGACCTCTCCCGGAGCAGCCGACTCCGCGAACACCTGAGGCTTCCCCGTGAGCGCCTGCTCGTGCTGGGCGATGGCGGCCAGATCCTCCGCGTTCTCGGGCTCCGCCGTCAGCACCGGCATCCCATCCTCGGAGATCTCCTCGATGGGAAGCACCGGGAGGTCCGCCTCTTCCACGGAAGGGACTCCCCCCGGGGCCTCCACACCGGCGTAGTCCAGCTCGGCGGTGGGCTCCGAAGCCACGCTGGAGGCGGTCGAAGCCTCCTCGGCCACGCTCGAGGCTGGTGGCTCGGAAGTCATCTGGACTTCCGCCACGGGGTGTCCGGCGTCATCCAGCCCGAACTGCGCGCCCCAGTCCTCCTCGGCGGTCGGAAGCGCCCGCTGCGGGAGAGGCGGCGGCACAGCCGCTAGCTCAGGCACAGCCTCGGACTCCGGCGCAGGCGGAGCCTCGAACTCTGGCGGAGGCGGTGGCGGTGGCTGCTCCGTCGCCGTCGCCTGCGTGAGCACCTCCTCCACCACCTCGATCTCCTCATCCGAGCTCTCGGGAGGCGGCGGCGGCGGCGACTCCTGCACCGGCACGCCACCCTGCTCACGCACCACCTCGGCCCCCTCGAGCTCCGAGAAGCCGCGCTCCTTGGCTGGCTGCACCGGCGCTGGCCGGCTGAAGCCCTCGCCCGCGATGGCGCGGCCCATCTTCTCGGCCATGGCGTCGCTGCCCGCCAGCAGGAAGTGCTCGCGCGCCCGGCCGTACTCCCCCTGCTGCGCCAGCGCCAGCCCCAGGTAGTTGTGGGCCTTCTGGTGCTCCGGCGACAGATCCACCGCCACCTCGAACTCGCGCACCGCTCGCTGCAGCGCGTTCGTCTTCAGGTACACCAGCCCCAGGTTCACCCGCAGCGTGGCGTCCACCGGGTTGTCGCGCACCAGCTGCTCGTAGAGCTCCGCCGCTCGGTCGAACAGCCCCAGCTTGAAGTACGTCAGCCCGAGCAGGTTCTGGGCCTTCTCGTGCTTCGGCTGCAGCTTGTAGGCACGCTCGAGGAAGTCCTTGGCCTCGATCACCTTGCCCGCAGCCAGCAGTTCCCCTCCCCGGTACAGGAGGTCCAGGAACTCGTCGTCAACGGGGGTCGGCTCCGGCCCCGTCGCTCGCGTCGTCGCCATCGCTGCTCGCTTCGCGGGGCTCGTTCTGGGCGAGCCTCTCGCGCTCTTTGTAGTGGTAGTAGAGCTGGAGGACCTTGCGCACGTACCCCTGCGTCTCCTCGTACGGCGGGATGTTCCCCTTGTACCGGCGCACTGCGTCCGGGCCCGCGTTGTACGCGGCGATCATCTTCACCATGTCCCCTTCGAACTGGTTGGCGAGCACCCGCAGGTAGCGCACCCCGCCTTCGATGTTCTCCTTCTCGTCGAAGATGTCCTTCACGTACATCTCGGTCGCCGTCTGGGGCATCAGCTGCATCAGCCCACAGGCGCCCTTGGGGGACACCGCGTTCGCGTCGAAGTTGCTCTCCGCCTGCATGATGGCGCGCACCAGGGGAGCGGGGATCTTGTAGCGCAGGGACGCCGAGGCAATGTGCGGCTCCAGGTCCGCCGGTGCCCGCGCGCGGCCTCGCACCGGCGCCGCGGGCGCCTGCGCCTGGGTGAAGGTGCCCTTGAGCTTCTTGGCCCGCTTGCTCCCGGGCGGAGGCACGTTGGTGTAGATGATCGTCCCGTCCTTCTCGACGTACCGGTAGATGCCCTCGGAGGCAGAGGCCACCAAGGGCAGCAACAGCAGGGCTGTCAGGACGGCGAGGGCAGAACGCATCGGCCCCCAAACCTTAGACGGGTGGCTAAAAGTCCTCAAGAAAACGCCTTGTTTCCGGCACTTACAGCCATTAAGGCTTCCTGCCATGCCCCAGCGCTTCGACTTCCTCGTCCTGGGTGGCGGTGTCGCCGGCCTCTCGTTTGCCCTCCAGGCAGCCCGGCATGGCACCGTCGCCGTGCTCACCAAGCGCGAGCGTTATGAGAGCAACACCCAGTACGCCCAGGGGGGCATCGCCAGCGTGCTGGCCCCCACTGACAGCTTCGAGGCCCATGTCCAGGACACCCTGGTGGCGGGCGCCGGCCTCAACCACCCGGACGCGGTGGAGGTGACGGTGCGAGAGGGCCCCGAGCGTATCCGGGAGCTCGTCGCGCTCGGCGCGGAGTTCAACCGGCGCTCCACGGGCGAGTTCGACCTGACGCGCGAGGGAGGCCACTCCGCCCGGCGCATCATCCACGCGGGAGACATCACCGGCCGCGAGGTGCAGCGGGCCATGCTGGCCTCCTGTGACGAGCAGAGAAACATCACCTTCTTCCAGAACACGGCCGCCATCGATCTGATCCTGGATCGGCGCCCCAGCCCGGGCCGGGCCAGCCGGTGCCTGGGCACCTACGCGCTGCTGGACAACGGCCACATCGAGACGTTCCTGGGCAAGGTGACGGTGCTGGCCACCGGCGGGGCCGGCAAGGTGTACCTCTACACCTCGAACCCGGACGTGGCGACGGGGGACGGGGTGGCCATGGCGTACCGGGCGGGCGCGCAGGTGGCCAACATGGAGTTCTACCAGTTCCACCCCACCTGCCTGTACCACCCGGAGGCCAAGAGCTTTTTGATCAGCGAGGCGCTGCGCGGCGAGGGCGGCAAGCTGCGGCTGCGCAACGGGCAGACCTTCATGGAGCGCTACCACGAGCTCGGGGCGCTGGCGCCGCGCGACGTGGTGGCCCGCGCCATTGACGCGGAGCTCAAGCGCACCGGTGACGACTGCGTCTACCTGGACATGACGCACCTGGGCCGCGCCTTCCTCACCGATCGCTTCCCCAACATCTACGCCACCTGCAAGGCCTTCAACATCGACATGGCCGTGCAGCCCATCCCCGTGGTGCCGGCGGCCCACTACATGTGCGGCGGCGTGGTGACGGATCTGTCCGGCCGCACCTCGGTGGCGGGGCTGTACGCCATTGGCGAGGTGGCCTCCACGGGCCTGCACGGCGCCAACCGGCTGGCCTCCAACTCGCTGCTGGAGGGGCTCGTCTTCGGCCACCGCGCCGCGCAGGTCACCGCCGAGGAGGTGCGGAGCCTTACCTCGTCCCCGCAGGAGCCGCCGGACTGGGATCCCGGCAGCGCGGTGGACTCGGACGAGAGCGTCGTCGTCACCCACAACTGGGACGAGCTCCGCCGCCTCATGTGGAACTACGTGGGCATCGTCCGCACGGACAAGCGCCTCATGCGGGCGCGGCGCCGGCTGGATCTGCTGCGCGAGGAGATCCGCGACTACTACTGGCGCTTCAAGGTGACTCGGGACGTCATCGAGCTGCGCAACATCGCGGACGTGGCCCACCTCATCGTCGACTGCGCCAGCCGCCGCAAGGAGAGCCGCGGCCTGCACTTCACGCTCGACTACCCCAACACGGACGATCACCACTGGAAGCGTGACACGGTCGTCTCCCGAGAGCTCTGATCCCGATGGCCCGCGCCCCTCGCATCCTCGAGAATCCCACGCCGGGAGGACCTCCCCCAGAGGAACAGCCGCCTCCCCCACAGGAGAGGCAGCCCTGGCCCGTGGTGTGCGGCGCCATCCTGGTGGGCTCGGCGCTCATGTTCCTCCTGGGCCGCACCCACCTCGTGCCCCCGCTCTCTTCGGCCCCGGATGGCCTGCTGCTGGCGCAGGAGGGCATTCCGCTTGCGCTCTATGGGCCGCTCGTCCAGCAAGGCGAGTACTGGCGGCTGTTGAGCTGCGCCTTCGAGCACGGCAGCGTGCTCCACATCGTCTTCAACATGTCGGTGGTCTACACGCTCGGCTTCATGCTGGAGCGCCACATCGGCAGCTGGCGCTTCCTGGGCCTGTGCCTCGTCACGGCCGTGGGCTCGTCCGCCTTTGCCCTCTTCTTCAACTTCGACACGCCCATGGTCGGCGCCTCGGGGATGATCCTCGGCTGGGCGGGGGTCATGCTCCCCATCGCCACGGAGCAAGGAAGGAAGGAGCTGGGCATGTGGCTGGTGCAGGTGGTGGTCATCAGCCTGCTGCCCGGTGTGAGCTGGGCGGGGCACCTCGGGGGCTTCCTCTTCGGCCTGCCCTGCGGCGTGGCCCTGAAGCTGGGGGGCCCCGTGTACAACCGGGCGCTCCCCCTCATCCTCTTCATTACCGCCGTGGTGGCGGCATTCGCCGCTCACCCGGAGTGGCGGCCGAGGTCCTGACACCCATGGAGATGAAAACGGTCTGTGTCTTCTGCGGCTCCCGCCCTGGCTCCCGCCCCGAGTTCCTGGCGGCAGCCACGGCGCTCGGCGCGGAGCTGGCGCGCCGCAGGCTCACGCTCATCTATGGGGGTGCCAGCGTGGGCCTCATGGGCGCCCTGGCGGATGCCGCCCTCGCCGAAGGGGGCCGGGCGGTGGGCGTGCTCCCCGTCAGCCTGCAGCAGCGAGAGCTGGGCCACCCGGGCCTGCACGAGCTGCACCTGGTGAACTCCATGCATGAGCGCAAGGCGCTCATGGCCAAGCGCGCGGACGCCTTCATCGCCATGCCGGGGGGCTTCGGCACCTTCGACGAGCTGTTCGAGATCATCACCTGGGGCCAGCTCGGCCTGCACACCAAGCCCATCGGGCTGCTGGACGTGGGGGGCTACTTCCAGCCGCTGGTGGCCATGGTTCGCCGGGGAGTGGAGGACGGCTTCATCCCCGAGGCGCACGCGCAGCCCTTCGCCGTGAGCGCCTCCGTGGGGGAGCTGCTGGAGCGGCTCCAGGCCGGCCCGACGATGCAGGCGACGGAGAAGTGGATCCGCCGGACCGAGGAGACGTGAGGCTCAGCGCGAGTGGACCCGCAGCTCGGCGTGTCCCAGCGTGGAGGCCAGCCTCAGCGCCACATGCGTGGTGCTGTCCGGAACGATGGGCGTGCCATCGGACATCACCTTCGGGAAGCGCACCCGGTAGGCCACCCAGAACACGCCCAGGTAGGGGTACATGGCTCGCATGTCCAGGTTCGCCCGGCCAATGCGCTCCACGCTCACAGGCTCCGCCTCTCCCAAGGGCGTCAGCAGGACGATGCGCCAGATGGAGCTCTTGCGGTTGGCGAAGTCCTCGAAGCGGTAGTCGTTGACGTGGACGCCGAGGTGGAACTCGTGGAACTGCGCCTCCTCCGCGCGCTCCTGAGCCAGCAGCTCCTCCACCCGCGGCTTCGGCAGGAACTTGAACTCCGCCAGCCGCTTCACCCGCGCCTCCCGGAACGCCATCGTCTGGAGCGTCGCCCCCGCGAACATCCGCGTGTCGAAGCCGTCGTAGATCTCCGCCCGATCCGAGTAGTGCTCGAAGATCTTCTGGTACTCCTGCTCGGCCCGGCGGTCCACCAGCTGGGGCGCTGGATCGCCAATGGTGGGTGGACTCGTCGTACAGCCAGAGAGCCACCCGAGCAACGTCGCGACGCAGAGCGCCTTCTTCACGGCAGGAAGTCCTTGCGGTTGAAGAGGGTGTAGAGCCGGTGGCCATCGGCCTCTACCGCCTCGCGCCCGCCCTCGAGTCTGTCCACCAATGCGAACGCTCCGAGCACCTTCAAGCCCTCGGCCTGCGCCCGCTCGATGGCCTTGAGCGTGGAAGCCCCCGTCGTCACGACGTCCTCGACGATCGCCACCGGGGCGTTCTGCCCCAACACCGCCAGTCCCTCGATCCACTGGCCCGTCCCATGTCCCTTGGGCTCCTTGCGAACGATGAAGGCCTCCAGCGGCGTGCCCGCCAGGTAGCTGGTGAGGCTCACCGCCGAGGCGATGGGATCCGCCCCCAGCGTCAGTCCGCCCACTCCCACGGCCAGCGGCGCCTCCCGCACGATCGCATCCAACAGCAGCCGGCCAATGAGGAAGTGCCCCTCCGCCAGCAACGCCGTGCGCTTGCAGTCGATGTAGAAGTCCGACTCCTTGCCGGACGAGAGCACGACCTTGCGATGCTCGAAGGAGCGCTCCGTGAGCAGCTCCAACAGCCGCGCTCGGTCGCGGGCCAGCGCGGTGTTCATCTACAGGCCCTCCAGGTATGCCACCAGCTCCGCCGAGTACCGCAGCTGCATCAGC
>NZ_DASPHO010000363.1:0-4956 GCF_035629615.1 Hyalangium sp. | reverse complement strand
GGGGGCCTATGAGCCGCGCTCGCTCTCTGGGCCCGGGCCCGCTAGCCTGGGGGCCACTCATCTGGAGGGGGCCTCCATGCTCGTTGTCCCATCCGTCCTGGACGCAGTCACCGTCCATGCCGACGGAGCGCTCTGCACCCGCGTGGCCATGGTGCCGGCCGAGAATGGCCGGCTGCCCATGCAGGTCCGCATCAATGGCCTGCCGCTAGGGCTCACCACCGGCTCGCTGCGCGCAGCCATCCTTCAAGGCCCCGCCGGTCTCGCCGTCCGCGACATCCGCCCTGCCTTCGACGCGCAGCTCCCCCCCGAGCCCGATGTCCCCGCGGAGCAACGCGCACTCGAGGATGCTCAGGAGGCGCTCGCCAGCGTCTCCCTGGAGCTCCAGCGGGTGCAGCAGGATCTCGACGCGCTTCAGCAGCTCGGCCCCTCCTTCCTGCAGCCCAAGGAAGGCCAGGAGCCTCGCGAGGCCTCCCCCACCGCCGTCCTCGCCCTCGCCGGCTTCGTGGACGAGGAGCTGGCGGCCCTCCACGCTCGGAAGCTCGACCTGGAGCGGCGCCACCGGGACGCGACAGCAGAAGTGGAGCTGCGCCGACGCAGGCTACAGGAGGGCTCGTCCGCGGTGCGTGGCCAGCGCGCAGTGCTGTACCGCGCCGCCCTCATCACGCTCTCGGAGGCGGGCGCCGTGGAGGGGGAGACGCGGCTGGCACTCGAGTACGCCGTGCGCGGAGCACGCTGGGTGCCAGGGTACGAGCTGCGCATGCCGCGCTCGCTCGACGGCGGGACGCTGCGGATGCGGGCCTCCGTGCTCCAGCGCACCGGCGAGGACTGGCAGAACGTGAAGCTGTCCCTGTCCACCGCCCAGCTCCACCGCCGCGCGGATGTGCCGGAGCTCAAGGCCCTGCGCATCGGCCGGCGCCAGCCTCCTCCGGCCTGCTCGGGGTGGCGCGAGCCCCCACCCGGGCTCGACGAGCTCTTCGCCGGATATGACTCCGCGGGCAGACCTCCACGTCCGTCCCAGCCCGCTCCAGTCCTCGCCAAGCCCCAGCCCAAGAACAAGGCCCCGGACCGCTCCATCACCGCGGAGCTCCCAGCGGGTGACGCCCGCTTCCAGGCGGCGGCTCCCGAACCGGCGCCCAAGGCCGACCTCTTCGAGCAGGATGCCGACGAACCCTCCTACTCCGCCATGCCCTCTCCGGAGGCGGAGGCACCTCGGATGATGAAGAAGGGCGGCGCTCTCTCCGGCATCTTCTCTTCGTCCAGCGCTCCGCCGTCCCCACCTCGTCAGGCTCCTACCGCCGCTGCCCCCAGACGAAGTGGAGCACCTGGGGGAGGAGGAGCTCTGGCTCGAGGCAGGAGGATGTCGGCCCCTCAAGAAGAGATGGCCAAGGACGCGGCGTACGACGACGCCCCCATGATGGACCTGGATGAAGGGGCTGCCATGGGCGGCTTTGGCGGCGCTCCCCCTTCGGAGCCGGAGCCCCCGTCGGGCCTCGAGCTCGGCGGCAACCTGCTGGACTACCAATCGCTGGAGCTGGCTCCCCCAAGCCAGCCCGGTCTGCGCGGCCGGCTTCAGCCCCGCCCCGCCTGGTCCTCCCAGGAGTTGATCGCGCTGACGGCGATGCATGTGCAGGTGGACATCGTCTCGCTGATCGCCATCCGCCAGCAGACCATGGACTCCGTCCACCAGATCAGCCCGCCCACTTGGGCCGTGCCGCCTCGCCAGTCCACGCCCCACTTCGACTACCGCTATGACGTGGAGACGCGGACCGACGTACCCTCGGACAGTGTGTGGCACACGGTGCCGGTGTTCTCGGCGCCCGTGGGGCTCGCCGCCGAGTACCTCTGCGTCCCATCCATGGAGCCGCAGGTCTTCCGCACGGTGAAGGTAGAGAACCGCACACCCCACGCGCTGCTCGCGGGCCCGGTGGACGTGACGCTCGGGGACGAGTTCCTCATGACCTCTCCCCTGCCCACGCTGGCGCCGGGCGCCACGCAGCGGCTGGGGCTGGGCGTCGAAGAGTCCATCAAGGTGTCGCGCAACACGCGCTTCGACGAGGCCTCGGGAGGCGTCTTCGGTGGAGCCGCGATGCTCACGCACCGGATCTCGGTAGAGGTGGCCAACCGGCTGGGCCGGCCGGTGATCGTGGAGATTCGCGAGCGCGTGCCCGTGATCCCCAAGGACGAGAAGGACATCAAGGTCGAGGAGACCGAGATCAAGCCTCCCTGGCGCTCCCCGGAGCCGCTGCCCGGAGACACTCCGGTGGACGGTGAGCGGACGTGGCGGGTAACGCTGCAGGCGGGTGAGAAGCAAGCGCTGGACGCGACCTGGGTCGTGAAGATCCCCTCGAGCAAGATGCTCCAGGGCGGCAACCGGAGGACGTAAGTGAGCACCCACGTCACACTCCCCGTCATCAAGGTCACCGTCCTGGAGGATCGCGCGCTCGTGGAGCGCCGCGGCGAGGTGACGATCCCCGCCGGCCCGCAGCGGTTGAGGGTGGAGGGGCTGTCACCGCTCGCGGTGGACCGGTCGCTCCAGGTCTCCCTGTCCGGGGGCACCATCGTCGGCGCGCGCGTGAGCCGCACCTGGAAGGAGCAGCCCAAGGAGGGGCTGCGCGAGCACCGCACGGAGCTCGGGCGCCGCGTCGAGTCGCTCGAGCAGGCGGTGCGGGTCGCCACGGGCGATGTCCTCCGCCTGGAGGCAAGGCTGAGCGTGGCGCAGGCCGCGCGCGCGGACGTGCTGCGCTCCATCTCCGAGCTCGTCGGCGCCGGCAAGGCGACGCCGGACACCTGGCGCCTCCACCTGGCGGCGGTGCGGGCGGAGGTGGGCTCTACGGAGGAGGCGCTGCGGCAGGCGCGCAAGCGGGAGGCCGTGGCCCGGCAGCGGCTGGCAGAGGCGCAGGGCGCGTTCGCGCAGGGCGAGCAGCCGGAGGCGAAGCTCGTCACCTCGACGGAGATGGAGGTGAACCACCCCACGGGAGGCACGGTGACGGTGGGCGTGGCGTACCTGGTGCCCAGCGCCGTGTGGCGTCCGGCGTACCGGGCCACGCTGCGGCCCGGCGAGGGTGGAGAGACCGTGGTGCTGGAGTGCGAGGCGGTGGTGTGGCAGCGCACGGAGGAGGACTGGAAGGACGTGGAGATGGCCTTCTCGACGGCGCGTCCCACGCTGGGAGCCAGTCCGCCGCGGCTGGTGGAGGATCGGCTGTACCTGCGGGACAAGACCCAGCAGGAGAAGCACACAGTGGAGGTGACGATCCGCGAGGAGACCGTTCAGACGACAGGCGAGGGCGGCGCCCGGCAGACCGAGGACATGCCCGGTCTCGATGACGGCGGCGAGCCGCTGACGCTGAAGGCCACCCACCGCGTCACCCTGCCCTCGGATGGAGCGCCGCACCGGGTGCCGCTGTTCCAGTTCACGGCGCCAGCCACCTCGGAGCTGGTGGGGACGCCGGAGCACTCGCCGCTGGTGCACCGGGTGGCGCGCTTCGAGAACAAGGGCTCCTCAGTGCTGCTGGCGGGCCCGGTGGATCTGGTGCGCACGAGCGGCTACGTGGGGCGGGCACAGCTCACCTTCGCGGGAGTGGGTGAGCGGGTGAAGCTGGGCTTCGGCAGCGAGGACGCCCTGCGCATCGCCCGCCAGGTGGAGACGAAGCTGGACACGAACCGGCTCACCGGCCGGAAGACACGGACGCACTTCGTGAAGCTGTTCCTCTCCAACACGGGCAGCCGGGCGGAGCAGATCGCCATCGAGGAGCGGATGCCCGTCTCCGAGGTGGAGGCAGTGGAGATCGAGCTGCTCAAGGAGAAGGCGAAGCCGGCCCCCTCGAAGGTGAGCCAGGACGGAATCCTCCGCTTCGAGCTCCCTGCCCCCGCGCGCTCCCAGCAGGAGCTGGCCTTCGCCTACACGGTCTCCAGCTCTGCCAAGGTGGCGGGGCTCTGATCGCGCGGGAGTCACGGCTCCCGCGCCAGGACGAGGCAGCCCTCTTTACGTCGTCAGGAGCTGGCCCTGACGGGCTTGAACGGCAGGTGTGCTGCTATCCTCCTCCCTACGAGGAGGGTTTCCATGCGTGTTCACGGGTCTGGAGTCATGGTGCTGTTGCTCGCCCTGGGGTGCGCTCAGGAGGGTGCGCTCCGCCCGGCACCTACGGCCCTAAGCTTGACGGCGGACGCGTCCACCATCGTGGGCGAGGCCCATGGGGTCCGGCTCCTGGCGAACGGCTCGAGCTGGGAGAGCTACCCCAAGGATCTCGATGACCACCTCACGCCCGTGGAGCTCGTCCTGGAGAACCGCAGCGGCCGGCCGCTGAACGTCCGGCTCCGGCACTTCGCGCTGGTGGGCGAGGCGCGCCATGAGGCGCTGTCGCAGGCCGCGATGGACCAGTTCTTCTCCACGCGGGCCACGCGCATCCAGGCTCCTCCTCCGCACACCGGTCAGCGCCTGCCCAACACTCCGCTCGCGGTGGGCGGCCACCCCTCGGATGGCGCCGACCGGACGTACACCCGCACCAACGGTACCAATGATGTGCGGTATGCAGGTCCTCCCTGCATCAGCTGCATGCCCCCCGCGCACGGCCTCACGGAGCCTTCGGCGGACATGGTGCGGCAGGCCTTCCACGAGGGCGCCGTGCCCGACGGGGGCACGCAGGCGGGCTTCCTCTACTTCCCCCCGCTCGACGCGCGGGAGGGCCAAGTCCAGGTCCAGCTCCAGGCGACCCTGGAGGACGCGCGCACCGGCGAGGCATTCGGCACGCTGAGCCTCCCGCTCCAGATCCGCTGAGGAGAGCACATGGGGAAGGAGCTGGGCCGATGAGTGAATCCGAGGAGGCGCCCACTCAGCCTCGGACCGATCCTTCCGGCCCTGTCGCGGAGGCTCCGTTCACCGTTCCCCTCGCCGGGCAGCGGGTGCTCGACCGCTACACCGTGCTGGGGCAGCTCGGCGCGGGCGGCATGGGCGTGGTG
>NZ_DASPHO010000362.1:0-14773 GCF_035629615.1 Hyalangium sp. | reverse complement strand
GTTGAAGCCCACGTCAAAGGCCAACGGCCCCACCGGCGTCACGTAGCGCAGCCCCACGCCCGCCGTGTAGCGCAGCACCGTGGGATCGAAGTTCGTCCGCTCAGCCCACAGGTTGCCGGCCTCGAAGAAGAAGCCCAGGTCCAGCGAGCTGAAGGCCGGCAGGCGCAGCTCCGCCTTCCCCAGGGTGAACAGCTCGCCGCCCTGACTGAGGGGCGCCTGCCCCGCAAGCACCGCCACCAGCTCGGACGGACAGCCCAGCGGATTGACGACGGAGCGGCAGTCCAGCAGCTGCTGGCGTACCTCCGCGCGCTGGTCCTCGGGCAACACCCCATCCTCTCGGAAGCCGCGCAGGCTCGAGGAGCCGCCCAGGTAGAAGAGCTTGGAGCCGATGGACTGCGCGTTGTCGGCCAGTGGGACGATCGTCCCGGCCCGGGCCGACAGCGCGAAGCTGGCGCGGCGGCCCAGCGGGGCATACACGCTCACACTGCCGGACAGCTTCAGCTCGTGGATGGGGAAGTCCTCGGCCCTGTTGCCCAGCGCGTCCGTGGGCGCCACGCTGAGGTCCCGGGTGTACTCCGCGCTGGTGGCGAGCAGAAGGCCCTTGCGCGGATGGGTGGGATCATCCCGGAAGTCGAGCGTGGAGGATGCTCGGAGCGAGTACAGGGTGAAGACACCGTACGGAAAGCGCAGCCGCTCCAGGTCCGCCCGGCTCAGCACGTTCAGCACGCCGCCGCGCGAGCGCAGCCGGTTGTGCTCCAGCTCGCCTTGCACCGACAGGTTGAGCCACCGTGCCGCCGGCCAGTCCAGGCCGGCCACCGTCGCGAACCGCGTGGAGAGATAGGAGGGCCTGTGGATGCGCTCGCCGATGAGGTCCAGCCGCGCGCCCGTGTCCCGTGGCAGGAGGAAGAAGTTGAGGCGCGGCTGGCTCAGCGCCACGCTGCCGCGCCCGCCCAGCCCATCCCAGCCCTGGAGGGAGCTGTCCTGGATGCCGTCGAACCGCCCGGAGAACGCCTCCTGGCTCCAGCCCACGTAGTTCACCTTGGCACGGGCCAGCAGGTTGAGCCCGCGTCCGTCCACGTTCGGGAAGGCCGTGTCCACCGTGACGCGCGGACCGTCCACCAGGAAGTACCCGCCGGACACCTCACCGTCGATGCGCGGCCGCTCCTGCACCGTCACCAGGATGTCCTTGATCTCCTCTCGGCGGTTTGGCTCGCGCAGCTGCAGCTCCACCTGACGGAAGATGTTGAGCCGCGCCAGCCGGCGCCGGCCCTCCGCCAGCTTCTCCAGATCCAGCGTCGTGCCCACCTCCAGGTCGAGGTGCGAGCGCAGCGTTCGCTCGTCCGTGCGGGTCAGCCCCTGGACGATGATGCGGCCCACTCGCACCTGCGGGCCCGGCTCCACGTGCAGGTGGACCTTCACGTACCGCGGATCCTCTCCTCCTGGCAGCGCCTTCACCTCCACACGAGCGAACAGGTATCCCTGCTTCGCGACCGCCCGCTCGAGGTTCTGGCGCGCGCGCTCCACCGCCTCCTCGCTGAGCGAGTCCCCCTCGCTCAGCCCCAGCCCCGCGATGCTCGTCCCCGGCGGCTCTCCGTCTACCTTCACCTCGTCGACCCGCGTCTCCAAGCCCTCCTCCACCTGGAACTCCGCCACGGCCGTGCGCCCGTTCACATCCAGCTCCAGCCGGTGGAAGCGCACCTGCGCATTGGGGAAGCCGCGCTCGCGATAGGCCTCCGTCAGCACCTCCGCGGCCTCCAGGTACGCCTCCTCCACGAAGACGGTGTGGGGATCCGGTGCTAGCGGAACGGAGCGAGGCCCCTGCCCGCCACGCCCGTCGAGCTGCAGCGGATCGTCCCGCAACGGCAGCGTCAGCTCGGGCACCGGATCGGTGTTGCGGATGCGCTCGGCGAGCACCTCGCGCAGCACGCCGCTGGGCAGCGCCCGGTTTCCCTGGAAGCGCACCTCCGTCACAGTGAGGGGCCGCCCCTCCTCGATCTCGAAGACGAGCACGGCCTCCGCATGGTCCGGCCTGCGCACCTCGCGCGGGGTGACTCGCACGTCGTGGAAGCCCCGGTAGCGGTAGAAGGTCGCCACCCGCCGCGCCAGGTTCCACATCACCCCAGGATCCAGCGACTCCGTGCCGTCATAGGCCAGGACGCGGTCCAGGAGCGTGCCCGGGAAGTGGTGGTTGCCGTGGAAGTGGAGGGTGTAGCGAGGGCCGGCGGAGACGGGCAGGGCCACCGTCGCGAGGCCTGCCTCCAACGTCACCGAGGGGTTCCCCACCCGCGCGCGGAAGTAGCGCTGCTCGCGCAGGAAGCTCCGCAGTTGCTCCAGGCCCGCTTGGAGCCGCGCCTGATCGAACACCATGCCCGGCTTCAAGCCCAGCGCCTCCAGCAGCTGAGACAGCGGCAGGCCGGGACTGCCCGCGAGCGTGACGCGCTCCAGCCGGGTGGGCTGGCCCTCGTCCAGCGTGAACACCAGCACCACCCCGCCCGTCGCCGGCTCCTGGGACACCGCCACCCGCGCCTGATCATACCCCTTGCGGCTGTACGCCTCCTCGATGGCGGCGCGGGCCGTGTCGACACTGTCCGGATCCAGCGGGGCGTACTCCGGCAGACCGCTGGCCTCGCGGATCTCCTCGTCGGACAGGGCGACGTTACCCTCGATGACGAGCCTTACGAGCTGCTGCACCGGCGTGAGCTGGAACACCAGCCGCACGCCGCCGGGCACCTCCACCGCGCGGACCTCCACGTTCGTGAAGCGGCCGGTGTTCCACAGGCCCTCCACGCTCCGGCGCACCGCCAGCGGCGAGAGCACCTGCCCACGGCGGATCGTCACCAGCTCCGCCAGCCCCTGCGTGTCCGAGCCTGGCGGAAGGACGAGCTCCACCGCCATGACGTCGGGGGCCACCTGCTCCCCTGGCTCTGCGAGCTCCTCGCCCGCCGGAGGTGGCGCCTGCATGGCGGGACGCGCCAGGACTGCGCCTGCCCACAGCAGGCACACGGAGAGCGCTACTCGACCTCCCAGCTCAATTTGAGCTCGAGTCCGAGGTTGCCGAACGCGGCTTCGCTGTTCTCGTTGTCCCACTGGGCCTGTGCGGAGAGGCGGTTGTCGAAGCGGTACTCGGCCCGGGCGCGTGTCCCACGCCCGCTGACTGGCTGCGTCATGCCGATCTTAAGCTGATCGCTCAGGATCTTCGACTCCAGTTGTGCGGTCGGCTCCGCCTGCCTGGTCGCATCGTTGTACGTGGTCGAGATCTGGAAGGACAGATCTCGGAGGACGGGGTTGCTCGGCAGGAAGCGCTTCACCTGCCTATCCAACCCCGACACGTTGAAGAGGGCCTCGGCGGCCAGGCCCGCACTGGCCGAGGCCGCCGTCTCCTTGTCCGTGCTCGTCACACCCAGGGTGAGGAGGGAGACCACATCTCCCTCGGCCAGGGCGGGCTCGGAGGAGAAGACCACTTGCGGGTCCGCAGGGCGCCCGAAGGCGTGCACCTTCACGGTGTACTCGCGCACCTGCGTCTGCCCGCGCACGTCGAACACGAGATCGATCCCGTAGCGGTCCCGGAGCTCGACCTGGCCCTGGCTGATGACGAACTGGTTGTTGCGGAAGAAGGCCTGGCTCTCCTCGTCCGTCTCCACGCGGCCGAGCAACCCCGGGCGCATATTGGTGCCCGTCAGCCGCAGGTCGCCCAGCAGCCGGGCACGGGCCAGGTTGTTGTCCACCCGCACATCCTTGAGGTGGACACGCACATCATAGGTGAGGAACTCCCGCGGCCTGTCCGACGTCGTCGGCAGCACCGCGCCGGTGCGCCGTCCCAGGTTCTTCAGCATGGAGTCCAGCTCCAGGCCCTTCTGGTAGCGCAGCCGGAGGATGTCGATGTCGCCCGCAAGCAGCAGGGCGTCCGGGTTCCCCGTGAGCTGCAGCCCGCCCGAGACGGTGACAGGAAGATCATCCGAGTAGCGGTACGTCACGTCCTCCAGCTCGGCCACCAAGGTCATCTTGTCCGGCTGGAACTGCTTGAGGGCGAGCTCGCCGCTGGCGGTGACGCGCCCCTCGTTGAGCAGGCCCCGGAAGCCCTTCAGCAGCACGCCCTGCTCGGTGAAGGTGACCAGGCCGGACACGGCGCGCAGCGTGATGGGCCGGCCGCGCGCGGACAGCCGGAGCTCGGAGACAGAGGCCTCACCCACCAGGGAGGGCTTGTCCAGGCTGCCAGTGGCCTGCCCCTGGAACTCCACCCGCCCGCCCGTGCGCTCCACCTCGGGAAGCACCGTCTCCAGCAGGCGCATGTCCAGGCCGCCGCTCACGTTGAGATCCAGGGTGCGAAGCCCCATCCAGCCAGAGCCGGAGAGCTCCAGGTCCGGCCCACGGAAGGTGAAGGGCTCCACGCTCAGCTTCCCGCCCGCGTAGCTCAGGGTGATGGGCCCCTCGTTCACGCCACGCAAGCTGCCGCGCGCCAGGGCCAGCTGGTCCACGAGCGCGGTCGCCTGCGCACCCTCCATGTTGCGGATGTTGCCCTGCACGCTGAGGATGCCGGTCAGCGAGCCGGACATGCCCTGCGTCAGGGCGCTCTGGGGCAGCAGCGGGCGGATCTCCGGCAGCGACAGGACCACGGACAGCTCGTAGGGGAACGGCTCCCGCACCTTCATCTTCAGGTCACCGTTGGCATCCCGGAAGAGCGGCCCGGAGATCACCAGATCCCGGCCCGTCATCTCGCCCACCAGGTGCATCGCGCCGAGATCGCGGTCCGCGAAGGTGATGCGGGGGCCCTTCAGCTCCCCCTTGACGATGGGCAGGTTGGAGTTGCCGCTGACCGTGCCGTCCAGCGTGAGCGTGCCCTGCATGCCCATGCGCGCGGCGAGCTCCGGCCCCACCGCCTCCGCCAAGGAGAGGTCCTCGCCCCCGAAGCGGTAGTCCAGCCCGCCCGCGAAGGTGAAGGTCCCCTCCGCCCAGCTCTTGCCGAGTGGCCCCACCAGCGTGGTGCGCTCCAGCACCATCGCCTTGCCATCCACGAAGCGCAGCCGCGAGGAGCCCTCTCCCATGCGGCGCCCATAGTAGGTGGTGTTCTTGAAGTCGAACGCCGCCAGCCCCTCGAAGCGATCCACGGGGCTGTCGATCTCCACCCGCCCGGAGGCCAGGCCCGCGATCGTCCCCTGCATGACGGCGATGTTCGGGTGGAGCCCAGCGATGATGTCCAGCAGGTCCTCCGTGCGCCCCTGTGGCACGTTGACCTCGGCCTTCGCGTGGAGCGACTTGCCGAAGGTGAGCGCGGCCTTGCCGAAGTACTGGGTGCGGCCCTTCTGCCCGGACATCGCCGGGAAGGACAGCACCAGATCCTCGAACGTCGCCTTGCCCTGCACCACGCCCAGCCCAAAGCCCCAGAAGGTGAAGTCCCGCAGCGAGAGGTTCGAGTCCACTTTCACGTCCGCGTACGGCCCCACCACGGTGAGGCTCGCCGTGCCGCGGCCCTCCCACGGCAGGCCGGCGATGGCGCCATAGTCGGAGAGCTCCAGCTCGCCGTCCGCGCGCACCTCCAGCCCGCGCGTGGGCTCATAGAAGAGCGTGACATCCGAGTTCATCTTCGAGCGGCCCGACTCCACCTGTGCTCCGATGGTCACCCGGTCCGCGAGGATCTTCAGCTGCGCCTGCACCCGGCCCCGCTCGAAGGCCAGCAGTGTGAGCCCCTTCTGCTCGGGCGCATCGAAGGCGCGGGTGGCCAACACAAAGCGGCCGGTGCGCAGCTCCGCCGTGCCCGAGAGCTGCGGCCGCGGCAGGATCGTCCCGGAGAGGTGTCCCGTGGTCGTCGCCGGGAAGTCCACCCAGGAGCCCTTCACCCCCGCCTGCGCGAGGATCCGTCCAAAGGACGCATCATGCGTCTCCACGTCCAGATCCACGGGGAGGCCCGGGGTGAGCCGGACCGTGCCGCTCACCTCGGCGCGCCCGTTGCCCACGGGCACCGTCAGCTTCTCCACCAGCACCCGCTCGCCCTGGTAGTGCAGCTGCGCTGTGAGCGAGGTGGGGCCGTAGCGCTCATAGGCGAGGCCGTTCGCCGTCACCTCGACGGACACGCTCGGCGCCAGGGGGCGGCCCGTCACCGTGAGGCGCGTCCACACGTGCCCCGAGGCGGACCGCTCCAACAGCCCCGCCTGAGAGAGCGTCCGCAGCGGGAAGAACACCTGCGCGTCCAGCGCGAGCAGCGGCTGGCACAGCGACTCCACCCGTCCCGAGACGCTCACGGTGGCATCGTCCAGCGCCACCTCCGCGCGGTTGAGCTCCAGCGACTGCTCGTCCACGTCCAGGCCGCCGCTCAGCACCAGCCGCCCCAGCAGCAGCTCGCCGCCTCCAGGCCCCAACCCCACCACACCGCGCCGGGCCTCCACGTCGAACTCGGCGATGCCCCAGCGCTCCTTCCATCCCACGTCCAGCTCCGACACCTCCACGCGCCGTCCGCCAGGCAGCACCACCCGCACCTGCGCTCCTGTGAGCGCCAGCCGGGAGATCCTCAGCCGCTCCAGCGGCGCCAGCACGCACGGAGCCGGCTCACCCGGCTTCTCCTTCGAGGGCTTGGACAGATCCACCACCACGCGAGGCCGCTGCACGCGCACCAGATCCAGGGCCAGCTTGCCGGAGAAGGGCCGCGTCAGCCCGAGCTGGACCTCGGCCAGATCCGCGGCCAGCAGCGGCGTGTCCGTGCCGGGCGTGAAGAGGGCGAGTCCGCGGATGATGACCTTCTGTCCGAGCGGATCCAGCTCGCACTGGCCGATGCCCACCTCCAGCCCGATCAGATCCGGCAGGTTCCGCCGCGCGAGCGTGCAGGCCGTCTCCCAGGCCACGGACGTACGTAGAGCGGCAATGGCCCCCACGATGAGGAGGGCAATCACGAGTAGCGCCCGTCGCGCGCCCTGACGGCTCTGAGTGGCCAACGCCGCTACAGCTTACCGAGCCCCTCGAGGTAGCGGTCGATCTCCGCCAGATCGATCTTCGCGCTGGCTGGTCGGCTGCTGGGCTCAGGAGCAGGCTTCGCCGGAGCCCCCGGCGCCGGGGGCGGTGCCGAGCCCACCAGGCCCAGGTTGTCCGCTACCCGACGGATGAGCTCCTCGCTGATGGTCTCCTGGCGGGCCAGGAACGCCTCGAAGAGGGCGTTGTCGCACAGGGTATTGATGACGCGCGGGGTGCCGCCGGAGGCCTTGTGGATGGCCAGCAGCGCCTCGGGCGAGAAAGGCAGCCGGGGCGAGCCAGCCAGCCGCAGGCGGTGCTTGACGTAGGCCTCTGTGGACTCGGCGGTGAACGGCTCGAGCTTGTAACGGAAGGCCACACGCTGGGCGAGCGGCGGATCCAGCTTGAGGTTCTTCTCGATGTCCGGCAGCCCGAAGAAGACGAAGGAGATGAGCTTGCGCTCCGGAACCTCCAGGTTCAGCAGGCCACGGAACTCCTCCATCAGCTCGCGCGTCTCCAGCATCTGGGCCTCGTCGATGAGGACGACGGCCTTCTTGCCGGACTCGTAGATCTGCAGGAGGCGCTGGTAGAGCTGGGACAGGAGCGCGAGCTTCTCCTGGGCCGGGTTCTCCACGCCCAGCTGCAGCGCGATGCGGCGCAGCAGCCAGTTGGCGGTGATGCCCGAGTGGATGATGACGAGCAGCGCCGCCTCGTACTCGGACTCGGGGAGCGAGTCGAGCATCCGCCGCGCCAGCGTCGTCTTCCCCGCGCCGATGTCCCCCACGAGGATGGACAGGCCCTTCATGTAGCCCACGGCGTGCATCAGCCGCGTCAGGGCCTGGGAGTGCTGGGTGGAGTTGTAATAGAACCGGCTGACCGGGGCGTTGGAGAAGGGCTCGGTCGTGAGCTCGAAAAAGTCGAGGTAGGTCGTCATGGGCTCGCCGGACGTAGACTACACGTAGCCTACCTTGCGGGCCTTCGGGGCGCCCGCGGAAGCTGCGGCTGCCGCTGGAGGAGGCTTCGGAGCTGCAATGGGGTCAGGCTCGGGCTTCACCGACGCGGACAGCCGCTCCACCTGGGAGGAGACGTCGCGGTACTTCGGGTCCAGCTTCGCTACCCGCTGGTAGTGGTAGAGCGCCTTGCCCTCCTCGCCCATGGCCTCGTAGGCCAGCGCCAGCTCAAACCCGAGCGCCTTGGCCGCCTCGTCCTTGGCGTGCTCGCTGGCGAGCCCCTCCTTGAAGGCCTTCACCGCCTCCGCGTGCTCGCCGCGCAGGCCGTGCAGCATCCCGATCATCGTGATGCAGTCCAGCTCGCGCTTGGTGCCCACGCACCCCTTGCGCGCGACGGCGAACTCGCCCAGCGCATCGTCGCTGAGGCCCATCTCCTTGTAGGCGATACCCAGATCGTAGTGCGTGTCCACGTCCTCGGGCTTGACGACCTTCTCCAGCCCCTTCTTGAACTCGGCGAAGACCTCTTCGACCGAGTACTGGAAGTCGTCTTCGGACGAGCTCGGGGCGGGCGAGGTGTCGGCCAGCCCATCGATCTCCCCGGCCAGCTCCGCCGCCAGATCGAACGCGTCGCGCTCCGCGGGCGCATCCACCGGCTCCACGGTGGGCACCTGCATCATCCCGGTCTCGGTCTCCTCCGTCGTCGGAGTGGTCCCGTTCCCGGACTCGAGGGCCTCCAGCCGCGCCATCAGCTCGGCGGCGCGCGGGTGATCCGGGAAGGCGATCACCACGTTCTCGAGGATCTCCCGCGCCTCTTCGGTCAGCCCCTGATCGAGGAAGAAGCTCGCCTCGTCGCACTCCTCGGAGGCCGGCTCCTCCTCGCTGGAGATCGCCTCCGTGGATTGGGTGTGGACGTCGTCGCTCTCCTCCACCCCCAGCACGGCGCTGACGACGGTGGCGTCCTCGGCTTCGTATGCGGGGTGGCCCGAGGAGGTGAGCTCGGAATCGAAGCCCGCGCTCGCCACCGGGCTCATGGCCACCCGCGTCGGCATCTCCTCGTCGTCGCCCAGCGCGTGCCGCGAGTCCGTCGAGCTGGCGGTCTGGAGCAGCTGCGCCGAGGGCATCGCCGGACGCGTGGGCGGCGGATCGTCCTCGTCCCCGAGCGCCAGGCCCTCTCCCTCGTCGACGATGGGCTCGTCTCCCATGGAGATGCCGGGCTCGTCCACGAGGTACTCGGCGGACGTCGCGTCCACGAACGACATCTCCTCGTCCGCGGAGCCCGCGACGAGCGGCTCGTCCATGATGTTGGTGTTCGTCGTCTCGTCGGCGACCACCAGCGACTCGTCGTCCCCGACATCCAGCGACGTGGCTTCGTCGGAGGTATAGATGTCGCTCTCGCCGGAGACGATCGCCTCGCCCACCAGCTCCTCGTCGCCGAGCACCGTCTCCGCGGAGCCCTCCTCGACGATCTCATCAGACTCGGACGAGCCGATCGCGGCCAGCGCCAGATCATCCCCTGGAGGCCGCGCGAGCGCGTCCTCGGGCGCCTCGGCGACGACGATCTCCTCGTCGTTCGACTCCACGAGGATGGCGTCCTCTTCCAGGGACTCCACCTGCGCGGCCACCGGCGCCCCGGCCTGCTCCACGCGCAGCACGGCGAGGAACGCGGGCACCTCGGGGTGGTTGGGGCTCTGCTGGAGGATGGCGGCCAGGTAAGGCTGGGCGCGCTGCGAGTCCGAGCGACGGGTGCACAGCCGCAGCACGTTGAGCAGCTGCTCGCCGGCCTGCACCGTGTTCCCGGCGGAGACGTAGATGTTGTAGGCCTTCTCGTGCGCGTCGAGGTTCTCGGGATCGACGGCGAAGATCTTCCGCAGGTGCTCGAGCGCTTTGTCGTGGAGGCCGTACTTGACGTAGACGTCGGTCTCCGTGAGCAGCTTGGAGAGCTGCTCGCGCGTCAGCGGCCCCACGGGCGCGGGGGTCATCGTGGCCGGAGGAGCGGTACGGGGAGCCGGCGCGGGCGCAGGAGCCGGCGCGGGGGCCGCACGGGGAGTCGGTGCAGGCGCGGGTGCGGGCGCGGCACGGGGGGCAGGCGCGGGTGCGGGAGCCGGCGCGGGGGCCGCACGGGGAGCCGGCGCAGGCGCGGGGGCGGTACGAGGAGCAGGCCCTCGGACAGGAGCCGCGGGGGCGGCGGGAGCGTTGCGCGCGAGCAGCTCCGGATCCTGTGGATCAACCTCGGCGATCTTGTCCCAGACGCCGTTGGCCTCCTGGGCGCGGCCAGTGTCCTGGTAGACCTTGGCCAGCTCCTTGTAGACGGAGACCGTCTTCGAGGTCTGCCCCAGCCCCTGGAACGCCTGGGCCAGCAGGTTCAGCGTCTCGACGTCACGCCCGTCCGCCTTGAAGGCCACCTGGAGCTTGGCGAGGGCGCGCTTCTGATCACCCTTGTCCAGGTACAGCTTGGCCAGATCCTTGGCCAGCGCGATGTTCTCAGGCTCCAGGGCGGACAGGCGCTCGGCCACGCGCAGGTAGTCATCCGTGCGGGCGTTCTTCTTGAGGTAGTCAGCGGCGCGCTTGAACTCCGCCACCGCCTCCTTCGTCAGGCCCTCCTTCGAGTACAGCTCGCCCAGCTTGATCTTCGACGCCACGTTCTCGGGGTCGAGGTCGACCATCCGCTTGAGCGTGTCGAGCAGCTGCCGGGTATCGCCGGCCTTGTCGTAGTGGTTGGCGACGATCTGGAAGTACGCCATCGCCTCGGACATCAGCCCGAGCTGCTGGTGGAGCTCCGCCAGCTTCAGGTTCACGTCCAGCAGGTTCGGGTTGAGCTTGAGGACCTGCTTGTAGAGCGCGACGGCCTTCAGGAAGAAGCCATCCGTGGAGTAGCTCTCGGCGACCTTGGTGAAGTAGTGCGCGGCCTGGGGGTTGTCGTTCTTCTTGACGTACAGCTCCCCCATCTTCTGGAGGACGCGAATATCCTTGGGATCGGCCTCCAGGACCTTCTGGTACTCCTTGATGGCCTTGTCGTAGGCGCCCTTCGCGACGAGCTTCGCGGCGGCTTCGATGATCTTGTTCTTGTCCATCGAGCGGGGCTTCCGACCGGTCTAACCCCTTGGAACTTCTTGGGGTTTCCTGCGTCCTTCAAGGATCCAGCGAGGGAACCCCGAGGCTAACGGAAGAGGCTCTCGTGGGTCAAGAAATCGCCGGGCCATCCCCGAGGCGGATCAGGGGGTTGCGTGACCGGTGGCCGGGCGGGCAGCCTCAGGGCGCCTCTCAGGGCGTCTCTTCAATGGCCTTCTTCAGACGGCGGCTGCCCGTCTCGCTGGCCAGCAGGCGTTCGACGAAGCGGGTGTCGTACTGGCCTTCCTGGAAGGCCTCTTCCGCCAGAGCTGCCCGGTGGAACGGGATGTTGGTCCGGATCCCCTCCACCACGTACTCCCCCAGGGCCCGCTGCATGCGCCGGATGGCCGTGGGCCGATCCTCCGCGTGGACGATCAGCTTCGCCAGCAGGCTGTCGTAGTGTGGCAGCACCGTGTAGTTCTCATACGCAGCAGAGTCTACACGCACTCCATACCCGCCCGGGACGCTGTAGCCGGTGATCTTCCCCGGCCAGGGGGCGAAGGTGACGGGATCCTCGGCGTTCACGCGGCACTCGATGGCGGCGCCGCGCATCCGGATGTCCTCCTGCTTGAAGCGCAGGGGGTGGCCGTAGGCCATGCGGATCTGCTCGCTCACCAGATCGATGCCCGTGACGAGCTCCGTCACCGGGTGCTCCACCTGGATGCGGGTGTTCATCTCCATGAAGTAGAACTGGCCGTGCTCGTCCAGCAGGTACTCGATGGTGCCCACGTTGTTGTAGCGCAGCCGCTGCATCGCCTCGACGGAGATGCGCCCCATCTTCTCGCGCAGCTCCGGCGTGAGCGCCGGTGAGGGGCTCTCCTCGATGAGCTTCTGGTGCCGCCGCTGCACGGAGCACTCGCGCTCGCCCAGGTGGATGATGTTGCCGTGCTCATCCGCGACGATCTGGATCTCGATGTGGCGCGGCTTCTCGACGTACCGCTCGATGTAGAGATCGCCGTTGTTGAAGCTGGCCACCGCCTCCGCCCCCGCGGTGGCGAACGCCTGGGTGAGCGCGCCCGGCTCGCGGACGATCTTCATCCCCTTGCCGCCCCCTCCCGCCGCCGCCTTGATGATGACCGGGAAGCCGATCTCCCGGGCAATGGCCTCGGCCTCCTTCGGATCCCGGACGACTCCGGTGCTGCCTGGCAGCAGCGGCAGGCCCGCCTCGCGCGCCGCCTGCTTGGCCCGCACCTTGTTGCCCATCAGCCGCAGCATCTCCGGTCGCGGGCCAATGAAGCGGATCTTGCAGTTCTCACACACCTCGGCGAACTCGGCGTTCTCCGAGAGGAAGCCGTAGCCGGGATGGATGGCATCTGCCCGGGTGATCTCCGCCGCGGACAGCAGCTGGGGCACGTTGAGGTAGCTCTCCTTGGACGACGGAGGGCCGATGCACACCGCCTCGTCAGCGAAGCGCACGTGCAGCCCGTTGGCATCCGCCGTGGAGTGCACCGCCACCGTCGCGATGCCCAGCTCGCGGCAGGCGCGGATGACCCGCAGGGCAATCTCCCCGCGGTTGGCAATCAGCACCTTCTTGAACACGCCAGGTCTCCTCGCAGCCGCCGGGGCCGGCTCGTGGCCGGCCTCGAGCGGACTATGCCGGCTCGATGCGGAAGAGGGCCTGGCCGAACTCCACCGGCTGCCCGTTCTCCACCAGGACCTCGACCACACGCCCTGCCTGCTCGGCCTCGATCTCGTTCATCAGCTTCATGGCCTCGACGATGCAGAGCACCTGACCCTTCTTCACCACCGAGCCTACCTCCACGAAGGGCGGCTGGTCCGGAGCAGGCGTCCGGTAGAACGTCCCCACGAACGGGCTGGTGAGCACGTGGCCGGGCTTCTCCGCCGCCTTGGCCAGAGCGGAGGCAGCAGAGGCCTGCGCGGGGGCCGAGACGCGCGAGGGAGCAGGCGTCGAGTACTCCACCGGCGGCACCGGGCTCACCGACGGGCTCACGGGAGCCGCGTGGTGAACGATGGTGGGCGCCGGCCCATGGCCGCGGCGGATGTAGAGCCGCTCATCACCCCGCTGCCACACCAGCCGCGTCACATCCGAGGCCTCGAGCAGCTCCACGATCTGCCGGAGCGCCTCCACGTCCAGGGACGTCGCCCCCGGGTCGCGGCCGCTGGCCGGCGTGGGCTCACCTTCTGCCCGCGTTGCCTTGCGCTTCGTCGCCATACTCCCCTCCCGCCTGGGCTGCTGCCCGGACTAGCCCCCGGTGGCCACGCGCGTGAGGTACTTCCCGTCGCGCGTATCGATCTTCAGGACATCCCCCTCGTTGATGAAGAGCGGGACGTTGACCGTGTAGCCCGTCTCCAGCGTCGCGGGCTTCAGCGCGCCAGACACGGTGTCGCCGCGCACACCCGGATCGCACTTGATGACCTTCAGATCCACCGAGTTGGGCAGCGTCACGCCAATGGCCTTCCCGTTGTAGAAGAGCACCGAGACGTTGATGTTCTCCTTCAGGAAGTTCTTCGCCTCTCCGAGCACCTTCTCGCTGAGGAAGGTCTGCTCGTAGTTGCGAGTGTCCATGAAGTAGTAGTCCTCGCCCTGGAGATACAGGTACTGCATCTCCTTGTCCTCGATGTCCGGCTTGCCCACCTTCTCGCCCGACTTGAGCGTGGGCTGGAGCACACGGCCCGTCAGCAGGCTGCGGATGGTGGTCCGCACGAACGCGGAGCCCTTGCCCGGCTTGACGTGCTGGAACTCGACGATCTCGAACGGCTCCCCGTCGATCTCGATCTTGAGTCCCTTGCGGAAATCGGAGGTATCAATGACACCGGCCATGGAACAGCTCCTTCGGACTGCTGAAAAAGTCCGGGGTGTCTAGCCGATGGAACTCCCCTTTGGAAGGGGGAAACTAGAGCTCGGCGCGGACCTTCGGCGCGGTGACCCGCAGCACGTATCGGCCCTTACCGTAGTTGCCCTCGGCGCGGAGGGCCAGCACCAGGAAGTACTCCGGGGACACCAGACGGATGATCGTCAACACCTTCTCGCTGTTGACGCTCAGCTCCGTCACGGCCCCCGTCTTCAGCACGTCCGCGGCGTTCTTCAGCTGGGTGAGCAGGTTGGCATACTCCACCCAGGCCCCGTTGAGCTCGAGCTCCCCCGCCTCGTCCTTCTGGTAGGTCTCCACGGAGATGCCGTCGAAGCCCATCACGCTGCAGGCGAGGGCCCCGTCGACCTGATTGACCACCGACTCCAAGTGTGCGCGGAAGGACATGGCGGGGTGCGCTTAAGCAAAGAAGACGGGACCGTCAACCACCCTGTACCGGAATACAGCCGAAGGTATTGTAGAAGGCGTCCTGGCCAGGGTAGCCGCACGGGGCCCCCTCCGTATCGGCATAAGTGGGCACCTGGTCGTCCGGACACCTGGCTGCGCGACTGATGCTGATGGGGTACGTCACCTCGTTCGTCTCCGCGCCCTTGCCCGAGGGCAGCTTCCCCTTGACCTTCAGGGTGACGAACAGCGTCATCTCGTCCGGGTAGGTCGGCACCGCGGTCTCCAGCTTCTTGCGCGCCTCGGTCCCGATCAGATCCATCTCGAGCCAGGACTCTTCTGGATCCGCACCCGCCGGCACCACGAAGTAGATCGGGAGGCTCTCATCGGTGAAGCTGATCTTCGGGCCCACCGAGTCGTAGCTGATGAGGATCTCTTCGGCGTAGAAGCCGGCAGGGGTCAGCACATCATCGTCCGTGGAGAGCGGAGAGTAGAGCTGGAAGCCGATCCTGTACGACTTGCCGGCGTTGAAGTTCAGCGAGCCTCGGGTGAGGGCTACGTCCT
>NZ_DASPHO010000361.1:0-31677 GCF_035629615.1 Hyalangium sp. | reverse complement strand
TCCTGGACGAAACGGGCCGAGTTGCGATCCAGCTCCTTGAGGGCATGGAGGGTGTCGACGAGGTAGTCCCGCGTCCGGTCGAACTCCTTCTCGGCATCCTTCTGGGTCTTGCCGATCTCCCACATGAGGAGGTTCACCACGGGCTGCCGCTGCTCCTGCATGCGGGCGATGAAGCGCTCCACGTGCTCGATGCGCTCGGCCACCCGCATCGTGGGCCACACCCCGCGGCCCAGATCATAGGCGCGCACCGCCCCGTCGAGCGCGGCCAGAGACTCCCGCGACGTGAGCAGCGGCGTGGCGCCGATGATCTTCTGCTCGAGCCCCTGGGGTGTCTTCACACAGACAGGGCTGCGGACCGGGCTCAGCTCGCCCTGCCACATGAGGAGCTTGCCGTCGACCAGGTACTCGCGCTGCTCGGTGTGCTCGGGAATGCGGGCAGAGGCCGGGACCTCGGCCGAGAAGAGGTCTTCAAAGAGGCTCGACATGGAAATTCCCAGGGAGAAGGCACGAAAACACAGGCGGCCATCGTGCCACGGGGAGTGCTCACGGGGGTGATGACAGCAGTCACAGGTGGTGACAGTCGTCACCACCCTGATCCGGTGGCTGTTGTCACCCCCCCCCTCCTCCAGCTCTCCGCACTCCGAGTGCAACCCCTTGAAGCTCCTGGACCGCATCTCGCGCGACCTCTCGCTCCCACGCATGGCATGCAGGCTGCAGTAGGACTCTGTCATACACCGCTCTTGTGCAAGGCCGTCGCCGAGAGCCGTACCCAAGAGAAAACCATGTCCGTCGCCGCCACCCGTCGCCAGACCACGCCGTACACGAGTCCTTCAGGAGGAATGCTGCAAAAGGGGAGCAAGGGGCCCGAGGTGCTGAAGCTCCAGAAGGCGCTGCTCGCCGCAGGCTTCAATCCCCAGGGCCTCGATGGATCCTTCGGCCCCAAGACCGAAGCGGCGCTGCGCGCGTTTCAGCGCGCGGCGGGCATCACCGTTGATGGGAAGGCAGGGCCGCAGACCTGGAATGCGCTGAAGGCCAGGGCGCCTGGCGCTCCTGCGCCGACTCCCGCCGGCCCTTCCCTGCGCAAGGGCGACATGGGCCCTGACGTTCAAAAGCTCCAGACCCAGCTCGAGCAGCATGGCGTTCGCACGGGCGGGGTGGACGGCAAGTTCGGCCCCATGACGCAGCGCGCGGTCATCGAGTTCCAGCGCAGCAAGGGACTCAGCGCCAACGGCGTGGTCGGTCCGGAGACGTGGGCAGCGCTGGCCCAGCCGGGCTCGCCCGCGGGCCCGGGCCCCGTCACAGGCCCCGGGGCACCAGCCTCGAAGGGCATCGAGTCGATGCTCAACTGGGCCAAGTCGATGATCGGGACGCCGTACGCGGCGGTCAACCCGTTCCGCTTCGGCGATGTCCCCTGGGACGGGAAGGCCCACAAGAGCGTGAACGGCTCGGACACGGTGTGGCAGTACCCCAAGGGCACGAGGGTCTTCGACTGCTCCGGGTTCGTGGTGGCGGCCTACCGGCAGCTGGGCGTCGATCTCGCGGCCCGCGGGCTCGCGTCTACCTCAACCTTCCACGCGGACACGAAGTTCCTGAAGCCCGTCACGCGTGAGCAGCTGGCTCCTGGAGACTTGATCATGTACCAGCCCAAGAATGGCATCGGTCACGTGGTCATCTACATGGGCAATGGCCAGGCCATCGAGTCCGCTGGGGGCAAGGGCGTCACCATGAGCTCGGTGGACTGGGACCGGATCAAGTCATTCCGCCGAGTCCCTGTGCCGTAGGCCGCCCCCTTCCCCGTCGCCTCGCTGCACCGGACCTGCTATCAGGCGCCCGTGACATCCTCGTTCTCGAGCGCCTGGCTCCGCGGCGATCCGCGGGCCCTCTCCTTCCTCCCCGATCGCTTCCGCCACCGAGCCTCCCGCGCAGAGGCCGTGGCTGCAGCCTCCACCCGCTCCCTGGCCCCCGCGCTCCATGAAGCGCTCGTGGCCCGCAACGCGCGGCTCGCGCCCAGCCCCGCCCGGGAGCGCCACCTCGAGCTGCTCGCCCGACCCGGCACCGTCGCCGTGGTGACCGGGCAGCAGGTCGGGCTCTTCCTCGGGCCGCTCTTCACGGTCTACAAGGCGGCCTCTGCGATCGCCGCCGCCCGTGTGCTCGCCGAAGAGACAGGCCGGCCGTGCGTCCCCGTCTTCTGGCTGCAGACCGAGGACCACGATCTCCCCGAGATCGACCACTGCCTCACGCCCCGCGGCACGGGTACCCCCCTGCGCACGGCCCTGGAGCACCCGGACGCGGCGACCTCGCGGGTCCCGGTCGCCCACCGAGGCCTGGGCGAGAGCGTCACCCGCGCCCTCGCCGCGCTGCGCACCGAGCTGGGCAGTCAGCCCCACGCGGCAGAGCACCTGGAGTTGCTGGAGCGCGCCTATCGCCCCGAGGCGACCATGGCCGACGCCTTCGCCCAGGTCCTCTCGGCCCTCTTCGCCGACGAGGGGCTCGTGTTCCTCGACCCGCGCGATGCGCGCCTCGCCCCGCTCGCCGCGCCTGTCCACCGTCGAGCCATTGAGGAAGCCTCGGCCATCGCGTCCGCACTCGCCGAGCGCGGGAGCGCACTCGCCGAGGCCGACTTCTCCGAGCAGGTCCATATCCGCCCAGGCGCGCCGCTCAGCTTCTTCTCGCCCGATGGGATCGAAGGTCCACGCTACCGTCTCGACCCCGTCTCCCCGGGCACCTGGAGCCTCGTGGGCCACCCGGAGGGCGCCTCCGTCACGACAGCGGAGCTCCTCTCCTGGCTCGACCGCGAGCCCCTCCGCTTCACGACCTCGGCCCTGCTGCGTCCCATCCTCCAGGATACCTGGCTGCCCACGGCGGCGTACGTCGGCGGGCCCGGCGAGATCGCGTACTTCGCCCAGCTCGCCCCGCTCTACCAGCTCGCAGGCCTCCCGATGCCGCTCGTCGTCCCGCGAGCCCGGCTCCGGGTGCTCGACGACCGTACCCGCGGCCTGCTCGACAAGCTGGGCCTCTCGCCGGACGAGGTGAGCGCGCCGCGAGAGGAGCTGCTGGCCCGGCTGGCCGCCCGGAGCGCCGGGGAAGGCTTCGACCCACCCGAGGCCGTCGAGACCCGCCTCATGGGCACCCTGGCCCCTGAGCTCGCACGCCTTGGCAAGCAGATGGCCACTCTCGACCCGAGCTTCTCCCACGCCATCGAGCGTACCGAGGAGAGTGTCCGGGTAGCCCTCTCCCGCCTCGTGGCCAAGTACGGGCGAGCCGTCGCCCAGCGGGATCAGGTCACCGTCGAACGCCTGGATCGGCTGCAGACCTACCTGGCCCCGGACGGCGCCCCACAGGAGCGCATCTACGGGCTGCCCTACTACGCGTCCCGCTTTGGAACTCGTGGCTTCGCCCGCCTCGTCCTGGAGGCCTGTGAGCCCTTCTCCGGCAGCCTGAAGGACCTGAAGCCATGAGCGCGGCCGACTCAGGATATGGCCTGGAAGTCCTCGCCTTCGGCCCACATCCTGATGACGTCGAGCTCTTCTGCGGTGGACTCCTCGCCCGCATGGCGGGCCTCGGCTACCGCACCGGCATCGTCGATCTGACACGGGGCGAGAAGAGCTCACGCGGCACTCCCGAGACGCGCGCCGCGGAGACCGAGGCGGCCTCCCGCGTGCTGGGGCTCTCGCTCCGGGAGAACCTCGGCCTGCCCGATGCCTGGCTCACCCCCTGGTCCGGCTTCGATGGACCCGAGGCCGAGCGCGCTCGGACAGCGCCCGTGGCACGGGTGGTCGAAGTCCTCCGGCGCCTGCGCCCCGAGCTCGTCATCGCCCCGTGGGAGCAGGAGCGCCACCCGGATCACGAGGCCGCCAGCGCGCTGCTGACTCGCGCGCTGTTCTTCGCGTCCGTCCGGAGGTTCGAGACCGAGCCCCCCACCGCCGCCTTCACGCCGAGGCAGGTCCTCTACTACCCCATGCGGCACCTGGCCGAGCCGAGCTTCGTCGTCGACGTGACCGCGGCCTTCGAGCGCAAGCAGGAGGCCATCCGCTGCTATGCGAGCCAGGTGGAGCCGCGCGCGGACGCTCCCCCCACCCTGGTCGGCTCGCCCCTGTCGCTCACCTCGCTCGAGGCGCGCGATGGCTTCTACGGCGCCCGGATCGGCGTCGCCTACGGCGAGCCCTACATCCTGCGCGAGACGCCAGGCCTGACCGATCCGGTGGATCACTTTCGCCGGAATAGCTTTGCTCGGCCGCTGTTCTTCCCCGAGCGCCGATGACCGATCGTCTCAACCTGGCCATCACCTGCTTTCCCACCTTTGGAGGCAGCGGCCTCATCGCGACCGAGATCGGTCTGGCGATGGCGGATCGCGGCCACCGCGTGCACTTCATCGCGCGCGACCTGCCCGTGCGCCTCCGCGGCACGAGCCGGCAGATCTTCTTCCACGAGGTGACCGAGAGCGACTATCCCGCGCTCCAGCACTCGGGGACGTACCCGCTGGCGCTCGCCTCGAAGATGATCGAGGTGGCCAGCTACGAGCGCCTGGACATCCTGCACGTCCACTACGCGGTGCCCCACGCCACGGCGGCGTGGATGGCCCGCGAGGTGCTGGGCGACAAGGCGCCGCGCATCGTCACGACGCTCCACGGGACGGACACCACGCTCATCGGCACGGATCCCAGCTACCTGCCCATCACGCGCTTCTCCATCCTGCGCAGCGACGCGGTGACGGCGCCCTCGGAGTTCCTCCGGCAGGCCACCTGGGAGGGCTTCGGCATCCCGGAGAGCTTCCCCATCCAGGTCATCGCCAACTTCGTAGACACGGTGCGCTACGCGCCGGTGCGCGACCGGGCCTGCCTGCGGCCGCTCTTCCCGGATCTGGAGGAGACCGAGCCGGTGCTCGTCCACGTCTCGAACTTCCGGCCGGTCAAGCGGATCGGCGACGTGGTGGCCACCTTCGCCGAGGTCCACCGGCAGCGGCCGTGCCGGCTGCTCATGATCGGGGACGGCCCCGAGCGCTCCCCCGCGGAGCGCAGGCTCCGGGAGCTGGGGCTGGAGGGCCGCGTGGCCTTCCTGGGCAATCAGGAGCACTTCGTGGAGCTGCTCGCCGCCTCCGACGTCTTCCTCCTGCCGAGCGAACAGGAGAGCTTCGGGCTCGCTGCGCTCGAGGCCCTGAGCTGCGGCATCCCGGTGGTTGCCACCGCCATCGGAGGCATCCCGGAGCTGGTGGATCGGGGGGAGACGGGCTTCCTGTCCCCTGTGGGCGACGTGGAAGGCATGGCCCGCCACGTGCTCTCGCTGGTGAGCGACCCGCCTCGCTGGGCCGCCTTCTCTCGGAGGGCCCGGGAGCGGGTCCTCGAGCGCTTCAGGCTCGCCCCAGCCATGGACCGCTACGAGGCCCTCTACCGCCGCCTCGTAGCGGGCACCGCGGGCCGCTGACTACTTCTTGTTCTTCCAGTCCGTGAGGGCCTTGCTGACCTCGTCCTTGTAGAAGAAGCCCGGATTCTTCTCCCCCAAGTCCCACGACATCTGCGCGAACTTGCGGGCCTCCGCGTAGTTGCCCTTCTGGGCGAGGGCCTCGGCCTTGGTCCAGTGGTTGTACCAGGTCGGCTGGATGGCGATGGAGAGCTCCGCATACTTCAGCGCCGCGTCGTAGTTCTTCGTCGTCTCGAGCTCATAGCGAGCGGCAGCGTTGGGGGCGCGCCACGCATTGTCGATCGCCGACTTGATGTTGGCCTGCGTCTGCGGCCCCGTGTCGACCTTGATCGGCACGGAGACGCGCAGCTTCTCCCACTCCATATCGAGCGAGGTGTCGTTATCCGTGGTGTTGCTGAAGAGGAACAGCAGGCGCTCGCGGTGAGGGATGGCGGCGGTCGTCGCGGGGACCCGGACGACGTCATCCTTGGCATCGTAGGGCTTGCTGGACCACAGCCCCAGCTCCTTGCTCAGCACCATCGTCCAGCCCTTCGGCGTGGGCAGGGTGACGATGGAGTAGGTGCCCGCGGGCACGGGCTTCCCGCCGAAGGTCACGTCGCGGCTGAAGGTGATCTTCGAGGCCTGGTTGGCGCCGGTGCGCCACGGCTTGTCCCAGGGAACCAGGTCCCCCCAGATCTTGCGTCCCTTCACGGCGGGGCTGGAGTACTCGATGGAGATGTCGGTCAGCCCCACCTCTTGCGACACCTTGGCCGCCGGGCTGGGAACCGGCAGCTTGAGCTGAGCCGCCGCGGGCGCCGAGGCCAGCACGACGAGCGCAGCGCACACATATCCGAAGACAGTCTTCATCATCATCCTTACGGTCCTCACTTCAGAAAGGCGAAAGAGCGGCCGGTCTCTATAGTCCGGGCCCCCCCTCTCGCCAACCATTCCGTGCTCGAACCGCGAGGCCGGACTCCGGGTGCTACCGGGCGCCTCCCTGCCGTCCTGGCGCAAGCCCATGAGGTACACTGGCCGTCGCATGGCTCTTGAACCCGGGAAGCAGTTTGGCCGCTACGAGCTGATGGCGCGGCTCGGCCGCGGCGGCATGGCAGAGACCTGGCGTGCGCGGCTGGTGGGAGAGGCCGGCGTCACCAAGCCCGTGCTCATCAAGAAGGTGCTGCCCGAGTACGCCAACGACGATGCCTTCACCACCATGTTCGTCAGCGAGGCCCGTATCTCCGCCACGCTGTCGCACGGCAACATCGCCCAGGTGTATGACTTCGGCCGGGTGGACGGGGAGTACTTCCTGGCCATGGAGTACGTGGACGGCCAGCCGCTCCACCGGATCCTCAAGCGCGCGCTCCGCACCGGGCTGTCCACCCTCCCCGTCCCGCTCGCTGCCTTCATCGGCATCGAGATGTGCCGGGGGCTGCACTACGCCCACACCCGGCAGAACGAGAGCGGCAAGTCCCTCGGGATCGTCCACCGGGACATCTCTCCGGACAACGTGCTGGTCAGCTACGAGGGGCAGGTCAAGATCGTCGACTTCGGGATTGCCAAGGCACGGGAGCTGCGCGGGTTCAACACCGAGCCAGGGGTGGTGAAGGGCAAGTACCTGTTCTTCTCGCCGGAGCAAGCCCGAGGCGAGGAGGTGGATGCGCGCACGGACGTGTGGGCCACCGGCATCGTGCTCTACGAGCTGCTGTGCGGACAGCTCCCGGTCCAGGGCCCCCAATACGTCGTGCAGCAAAAACTGATGCAGGGCCAGTTCCCTCGCCCTCGGGAGGTGAACCCGGAGCTGCCAGAGGAGCTGGAGGACATCCTCCTGGGCGCGCTCAAGGTGCGCCGCGAGGAGCGGTACGCCTCCTGTCATGCCTTCAGTGACGCGCTGGCGGGGTTCCTCTACACCGCCGCGCCGCGCTTCTCGGGGATGACGCTTGCGCACTTCGTTCAAGAGCTGTTCCGCGAGGACCTGATCGAAGAGGGGCGGACCGTCCAGGTGCCCCGCTCATTCCGGGAGCAGCTCGCCTTGTGGCGCGGTGAGCCGCGCCCCCCCTCCTTCCCCCCGCCCACACCGCGAGCCCAGGCCCCGAGGCCCCGCTCCACGGCGCGGACAGCGCCTTCGGCGCCCACGGCCTCCTCTCATTCCCGGACGATGTGGAAGGGAGCCGCGATGGCTGGGGGGCTCACGCTGCTCATCTCAGGAGCAATCCTGGCCTTCGTGCGGACATCGCAGCCCCAGGCCATCCCGGAGGCTGCTCCCATTGACATCACGGGAGCTCACGAGCGCCTGCCACCCGTGCAGCTGCTGTCCATCCCTGCCAGGCAGGCGTACAAGGACGGCTACGTGCTCTTCCAGAAGAAGCAGTACGAGCAGGCCGCCGAGCGCGTCCGGGAGTGCATTGCCCTGGAGCCTACGAATGCCGAGTGCCGTCTGCTGGCGGGCGACGCGCACGCCGCGCTGGGCCAGGTGGCGCAGGCGGAGAAGCAGTACACCCAGTTCTTGAAGCTGGATCCCCAGCACCAGACGGCCCCCCGGGTGGGCAAGCTCCTGCTGCAGTACGAGAAGGAGGCGGCAAAGGCGGAACTGCCCCCCCCCGCTACCCCGGTGGCGGAGCCGCAGAAAGTCATCCCCGAGACGCCTCCTCCGGAGAGCGCCATGGGCCCGGCAAACGGGAAGGACTATGCCCTGGCCATCCGCCAGGCCCGGAGCGCCGTCACAGCCTCCCAATTCAAGGCCGCCGAGACGAACTTCCGCAAAGCCTTGGCGCTCTCGCCGAGCTCACTGGAGGCCAAGGAAGGGCTGGGCTTCTGCATGGTGATGGGCAGCACCAGCGCCAGTGCCTTCCGAGAGGCGGCGGCGCTGCTCCAGGAAGTCGTGAAACAGCCTGACGCCACGGCCCGCTCCTGGTTCGCCCTGGGCATGGCACTCCAGCTCACCCGGCGTGAGAAGGAAGCGGAGCAGGCCTACAAGAAGTACCTCTCCCTGGAGCCCACAGGGAGGTTCGCCCCTGAGGTGCGCCTGGCCCTCAAGCAGCTGGACTACCGCTGACTCCGAGACAGCTCGTCGATGCGGCGCAGCTCGTCCTGCGAGAGGGTGAAGCCCATGGAGCCGACGTTCTCCTCGGCATGGCGCTGCTTCGTCGCGCCGGGGATGACGACCACCGTGTCGCCATGAAAGTGGGCCAGCCAGTTGAGGGCGACCTGCGAGGCAGTGGCTCCATGGGCCGCGCCGATCTTCCGGAGCTCTTCGACGAGCGGGCGGCTGCGCTCGAGCCCCTTGGCGCGGAAGTTCGGCAGGAACTTGCGCGGTCCCGGGCTCTTGCGAATGAGCGACGGGTCGTCATGGAACTTGCCGGAGAGCAGGCCCTGGGCCAGGGGTGAGTAGGCGATGAGGGTGATGCCCAGCTCCTTGGCGGCGGCGAGCACGCCGTTCGACTCGATCCTCCGATCGAGGAGGCTGTAGGGCATCTGGTTGGCGACGAGCGGGATGCCCCGGCGAGCAAGCGCCGCGTGGGCCGCGCGCATCCGCTTCGCGGAGAAGTTGCTGACGCCCACCGTTCGGATCTTCCCTGCCTGGACCAGCTCCGCCATGGCCTGGGCCTGGGCCTCGACCGTGGCGAGCGCGAAGGGTTGGTGGATCTGGTGCAGGTCGATGGCAAAGGGGCTCAGGCACTCAAGCCGTTGGTCGATCGTCTTGACGATGCTGGAGGCGGTGCGCATGAGGGGCAACCACTTCGTGGCGACGACGACGTCACCGGGCTTCTTGCCCAGGCGGGTGAGAGCGGCGGCGAGCGCTCGCTCCGAGCGACCCTTCCCATAGGCCTCGGCGGTGTCGAACCAGTTGATGCCGCCGCGCAGGGAAGCCTCAATGATCTCCTGGACGGTCTCGGCGGGGAGCGCCTCCCACCAGCCGCCCACAATCCCGAATCCCTCGGAGAACTGCCAGCACCCCAACCCGACGACGGAGATTTGGATGTCCGAACGCCCCAGTCTTCGACGCTCCATCGTGTGTCCCTCCAGAGGCCCTCGTTGAGAGGCGGCCGGCGGAGACTCTCCCGCGCTTTGCTTCAGAGGGCAACGAGCAGGGGCCCGAGCAGAGCTGAACTCAGGGAGGAGTGCTGCGAGACGCCCCAGAACAGGATGCGGGTGGGCTCCAGGCGCGCAGGGCCTCGATGCGCTCCCGTGAGCTCTCATTGAGCTCCCAAGGCTTGTCCACGGGCCTCGCGTAGGAGCTGGGACGGGTGAAGCCCAGCTCCTCGAGCGGCGGCGGCAGCGGCGGGCACCCCTGCGAGAAGGTGGCTTCCGCCTCTCGGACGAGCTTGCTCGCGTGGGCTTCTGCGGGCGCGGACGCATCGGGCCAGGTGAAGTGGCCGGTGAGCACCCCGCCGCTCGGGTTGAACCAGCTCCAGTCCAGCCGCGTCTGTCCGGAGTGCCCGCTGAACGACACCCCGCCAGACACGCCTCCCTCCACTGTGTCCGAGTCCTTCTCGCGCCGCTCCACGGGGAAGTCCTCCGGCACCGTCAGGACCTGCGCCTCACGATGGAGCGAGCTCGCCTCCGCGCCCAGCATCAGCGCCCACGACAGCTCTCGCACCTTCTCCGGGTCGATCGTCCCCACGCGCACCCAGGCCTTGCGCGCCTTGCTCAGCTCCTGCCACGAGACGCGGAGGTACTCCCCACTTGCGGTGGGCTCCAGTCCGATGCAGCTCTCGGAGATGTAGGCCGCGCCCGTGCGCAGGTGATAGGCGCGCACGTCGTCACAGAAGGAGTAGTGACCTCGTCGCCCCCGCAGCACGAACCACCCGTCCGCGGGTGCTGACAGGCGTGCGAGTGGCAGACTCCAGCTGTGCGGGCGCTGGCCGCTGACACAGGACCGCCAGACGGTATAGCGCCAGCGCTGGGGTTTGCTCCGGGCCAGCGCGACACAGTCCGGCAGCTCCCAACCCGCGGGCCTGGGCAGTGGAGGTTGGCGCCGTTGCCGCTCCTGCGCCTGACGGAAGGTCTCCTCCAGCCGATCGCGCCAGGGACGTGTCTCCGCGCTACACCCGGCCTCCCCTGTGGGGCACAGCAACCCGGCGAGCCAGTGCTCCGGTGGAACGCTCTCCTTCGCGAGCACCTCGCGCACTTCCGGAGGCATGGCGATCGTGCGCGCCCCCGGCCGGCCGAGCTCGAGGTACGACGCCACCCACGCGCGTCCGCCCTCCTGCCACCACGTCTTCAGGGCCAGTGCATGCACGCCCTCCCGCGGACGCGTCCACTCCTCGCGGCTCATCTGGAAGCAGCTCGAGTCGAGCACGGCCCGGAGCTCCGCCACGACCGGCGCCGTGTCGGCCCTCTCCGCCAGCGCGCTCAGCTGAGCGTCCAGCGCCTCGAAGCGCTTCCGAGCCTCGGCATGGCTGGGGGAGGACACGGGACAAGGCGCATACCTCCGCTCGGCGGAAGCAGGGCTCGCGGCCAGAGCCCAGTGGAGGGCCATGAGGGGCAGGAGCATGGGGAGCATCATTGTAACTCATCATGATGAAGGCCTCGCGACTGCCAGCGTCCTGGGTATTCTCCAGCAGGCTCCGCTGTCTGGACCTGCAGTCTCACCCCTTCGTTCGAGCTAACCCGACCATGTCTTCTCTTCGCTTGCTGAGCACTGTCTTCCTCGCCCTGCTGTGGAGCTCCGTTGCGCTCGCCCAGGCTCCCAGCGAGCCCCCCACTACCGGTGATCGAAAGTCCGTGAGCACCCCTCGCGTGCAGGAGCTCGAGGCCTCCATCGCCGAGCTGAAGGCGAGCCGTGAAGAGGCTCCCGAGAACATGAAGGGCCTGGTCGACCGGCAGCTCGAGTCGCTGCAGCAGGCGATCAAGATGCAGCAGATGGTGGACACGGCCAACGAGCAGAACAAGGCCCGGCGGGCGCAGGTGCCCGCGGATCAGAAGGCGTTCTGGACGCCGGTGGCACCAGCGAAGGTGCCCTCATGGATCTCAGATACGCAGACGCGCGCGGAGCTGAAGGACGGGATGCTGAAGTGCCCGGAGGGGACGAAGGTATACGCGGAAAAGCACGCGGTGGACTGCCGGCTGCCGCCCACATCGCGCGGGGGCATCCCGAAGCCGCACGGGCTGGCGCTGTGGTTCTACAAGTCCACGGGCAAGCTGAAGGCGCAGCGCTACTACGAGAATGGGCTCTTGCGCTGGGACATCTCGTACCACACCATCGGCGGGCGCTCGTCCGAGGGCCTGTATGACAACGAGAAGCCGAAGGTGGACCGGGAGAATGGGCTGCACACCTCGTATGCGCCCAACGGGACCATCACCCGGCAGGCCGAGTACAAGTCCGGCCAGCTCCAGGGCTGGAGCAAGCAGTGGGAGGACGACGGCTACCCCAGCACCGCCACGCGCTACGAGAACAACAAGCAGGTGGAGATGATCGGGCCTACGGGCCAGAAGATGTGAGCCGGCGGCCCCTCGTGGCAGCCAGGCGGGTGCCTCACATCTGCCTCACGCATCTGCCTCACGCATCCACGATGCGCCCGTCCTGGCTGACGTTCCCCTGCCTTCGGACTTCGCGCAGTGGCGGCTCTGGAGCTCTCAGTTGGCCATGCGGCTGACGTGGCTCGCCAGGGGCCGCCACTTGCCCTGGACTTTGAGGAGCGTGTCGGTGAACTGGAAGTCGGCGCTGAACGCCTGGCCTCCCGAGACGCCCTTCACCCGGGTACGGCCGGTGACGACCGCGGTGTTGCCGTGGATGCGGACCTTCATGTCGCGGTTCTCGAGAACCTCGTACTTGGGGTCGACCTTCTTGGCCTCGGCGAGATCATCGGCCTTCGTGGAGATCTTCCCCAGAGAGTTGGTGAGGGTGTAGTCGTCGAGCAGGATCTGCTCGAGCGCCGCCGCGTCGCTCTTCTGAGCCGCAGCGCACCACTCCACCATGGCCTGGAGCACCGCCTTCTCCTCGGCGCCCTGGGCCAGGGCGGGAACTGCGTACAGGACACTCCACACGACAAGGGTTCGGAGCATGTTGGGAGCGTACCTCGCAAAGCGCGGCCGCATCTCCCCTTCCCTGCTACAGCCTCCTGTCCACCTGAGAAGTGGGGGCTCCTCGACCGGCTCGACGCATCTGAGTACAATGATGCGAGTCCAGCATGCGGGTGCTCTTTACAACTCAGCCAGGCATCGGCCACTTTCGCCCGCTCGTGCCGTTCGCGCGCGCGCTGGAGAAAGCGGGCCACGCGGTCGCGTTCGCGTGCGCTGCGAGTTTTCATCCGGAGGTGCGCGCGAGCGGCTTCACCTGCCACGCCGCCGGGTACGACTATCGGCTCGCCGAGGTCTCGAAGACGTTCCCGGACATCCCTCCACCGGGGCCTGATCGAGCCCCGAAGATGCTCGCGCTGTGGCGCGGCGCGGCCGCCATCTCCATGGCGCGCGACCTCTTGGCGCTCGCGCCTCAGCTCGCGCCCGACGTGATCATCCACGAGAACTTCGAGTTCGGCGCCAGCATCGCCGCCGAGCGGCTCGGCGTGCCGCATGTCGCGGCCGGCGCGCTGTGGTTTCGCCCGGAGGCCTTCGGCCCGCTGGAGCCCGCGATCCGTGAGCTCGATCTCCTTCCGGAAGCAGTCGGCCAGTTCCGGCATCTGGCCCTGGCCGCGATGCCCCCTCGCTGGGTGGCGGAGGATGAGCAGCTCCCAGAGACGGCGCGGTTCATCCAGCCCGAGCACCTGGACGTCGGCGCTGCCCCGGCTCTCGAATGGCTCGAGCGACTCCCCCCGGAGCGACCCGTCGTCCACGCCACGATGGGCACGACGGAGGTGAATCGCTCACCCGGGCTGTACGAGGCGATCATCGCAGGTCTTCGTGAAGAGCCGATCACGTTGATCGTCGCCACCGGGCACGAGCGAGATCCCGCCGAGTTCGGTCCTCAGCCGCCCCATGTGCGGATCGAGCGGTTCATTCCGCATGGAGCGCTTCTCCCTCGCTGCCAGCTGGTCGTGACGCATGGGGGGCACGGGACGCTGATGGCCTGCTTCGGGCTTGGGATCCCCGTGGTCGTCCTCCCCGTAAACGCCGACCAGCCCCGCAACAGCGCACGCTGCGAGGCGCTGGGTGTGGGCCGCGCTGTCGGAGCCCCCCATCGCACTCCGGAGTCGATTCGCGCGGCGGTGCGGGCCGTCCTGGCGGATCCGTCCTACCTCCGCAACGTCGCCAGCCTGCGCGCCGAGATCGCCGCGCTGCCAGGACTGGACGAGGCCACCCGCCTCATCGAGCAGCTGGCGGCCGAGTCCTCGAAGAAGCGCTCGTCGTAACCCCTGGCGCCTCAGGCCGGCGCCATGTGGAAGACGCTCTCGGAGTTGCGATGCGCGATCTGCTCGATGTCCTGCCGCGAGAACGGAGCGTTTCGAAGCACGTCCACGGCGGCTTGCGTGCTCTGGAAGGGGTGGTCGCTCGCGAAGAGGATCCGGTCCGGACCGACGATGGAGTGGCAGTACGCGAGCGTCGGCTGGGAGAACCGGTGATCGTTCATCCCGCTGATCGTGATGAAGAAGTTGTCGCGGACGTACTCGCTCGGCAGCCGCTTGGCGAGGCCAGTGCCCTGCTTGCGATAGCCGCGCTCGTACATGTAGTCGAGGCGATAGAGCCAGTACGGCAGGCCTTCACCCATGTGTCCAAGGACGACCTTCAGCTTGGGGAACCGATCGAACACGCCGCAGACGATCAGGCGCAGCGCGTGCAGCGAGGTCTCCATCTGGAATCCCCAGATGCCCGAGCCGAGCACAGGTCGACCATCCGGTGCCTCGAGCAGTCGCTGCACGTTCGGCGGAGGGTTGCGCGGGTGGAGGTAGATCGCAGCCCCGGTTGCCTCCGCGGCCTCCAGGATGGGCCAGAACTTCGGGTGGTCGAGGTACTCGCCCCCGGTGTGCGAGTTGATCACCAGCCCATTCAGCTTCAGCGTGCGCATCGCGCGCTCGATCTCCTTCGCCGCGCGCTCCGGCGCCTGCGGCGCGACGACGGCGAGGCCGCCGTAGCGCGTGGGGTGGCGACGAATCGTCTCCGCGAGGTGATCGTTCAGCGTCACGGCGAGCGAGGCCGCCGTCTCGGGCTCGAAGAACTGAACGCCCGGCGCCATCAGTGACAGGATCGCCACGTCGACGCCTGCCTCATCCATCATCCGGAGGCGGCCCTCCTCGAGGTCGACGAGAGGCTCGAACCAGGCTCTGCCCCTCGGGTCGTGCAGGAAGAAGCGCGTATCCGCGAGGTCGAGATCCTGCCACCCCGCGCTAACGATGCGCCCCGTCGCCTCGAGGAGCTCGCGCGCCACATAGTGCTCCTCCGTTGCGATGAGCCGGCAAGGCTTGCCTTCGATGTGGATCATGGTGCGTGCTCCTGGAGCGAGCTTAGCGCGATCAGGGTGTGGTCGCCTTGCACCAGGAGCTCCTCCCAGCGCAAACCCTCGGCCTGAAGAGAGGACTCCAGCGCCTCCAGCGAGGCCCAGGGCTGACCGTCCTGGGAGAGGTACATCTCGGCACCTGGCGTGCACAGCAGCACCACCTTGCGGGCAATACGCACCAGCTCCCGCGCCATGCGCCGGGCAGTGGCCTCCGGGAACATCCGCAGGAAGTCGGTGACCACCGCGACCTCGAAGAAGCCGTCCGGGAAGGGGGTGTCGATGCCGAGCAGACACTCAACCGTGCGCTCGGGGAACTGCTCTGCCAGCCGCGCCCGGAGGGTGTGATGGGGCGCGAGCATGTGCGTCACCGGAAGGTGGCAGGCCTCGGCGAAGCCATCCACGCCGACGGCCAGCGAGGGGCCCGGCCCGGCGAGGTGGCTCGCAGCCAGCGCCTGGAGCATGTCCACCGCATACCGGGGGCCCACGCCCTGGATGACCAGGTCGTCGAGCCGGGCGAGCGCGTGGTTGAGGTGGGGCCCGCTGAAGAGCAGGCACACCTCCGTCTCTCGCGTGCGGTGCTTGCGGTGCATGCGGAGCACGTTGGCATCGTGAGAGCGCTGCTTGTCGGCGGTGGAGCTCAGCGGTGGGTGGGGCAGGTGCACCACGGGCGCCTCCCGCGCCACCGCGAAGGAGGCCCCCCCCAGGTGCAGGCGGTAGGAGAAGTCGATGTCCTCCATTCCCCAGCCCAGGAAGTCCGCGTCGAAGCCACCGGCCTCCCTGGCCAGCGCGCGCGGCAGGCTGACGGCAGTCGTCCAGCCCAGCATCCAGGGCGCCTTCAGTTGCTCCAGCCGATCCCCACAGAGCTGGAAGTAGCCCTCGCGCGGATCGTCCCATTCCGGCAGCCGCCGGAGCTGCTCACACGCGGCGTCGAAGCTCTCGGGCGTGAGGCTGGCGAGCGCGGAGACATCCGAGCCGTACTTCGTGCCGTAGCGCGCCACGAGGCCGTACACCGGGTGGATCAGCATGCGGCGGGGGGCCTGCGAGAGCTGCTGGCTGACGGCGCTCAGGAAGCGCGGGGACAGGGCGAGGCCGCTGTCGAGGAAGGTGAGCAGCTCGCCCTGTGCGACCTCGATGCCTCGGTTGCGGGCGGCGGCTCGGCACGAGCGCGGCCCTCGAGGCAGGAAGTGGTAGGAGAGCGAGGGCAGCCGGCCGGTGAACGCCTCCACGACGCCGCGCGTGTCATCCGCCGAGCCATCATCAATGACGATGACCTCAAATTCGAGTCCAGGCACGAGCTGCTGCGCGGCGAGATAAGAGAGCCCCTCGCGCAGCAAGGACGCCATGTTGTAGGTGGGGATGACGACAGACAGTTTCATGGACTCGTTCTATCAGCCACATGTGGCCAGGTGACCTGAACGACCCGCCTGTCTGCCCGTGACCGCTCGGCGGCTCCTGGCTCAACACCCGCTAGGGCTGTGCATACTCTGCCAGCTTGAGCTTGCTGTCCGGGTTGCCAAAGAAGTCCGTGTTGGAGTGGTGAGCGTGGCAGTACAGGATGAGCTTGCCGTTCTTGTCGACGTGGAGGTTGGCGGCCGCGCGGAAGGTGCAGTAGCCCCCGCTGCCTTCGTGCATGTTGCGCGCCGACATCAGCGTCAGCTTGACCGCCCACTCGGAGGGAGTCCAAGCCACCTTGAAGAGATCCGCGTAGTCCTGCCCGGAGTCCACCGGACCCTGGAAGTCATTGTTGTTCGTCGCCACCAGGTAGACGTCTCCCGTCCCGCACTCGGTCATGAACGAGACGTTCTGGTACGGACGGAACGTGCCGGTGAACGAGCTGTCGGCCGCCGAGACGTAGTCCAGGTAGGACCAGAACGTGCTCGAGGACAGGGTGGTGGAGTCGCTGACGTAGAGCCAGCCATTCCTGTCGCTGTCCTTGCCCAGGACGAAGATGAGGTAGCGCGAGTCCTTCAGCTTGGTGAGGGCCACGCCACTGATGGCGCGGGCCGGCACCACGGCCTCACCCTGGTTCCCCGACAGGAGGAAGCGCTGGAGGAATGCGGACGAGCTCCCAGGCGTCCCGAAGTTGAAGAAATCAATGAAGCTCGTCTGGCCCGAGGGAGCCTCCGAAGCGATGGCCACGTAGCGCCCAGAGGCCTGGAGGCCACCCGGATGGCCCGTCCCGGAGAGGGGGTAGTAGTGCTGCGTTCCCCGCAGGGCAGGTGGCTCGCCCGTATAGTCCGCGCCAGAAGTCACCCAGCGCGTGCCGTCCGTGCCACCGGTATCTCCCAGGTGGATCAGGAAGACTCCAGCGCCGCCTACGGAGCTCGGCTTCGAGCGCGTCACCGCGGCCCAGCGGTTGTCCCCCACGCCGGGCAGCCGCGTCATGCTCTGGATATGGTCGTCCCAGGAACCGAACTCCGCCAGCCTCGCGCTGAAAGGAGGAAGGACGTTTCCTCCCTGGGACTTGTAGCGGACGTGTCCAGTCGGGGAAGAAGGCAGCGCGTTGAAGGAGCTCACCACGTTGGGGGTGCAGCGGTTGACGCTGCTCCCGAAGCTCGTCGTCAGATAGCCCTTCATCTCGAACTCGGTCCACTTCTGCGCATAGGACACGCGTGGCTCCGAGCCGAGCTGCGTCGAGCTGAAGACCAGCTCCTGGCTCGTCAGGTTGTTGACCACCACGCCTGACACCCAGCCCTGACGGAGCACCGGGCCCACCCCGCCGTAGTACACGGCCGTCAACCAGTTCCGCGCGGGGAGATTCTGGTGAAGCTGAAGGGACCAGCTCCAGTTGCCGTTGATCCACCGCGCGAACCGCACCCCGATGTCCGCCACGGAAGTGGAGCTGTGATTGAAGAAGGTGTGCGTGTGAGAGGTGAAGTGGCTCTTCTTCCCTCCGTGCACCCAGAGGTAGCCGGCCAGGCAATCCACGGCCCCCACGCAGAAGTTGTCCCTGAACCACTGGTCATCGGCGGTCCAGTCCACGGCCGCAGCCGTGACCGCCTGGGCATTCGTCCGGGCGCCCTGGGGCTTCGCCAGGGGGCCACCTGCCGGATCCGACATGCCAGCGAGGGTGTCCTCGGCCGCGGCGCTGGCGTGAGCCGCTCTGTAGGCCCGCCACTCTTCCTGGGTCGCGCTCGCGACCCGAGCCCGCGCGCGCTCCTCGGCCTGGAGGAGCGCCTCAGGAGCCGTCGCGGTCCTCCCCGTCGCGCGCTCACGCAGGGCCTGGAAGGCCTCCACGGCGCTGGGCTTCTGCAGCAGCTCGCGGAGGTCGGCGGAAGCGGCCGCCGTGTCCAGGCTGCCCATCGCCACGGCGACGGGACCCGACGGACTGTCCCAGAACTCGACCCGCACCTCCCCGAGCTGCTCTGTATGAAGGAGCTCGCCTTGGCCCTCCTGGGATCCGTCCGGGCCTTCCAACGGGGTGAGCTCTCCCTCTGTCCCGGAGAAGCAGCCTGACAACGTGAGCGCCAACATCGAACCCGCGGCTGCGAGCGCCAGCTTCATGCAGTGTGTCTCCCGTCTGGTGAGCTGCCGCGGCGAATAGCACGGGAACACCCTCCCGCTTAAACTGTTTTACATGAAAAATATGATATTCAAGCAACTCAAGAATCCGGGAAATCCAACCCCAGGAGCGGCAGGCGGTGCCACGGCGCGGCGGGGCGCAAGTCGTCGGATTCATGCAGGTGTAACCGGTGCGCCTACTCCGCCGTAATAGAGAGAACTCGCCTCCCCCACCGGAGCACGCCCCCATGTCCACCTACCGAATCAAGAGCGGTGACACCCTCAGCCAGATCGCCCAGCGCCATGGCACCTCCGTGCAGTCACTGGCGAAGGCCAACAACATCAAGAACCCGGACCTCATCATTGCCGGGCGCTCGCTGCAGATTCCGGACGGCTTCGACGGCTCCTCGCGCCGCGGGGCGACCCGGGGTGGAGGCGCGGCCCCGCAGGCGGACCGCCACGATCAGGCGGGCCACAACCACGACCATCCGGGGGGCGCCACGACCACCTCGCCCACGAGCAGCGGGGGCGACATCCACGCAGGCCGCGGCTGGGGCGGATCAGAGGGCGTGGCCGACGCGGCCAAGGCCATCGCGCGGGATCTGGGCGTGCCGGTGACGAGCCAGAAGCGCAACCTCGCGGACACGCAGCGCGTGGGCTCCAGCACCGGGTCGGACCACTTCACGGGCAACTCGAACGCCTTCGCGGTGGACCTGGGAGTCTCCGGCAAGAAGGGAGACGAGCTGGCCCGCGCCATCGCGAAGAAGTACGGCATCCCGGAGGGAAACATCGGGACGTACAACCGCCACATCATCAACGTCGATGGGAAGAAGTACTCGCTGCAGCTGCTGTGGAAGGTGCAGGGTCACTTCGACCACGTGCACCTCGGCATCCGCCGCGCCGACTGACCTTCGCAGTCGACGCGGGCGAATGGAAGGCTCAAGGCACCGGGCTCGCGGCAGGCGCCTCCACCGGTCTCTTGACCACCGCCGCGAGGACACCCGTGACCGCTGAGCCTGCGACGATCGCCAGGAGGTAGGGCAGCAAGGGAGTGGCGGCGCCAGGGATGGCGAGCACGAAGACCCCTCCATGCGGAGCCCGGAGTCCCACGGAGAACATCATCGACAATGCTCCAGCGACGGAAGAGCCGGCGACAAGGCAGGGGATGACCCGCAGCGGATCCTTGGCGGCAAAGGGAATGGCGCCTTCGGCGACGAAGCACAGGCCCAGCACGGCGGCGGCCTTTCCCGCCTCGCGCTCTGACTCCGTAAACCGGTTTCTTGCGATCACCGTCGCCAGCGCCATCCCCAGAGGGGGGCTCATGCCTGCTGCCATGGCCGCGGCCATGGGGGTCAATGTATTGCTGGCAAGCATTCCGATGGAGAAGGCGTAGGTCGCCTTGTTGATCGGCCCCCCTACGTCAATGGACATCATGCCGCCCATGACCGCGCCGAGCAGGACCGCATTGGTGCCGTTGAGGCCCTGAAGGAAGCTGGTCAGCGCCGTCATGACATAGGCCACCGGGACACCGATGACGTAGATCATCAGGAGTCCCACCCCCAACGTCGAGAGCAGCGGCAGGACCAGGATCGGCTTCAAGCTCTCCAGGTTCTTCGGCAGCTTGATGAAGTCTCCCAGCCACTTGGCAAGGTAGCCGGCAAGGAACCCGGCAATGATGCCGCCGAAGAAGCCGGACTGCAGCTGCACCGCCAGCATGCCGCCGACCAGACCCGCTGTCAGTCCCGACTTGTCGGCGATGGAATAGGCGATATAGCCGGAAAACACCGGGACCATCAGCGCGAATGCGCTGTCACTGCCGATCTTCATCAAGGCGGCGGGGAGTGAGCCTTCCTCCTTGAAAGCATCAATCCCGAAGACGAAGGAGAGCGCCATGGTCAGGCCGCCGGCCACCACCAGCGGCAGCATGAAGGACACGCCGTTCATCAGATGGTGATAGGGGCCCTTTGGCTGCTGTTCTGGGAGGGCCTGCGGTGCCGCAGTGGCCGGTGCAGCAGGAAGCGTTGACATCTCACGAATCTCCAGACTTGTGTTGAATTCCCATTAATTCGTGAATTTTTACTTGCATCGCGTCGGAAACACAAGGGGCCTTATTCGGGAGCCTCCTCCAGCTCGCGGCAACGCTCGAGCAGGGTGCCCGCCCAGGTGAGGCCACTGCCCACCACCGTGAGCGCCACCGCGTCTCCCACGCGGGGGTCGTCCCAATGCTCCGAGAGGACGGTGGGGGCGCCCGCGGCTCCGCAGTTGCCGCGGCGGTCCACGTTGAAGAAGTGGCGCGCGTCGGACACCTCCGTCCGCCGCTGCACCGTCTCCAGCATGCGCAGGTTGGCCTGGTGTCCGATGAGGCCCAGGCCCTCCGCGGTGCGTCCCGGGGCAGCCGCGAGGTAGTGCGCGCGCAGCCCGAGGAAGGTCTCGCTGGCGCGCTTGATGGCAAAGGTCTGCACCGCGGCGCCCTTCTGGGTGAAGTGGCCCGCGCGCGGCACCTTCACCTTGTCCGCGCCCGAGGGGCTCCCGCCGAGCAGGGTATGGGTGATGCGCCAGGGGCCGGGGATCCGCGGGCTGAGGAGCGCGGCGCTGGTGGCGTCTCCCCACAACACACAGGAGGAGCGATCCGAGTAGTCCACCACGCGGGTGGAGTTCTCCGGGTTCACCACGAGGATGAAGTCCGGCAGGAACTCCGGCCGCATTCCGGCGAGGAAGTGCAGCTGCGCGCCGAAGGAGGAGCACGCCGCGTTGAGGTCCAGGGAGGGAGCCTCGATGCCCAGCGCCTCCGCGATGCGGCAGGCCTCCGCCGGGATGCACTCGTCTGGCGAGCAGCCGCCGGCAACCACCATCCCCACGTCCTGCACGCTGCGCCCTGCGCGCTCGAGCGCCATCAGCGCCGCGCGCCTGCCCGTCTCCGCGTTGGAGTACTGCGCTGCCTCCAGGGCGCCGCGCACATCCCGGTTGCGGGTCTCGCGGATGTAGTCGAGCGGCAGCACCGTGTGCCGGGTGCGAATGCCCACCCGCTCGAGGATCCACGTGTCATCCGTCTCCAGGCCCAGGTCCTGAAGGAACGCGTTGGTGATGAGGGTCTCTGGGTGGAAGTGTCCGAGCGCGTGGAGGAACATGGGCCCGGTCTACCCATGCCACGTCATCGCTCTGACACGGACTCGCAGATTTCCGCGAAGGCCCGCGGCCTGACGCAGTGCTTCCAGAGCACTTGAGTCAGGAGCTTGAGCTAGCGCGCATCGCCCGGAGGATGCTTCGCGAACCACTGGGCGATGCCCTCCATCTCTGGCTCGAAGACGCCCGAGGAGAAGTTGAGAACCCCGGCGCGTTGGCTGCTGCGGTTCTCGAAGTCATGGGTGACCCCGCCCGGCACGAGCACGAATGAGCCCACGGGCGCATCGATCCACTCCGTCCCGACCAGGAGACTCATCGTACCTTCGATGACGTAGAACACGTCGTCCTCCGGGTGCGAGTGCGCACCGGGACCCTTCGTGTTCGCGTCAAGCCACCACTCGGAGATGGAGTAGGCCCGCGCCGTCTCGTCGCCGTCTGCCTTGAACACGGCGCTGATCCTCCCCATCGGGTACTCGCGTCCCTTACCGGGGGTCAGAACGATGGGCTTGCGCGCTGGCGGGCTCGTGCTCATGGCGGCCTGCTTTATCACAACGCTGCATGGAGCTGCTGGCCGGATGATCAACCCTCCCAAGGATTGGGCTCCCAACACTCCCCCCGCCGAGATGTCGCTCACCTGGCCACTTGGGCAGCGCAGGGCGCACGGAGGATGAGGGTCCCTGGCTCTGCTGTATGGTTCGCACATGGACTCTGCCTCTCGAGCAGGTGATGACGAACCTGCTCTCCAACGCCCTCAAGTACGGAGCGGGCAAGGCCGTGGAGGTGCGGGTGAAAGCGGACAGCGACCGAGCGACGCTTGCCGTCCGGGACCACGGCATTGGGATTCCTCTCGACGACCAGGCTCGGATCTTTGACCGGTTCAAGCGCGCAGTCTCCTCACAGGACTATGGGGGGCTCGGGCTTGGGCTTTGGATTACCAGGCAGGTGGTCGAGGCACACGGTGGCGTCATTCGCGTCAAGAGCGGACCCGGGAACGGAGCCACCTTCTCTGTCGAGCTGCCGTACACCCTCAGCCACAGGGCCTGACCGCACCCGGCGCGCCAGGCGCCCTAATGCGAGGGGCGCAGAGAGAGGCGCGCGCACTCGGCGGCGCGCTCGAGGAGCATCTCGCGCTCACGTGCGTTTCGAGTGAGCGCTGCCGCGCGCTCGAACTCCGCACGGGCCTCCTCGAAGCGGCCGAGCTTTCCGAGGAGGTCTCCGCGCACGCTCGGCAGGAAGTGGTAGCCCTTGAGCGATGGCTCCGAGGTCAGCGCATCGACGAGCTCCAGGCCCACGGCTGGACCGAACGCCATCGAGAGCGCGACCGCCCGATTCAGCTCCACGATGGGTGATGGCATGACCTGGGCGAGCACCTCGTAGAGCGCCGCGATCCGCGCCCAGTCCGTCTCCTCCGGAGTCCGCGCTCGTGCGTGACAGGCGGCGAGCGCGGCCTGCAGCGCGTACGGGCCAGGCGCGCCACCCAGCGCCTCGGCACGCTCGAGCGCCGCGAGCCCCCGGCGGATGAGCAGCTGATCCCAGCGCGCGCGGCTCTGAGCGAGGAGCAGGATGGGCTCTCCCGATGGGCCCACGCGCGCCCGCAAGCGCGACGCCTGGATCTCCATGAGAGCGACGAGGCCGTGGACCTCTGGCTCCTTCGGGACGAGCTCGGCCAGGATACGGCCGAGACGCAGCGCATCCTCACAGAGCCCAGGCCGCACCCAGTCGTCCCCGGCGGTCGCGGAGTAGCCCTCGTTGAACACGAGGTAGAGGACCTCGAGCACCGAGGACAAACGGGCGTCGAGCTCGGCTCCGCGGGGTACCTCGAAGGGGACGCGCTCCTTGGCGAGGGTCCGCTTGGCCCGGACGATTCGCTGGGCGATGGTTGGCTCCGGGACGAGGAACGCTCGCGCGATCTCCTCGGTCGTCAGCCCTCCGAGCAAGCGGAGCGTGAGCGCAACCCGCGCTTCGGTTGAGAGCACCGGGTGGCAGGAGATGAACACGAGGCGCAAGAGATCGTCGCCCATGTCATCGTCGATCGCGGCGTCGAGATCCGGCGCGGACAGCTCTCGACGAAGCTCGATCTCATGGCCGAGCTCCTCGTGCTTGTGCTCGAGCCGCCTGCCTCGGCGCAGCACGTCGATCGCCCGATGCTTCGCGGTGGCCATGAGCCAGGCGCCCGGGTTGTCCGGCGTGCCCGACTCTGGCCACTGCTCGAGCGCGGCGACGAGCGCGTCCTGCGCCAGCTCCTCGGCCAGGCCGACGTCACGCACGATCCGCGTGAGACCGGCAATGAGCCTGGCCGACTCGATCCTCCAGACTGCATTGATGGCGCGGTGCGTCTCGGAAGCCGTCACGGCTGCCGATTAGCGCATCCGCATCAGCCCGTGCAAGGACGAGGCGTGCCAGGGCTCCGGCGTCACGACCTGTTGTTCAGGCGTTGCGTGGTTTCCGCGCGCAGGCGATCCTCCTGCGCCCGGAGCTCGGGAGTGAGCGCGGGCCCGAAGTCGTCGGCCGTGAACACCTGGCGAATCTCGACCTCGCTCTCCATGCCCATGGGGTTGGGAATGCGCTTGACCCACTCGATCGCCTCTTCCCTCGACTTCACCTCCCACATCCAGAAGCCGGCGATCAGCTCCTTTACCTCGGTGAAGGGCCCGTCCATCACGGTCCGCTTGCTTCCAGAGAACCGGACGCGCGCGCCCTTCGAGCTCGGGTGGAGCCCCTCGCCCGCCAGCATCACGCCGGCCTTCACCAGCTCCTCGTTGAACTTCCCCATCTCGGTCAGGAGCCTCTCATCCGGAATGACACCCGCCTCTGAGTTCTTGTCGGCCTTGATCAGGATCATGAACTTCATCGTCGTATCTCCTATGGGTAGGAAGCTGGGATTCCGGACGGTCTCGTCCGGGGTGAGTCCTGCCTCTACTCTTTCGTCGAACAAGGGTTCGCGAGATCGACACGACGATCTATTTTTCCGGCAGTTCTGCCAAGTGCCTGAAATAACGGGACAAAATTGTGTGCTGGCCCGGACAGGAGAGCGCCCCGTGACACTCTTCCCTAGGCCCTGCCCGCCCCCGGCGTGAAGAGCGTCTCCATCATCACGGAGAGGTGTGCCGAGCCGGCCTCCCAGCGCTGGGCGGCAAGGCACTCCTCCAGAGCACGCTGGAACTCGCTCGCGTCCTGGTAGCGGTCGTCCCGCGCCTTGGCCAAGGCTTTCATCACCACGGGATCCAGCACCGCGGGAACCTCCGCCACCTGGGAGGGTGGCAGGGGGTCGTCCTCCAGCACGGCCTGGACCGTGGCTCGCTCCGTGTCGCGCTGGAAGGGGCGAATGGTAGTCAGCAGCTCGTAGAGCACCAGGCCCGTGGCGAAGAGGTCCGTGCGGGGGTCCGGCTCCTGATTCGAGACCTGCTCCGGGGCCAGGCTCTCGAACTGGACCTGGATGATGCCCGGATCCTGCAACTTGATCTGATCCGCGATCTTGCTCGTGCCAAACCCGCTCACCTTCACCGCTCCATCGACGCCCATGAGGATGTCTCTCGCGGTGAGCTCGCGGTGCACCAGCTTCAGCGGGCGCCCCTGGGAATCCAGGCGCGTGTGGGCGTGGTGAAGGCCCGCACAGACGGAGGCGGTGATGCGGAGCGCCAAGGCCGGAGTGAGCAAGGAGGGCGTATGCTCCGCCTTGCGCAGCACCGCGCTCAGGGGCTCACCCTGGACGAACTCCCGGGCAATGTAGTGAGAGTGCTGGAGCTCACCCGACTCGTAGATCTCGACGAGGTTCGGGTGGTGGAGGTGCGCGCCGACCTGCGCCTCTTCGAGGAACACCGGCGCGAAGTCCCCCGTCGCCTCCAGGTGCGGCAGCAGCCGCTTGATGATCAGGTTCCGGGCAGCGGCCCCACCCTCCCGCGGGCGTGCGATCCACAGCTCCGCCGTGCTGCCGACGGCGAATCTCTTGAGAAGCTCGTAGCTGCCAAAGAGGCGAGGCGTCATGGCCGAAGCATCCGGGAACGTTCACCTAAAAGGAAACCTACCGAAGAACCTTTTCCTGACCCGGTGCGGAAATGAGGCCCGGAGGCCATCAAGCCTCGCCTCCTCGAAGGGACCTGGTTCCATGCTCCACGGCGGTGATCCCCAGCGCGCGAGGCCCGCCTGTGGTAGGCGGCACGGACGCACTCCCAACAAAGAGCGCGAGAGGACGAGGCATGAGACGGCTTCAGTTGGCGCGCATCCGCATGCAGCTCCAGACGAGCCTGTGGACGTCTCCCGCCCTCGCGGTGGTGGCTGCGCTGGTGCTGGCGCAGGCGCTGCAACGGGTGGACAGCCAGCTGGGTCAGGAGCGGGAGGCATGGTTTCTCTTCGGAGGCGGGGCCGAGAGCGCTCGAGAGCTCCTCTCCACCATTGCCTCCTCCCTGCTGACGTTCACGGGCCTGGTGTTCTCCGTCACCATCCTGGTGCTCCAGCTGGCCAGCAGTCAGTTCTCCTCGCGTGTTCTTCGAACCTTCCTCGAGGACCGCTTCACCCGCTTCTCCATGGGCGTCTTCATCGGCAGCTTCGTCTACGCCATGGTGCTGCTGCCCGAGGTGCGGGCGGGCGTGGGGCAGGAGCCGGAGTTCGTCCCGGCCCTCTCCATCTTCGTTGCCTTCCTCCTGGTGCTCCTCAGCGTCGGAGTCTTCGTCCACTACATCCACCACATGGCCCACTCCATTCGCGCCGTGCACGTGGTGTTCCGGGTGGCGGAGGAGACGCGCAAGACCATGGAGACGCTGTACCCGGAGGGTGCCCTCAAGGAGCCGGTAGACCCGACACCGCTGCCCTCGGGCGCGCCGGACCAGTCTTTCGCGCATGACAGGCCTCCGGGAGTCGTGGCCGCCGTGGAAGAGCAGGTCCTGATGAGGCTCGCGTGCACGCATGGCGTGGTGATTGCGCTCGTCCCGCTGGTGGGGGACTTCCTTCCCCGAGGCGCACCGCTCTTCCAGGTGTGGGGGAAGTCTGCGTTGCGCCGCGAGGAGCTGCGAGAGGCCGTGGTGGTGGCCAAGGAGCGGACTCCCCACCAGGATGTCGCTTTTGGCCTCCGCCAGCTGGTGGACGTGGCGGAGCGCGCACTCTCCCCCGGCATCAATGATCCCACCACCGCCGTGCAGGCGCTGGACCAGATTCATGACCTGTTGCGCATGCTGGCGCTCCGGCCGTTCCCAGCTCCGACCCGGGTCGACGCCACCGGCCAGCTCCGCCTCATCCTGCCTCGTCCCGACTGGGAGGCGTTCGTTCGCCTCAGCCTCGATGAGATCCGCGAGTACGGCGAGGGCTCCCTCCAGGTCATGAGGCGCATGCGCGCGGTCCTGACCGATCTGCTCACCGTTGCGCCTGCTTCCAGGCGTGGAGTGCTCGAGGAGCAACTCTCGCTGCTCACGGCTGCTTCCGAGCGCAGCTTCCAGTCCGAGGTGGAACGGCGGCTCGCGGAGACGTCGAGCTCCCAGGGACATGGTGAAGCATGAGCCCCCGTCGACTGCGCGCCCCAGTGCAGCCCCACCCTGCTTTACATGCCTTTCTTGTTTTACGGCTTGACATCCCAAGGAAGGTGGCGGTACCTCGGCTGCGAGGAGGAAGCACACATGCGCAACCTGCGGAACGTCCTGAGGGTGGTGCCCTGGCTGGTCCTGTCCGCCTGCGGCCCTGACGCGGGCCTGGCCCTGGTTGAGGGTGCCGAGGCCCTGGCAACCCCCCCCCAGCTGCTGCGGGCCAAGGTCCCCATCCGCGACCAGTACGTGGTGGTGCTCGCGCAGCCATCCGAGGACCTGGCGATGACCCAGGTGGCCGCGATGGCGGACACGCTCGTGGCACGCCATGGCGGTCAGGTGCTCCAGGTCTACGAGAAGGCCTTGCGCGGCTTCACGGCGCGCATGACGGAGTCCCAGGCGCTCGCGCTCGCCCGGAACCCGGCGGTGGCCTCCGTCGAAGAGGATGGCCTGGTGCAGATCGAGTCCGTGCAGGCGCCTCCTGGCAACTGGGGGAAGGACCGCATCGATCAGCGCACCCTGCCGCTCGACAACCAGTACACCTACTTCGGCACTGGAGCGGGCGTGCATGCCTACGTCATCAGCACCGGCATCCGCACAACCCATATGGACTTCGGTGGCCGGGCCACCGGGGACTTCTCCATCGTCAGTGACGGCCTTGGTGCCAGCGACTGCAATGGCGTGGGCACTCACTGGGCCGCCGTCGTCGGCGGCAACACGTATGGAGTGGCCCGGGGCGCTCGCCTGCACTCGGTGCGCGTGCTGAACTGCAGCGGCTCGGGCACCACCTCCGGTGTCATCGCAGGTGTGGACTGGGTCACCGCCAACCACATCAAGCCGGCCGTGGCCCTGCTGAGTCTCGGAGGCCCCGCCAGCGCCGCGCTGGATGCGGCCGTCAGCAACTCGATCGCCTCCGGCGTCACCTACGTGGCGTCCGCCGGCAGCAGCGCCACGGATGCGTGCACGACGTCTCCCTCGCGCATCCCCGCGGTCCTCACCGTAGGCTCCTCCACCAGCAGCGACGGGATCGCCTCCTTCTCCGGCACCGGCAGTTGCGTGGATCTGTTCGCCCCGGGCTCCAGCATCACCTCGGCCTGGTACACCAGCAACACCGCCACGAGCACCATCAGCGGCTCCGTGGGGGCCGCCTTCGCCGCGGGCGCTGCGGTGCTCTGGCTGGAGGTGGCACCTTCGGCCTCTCCCGCCGCGGTCTCCTCGGCGCTCACCAGCAACGCCACCACCGGTGTGCTGACTCCCGCTCCCGTACCGCCCACCCCGAACCGGCTGTTGTACACGGGCTTCATCGGCTCGCGGCTGAGGGGAGGCACCACCGTCAGCGGCATCTCCAACCCCCTGGCGGACGTGCGCTACTTCCGGCTGGACGTGCCGGCGGGCACGACCCAGCTGACCTTCAGCATCAGCGGCGGCGCGGGCGATGCAGACTTGTACGTCAAGGCGGGAGCGCTGCCTTCCACCAGCGTCTTCGACTGTGCTCCCTACCTGAGCGGCAACTCGGAGACCTGCATCTTCAACGCCCCGGCGCCGGGCCCCTGGTACGTCATGCTGCACGGCTACGCCAGCTTCTCGGGGGTGTCGCTGACGAACACCGTCACGCAATAGCGCCGGCCGTGCTGGCGCGGCGCCCCAGGTCCTCAGGGCGCTGCGCCAGACGTGTCCACGGACCCTAGAGGGTCTTCATGTACTCCACGATCTGCCAGCGCTGCTCCTCCGTGAAGGGCACACCTTCCTGGGTCATCAGGTATTCGTGGCCGGTGTTCCAGTTCCCCTTGGGGCTCACATCGAAGGTGAACGGGGTGTAGTCCTCGGCGGCCTTCGGCTGATCCAGCGCGTAGCCGACTCGCACCGGATCATACGCACGGCTGCCGAGCGTGAAGGTCTTGCTGCGCTGAGCGGCCGGCAGCAGGAGCTCGTACAGGTTGGGAACAGAGCCATTGTGGAGGTAGGGCGCGGTCGCCCAGATCCCGTTGAGAGGCCGTCCCTTGTACCCGGGGGCGCTGGTAGGAGCGGACGAGGTGCGCGTCGCGTACTCATCGGCAAACGCCTTGACCGCCTCGAGCTTGTGCTTGAGCAGCGAGCCGACGACTGCGTTGACGAGCGGATTCAATCCCGTCGTGAGGCCGTTGTTCTGGGGCCCACCGATCACCGGGCCCGCGATGGAACCGACCTTCTTGCCGTTGTAGATCCCCGCCTTGTACTTGCGCTCATTCATGTTGGCGAGCTCCGTGGGATCGGTCCCGAGCTCCTCGACGGGGGTGATGGCCGCAACGTAGGCAGTCTTGATCGCGACGTCGCGCGCAATCACCTGATGGCACTGGGCGCACGCGTCTGCGTAGAGCTTCTCTCCCTGGGCGGCCTTGGCTCTGTCGATTGCGGGGAAGACGAGCTCCGGCCACGCCGGCGAGTTCAGCTCTCGCACCCAGTTCTCGAGCTTGCCCAGGTTATCGATCATGAAGCTCGACTCGTACTCCGTCGCCTCGGTGAGCGCGACCTTGCCGTAGACGCCGATGACCTCTCCGCCGTTGCGGACGAGGGTCCCCGCTCCCGAGGAGTTGGCCGCGAAGCCTGTCCACTGCACCACATCCGACTGGTCGGTTCCCCACAGGAACGGATAGCTCGCCGGCGCGTCCGAGGGCTTGGCGTTCTCCGGGATGCCGGGCAAGGTGGACATCGTCTGGTTGAAGATGAAGCCGATGGCATCGATTCGAGCGAAGCCGTACTCGATGTGGGCTTTGTTGATCTCGTTGCGCGCGTTGAGCATGGCCGTCTGGGCCTGCAGATCTCCCCGCAGCCCGCTGCGCGCGTTGGGCGAGTCGCCGTCTTTCATCACGGCCTTGGCGAACCGATCGAACTTCGCCTCGTCGGTGAGCGTGGCCTTCATGGCCGCCACGAGCTCGAGGTTCATCGTGTTGAAGTCAGCCAGGGTCGGCGCGCCATCCACCCGTATCCCGATCTTCTGCTGCGTCTGGGGGTTCGTGTACTCGACCTGCCCGGTGTGGCAGGCGGCGCAGGTGAGTCCCAGCCATACCTTGCCGGTCGCATCCGAGCCCTTCGTCCAGCCCACGGGCAGTCCGTCCGGGTTCGAGTCGGTCTTCTTCCTGGGCAGGTAGCGAAAGCGCTCGATGTTGGCTGGGTCCAGGAACGCCTTCTCACTGTCCTTCTGCTCCAGGGCCAGGATCCACGAATAGGGGAGGATCTCGGCGCCCTGCGGGGTGTTGTAGAAAGCCTGCTGGGTGTCGTCGGTCCAGCCTTGCTCGAGCTCGATGACATCCCCGTAGGCGTCAGCGACTCGCATCCCATCTGGGATTTGGTTGCCTGTTTGCGGCGGTGCGTGCCGGCAGGTGCAGAGAAAGAGCCCTGTCACGGCGATCCATGTCCATCCTCGAAATTGCATGCTGCCCCCTCAGGTGATGAAAGGGGGGGGAGGGTAGCATCTGTTCGACACTAGACAAGGGGGATGCCTTCACAGCCACTTGCCCAGCACCGAGTTCACGGCGGTGGAGCGCGGTGTTCCCGTGCGCGCCGCGGGAGGGCAGCGTGCGCTTCGGCGCCTGCCTCGCAGGCCCTCCCTGGCCCCAGGGGGAACCTATTGCCACCGTGAGAGGTCCACCCCGGCGTCCCTCCCCAGGAGACGGCACATGGCAGACACACGGCTCACCCGCGGCAGGGCCTCCCCCTTCACCGCGGCCCTCATGATGGTGGTCATCAGCCTGGTGTTGTTCTTCCTCCCACTCATCAACGGCCTCATCGGCGGCGCAGTGGGCGGCTACATGGCAGGCAGCGGAGGCATCGTGGTGCTCCTGGCCGATGTAGGCCTCTTCATCGGCGCGGCGATCGGTGGCGCCATCGCTCAGTCCGGCCCGCGGCGGCTGCTGGCCTGAAGCGCCCAGCACACCGCGGCCTCCCCACCTCCTAGTACCCTCCCCACCTCCTAGTGCCCTCCCCACCTCCTAGTGCGCGGGGGCGGGCTCGCTCTCTCCGGGCACGATCCGCCGGAGCTCGTCCACGGACACGGAGAGGATGACGGCATCTCCCACGGACTGGATGTAGCGAGAGGGGATCTCGATCTCTCCCGCATGGAAGATGCCCCGCGAGGCGCCGAGCTGATCGGCGGCCTCCTTCCGCAGCTTCACCTGAAGCGCCTCCACGCTCCAGGTGCTGCTGTCCAAGAACAGGCCCGAGACCTCGCCCACCGCTTGGCCGTCCGCTCCAATGACCGTCCGCTTCCGCAGGTTCGTGTCCGAAAGGCGCATCACCCTCCTCCTTACCCCGAGAAGATAGGGGGTGGCGGTGAAGGACGCATCGCGCGGCTCCTGCCCTCTGGGCATGCGAGCTGGCGGGGGCTCACGGGGTAGAACCCCTTCCCCAAAGTCACCCCCCCGTCACCCGCGCCTTCCCCATGGGAGGGACGGCGGCGACGAGGTCCGTCTCGGGTGCCAGCGCCGGCAGAGCCCCCTCTCCCAGGGCGAGGCGCTCGGCGTGGCAGCCCTGGAAGAGCGCCTTCAACAGGTCGGACTCGATGTCGTCGTGGCGGGCGAAGTCATCGATCCAGATCTTGACGATGTAGAGCTGGAACAGCGGTGTCATCCCCACGAGCCAGACCTTCGGGGCAGGCTCCTTACGGATCTCGGGACGCGCTTCACAGGCCGGCCGTGCGACCCGCTCCACCTGCTCCGGGGTGGCCTCCAGCCGCACGAGGAGCTCCACGTTGCACGCGCAGATCTTGTCGGGGGCGTAGAAGTTGTGCAGGCGCGTCTT
>NZ_DASPHO010000360.1:0-21975 GCF_035629615.1 Hyalangium sp. | reverse complement strand
AGAAGCTCATCCTTGCAACACTCGCAGCGCACCCGCGCGAAGCCGTGCGCCAGCACTCCGCACTCCAGGTACCGGGCCTACGTCCCGCTCCACGTACCGGGGCAGGCCGCGCCCCACCTCGCTCGCCTCCTCCAGCAGCGTGGCCAGGTTGTCCGTCAGCATAGCTGTCCCCATCAGTCCACGGCGGTGCCCTGGAGGCTCCGCCGAAACGAGCGGGGTGGGTACGAGAATCCCTCGACAGCTTCCGCCAACCTCCACCAATCTCCGGGGGGATGAAGTTCCTCTCCTCTCAGCTCGCGTACTTCTTCGCCGACGCCACCGCCCGACGCAACATCCGTGCGCTGTTGCGCCTGCTCCTGCTTCTGGTGGTGCTCGTCGTCGGCTACACGGTGGTGTTCCATGTGGTGATGGCGTGGGAGGGCCAGGAGCACTCATGGCTCACCGGTCTGTACTGGACCCTCACGGTGATGACCACGCTCGGCTTCGGGGACATCACCTTTCAGTCGGACCTCGGCCGCTTCTTCTCGATCGTGGTGCTGCTGTCGGGGGTGATGTTCCTGCTGGTGTTGCTCCCCTTCACCTTCATCCAGTTCTTCTACTCCCCGTGGATGGAGGCCCAGCAGCAGCAGCGGGCACCTCGCCAGTTGCCAGAGACGACCTCCGGGCACGTGGTGCTCACCCACTACGGCCCGGTGACGATCTCCCTCATCTCCCGCCTGGAGTTCTATGGGCGCGCCTACGTGGTGCTGGAGGACGATCTCGCCCGCGCCCTGGAGCTCCATGATCGGGGGATCAAGGTGATGGTCGGTGCCCGGGACGATCAGCAGACGTACCGGAACCTGCGCATCGACCGCGCGGCGATGTTGGTCGCCAGCGGCGATGACTTCTTGAACACCAACATCGCCTTCACGGTGCGCGAGCTCACCGAAACGGTGCCCATCGTGACCATGGCTCAGAAGCCAGAGTCGGTGGACGTGCTGGAGCTGGCCGGCTCCAACCATGTGGTGCAGTTGCCGGTGATGCTCGGCCGGTCTCTGGCGCGGCGGACCATGGCGGGCGAGATTCGGGCCAACGTGATCGGCCGATTCGGCGAGCTGGTCATCGCCGAGGCGCCAGTCACCGGAACTCCCTTCGTGGGCAAGACGCTGGCCGAGTCCCGGCTCCGGGAGGTGACCGGGGTGAACGTGGTGGGCGTCTGGCAACGCGGACAGTTCATCCTGCCCACCCCGAACACCCGCATCGAATCCACCACCGTGCTGTTGCTGGCCGGAACCGCCGCCCAGCTCGAGCACTTCGACAGCCTGTTCGTCATCTACAACGTCTTCGATCGCCCGGTGCTGATCCTCGGCGGCGGCCGTGTGGGTCAGGCGGTGGCCGCGGCCCTACGGGAGCGGGAGGTGCCATATCGTATCGTCGAAAAGGATCCGGAGCAGGCCAGACACCTGGACCACGTGGTGCTCGGCTCCGCCGCGGACCTGGAGGTGCTCAAGCGCGCGGGGATTGACGAAGCGCCCACCGCGCTGATCACCACCAACGATGACGGCATCAACATCTACCTGACCATCTACTGCCGGCGCCTGCGTCCGGAGATGCAGATCATCACCCGCGCCACGATGGAGCGGAACGTCTCCACGCTCCATCGTGCGGGGGCGGACTTCGTCATGTCCTACGCCTCGATGGGCGCCAACTCCATCATCAACCTGCTCGAGAGGGACGACGTGGTGATGCTCGCCGAGGGGCTTGACGTCTTCCGCTATCCGGCGGGGAAGGAGCTGATCGGCCGGTCACTCCGGAACACCCGGATCCGGGAGGAGACCGGCTGCAGCGTGATCGCGCTCGAGACAACTGGCGGCGGGAGCTCGGTGAACCCGGATCCCGGGACCCTGATCGAGGAGGGGACGGAGCTCATCCTCGTCGGCACTGCGGATGGGGAGCGGCGGTTCAAGCAGCGGTTCACCTGAGCCACGCCTGTGTCGCATAAGACGGTCATGAGGCTTCGGCTCTTGTCGAGGGAGCACCCGAGGGGCCCTGAGGCGCTGGCGCTACGACGATCACCCGCCGCATGGCCCATTGCCCTCGAGGCGAGTGGGGAGGAGACTCGGGCACGGTTTCGCTGAGCATCGCCGCGCCTGGCCGGTGACAACCCATGACGTGAGGGCCCTACAGGATGGGAGCAACAGCACTCAGCCTCGACCTCGAGCCGAAGAAGTCCGGACAGGAGCCCCACCTTGACGATGAGGCATGGGAGGAGCTCTTCGACAAGGTGAATGGCATCCTCAGGCGGTATCTCGAGAAGCACCTGCGCCGGGATGCCGAGGCCGGGTTCCTGGAGGACATCGACGCAGGCTGCGTGGTCGAGCTGGATCTCGACGACTGCGAGAACAGCCGGTTCACGCTCCTGTTCAAGGAGGGTTGGGCTCTGGGCGCCGAGGTGGCAGAGCACTGGTACATGCTCGCGCTGGCCGCCTGCTTCGATGAGGTGGAGAAGGCATTCGGCAAGCGAGGCTTCAAGTTGAAGACCCCTCACGGAGATGTAGCCGGGCTCGCGCGGAAGGGGACCGGGACGCTGCCACTGGTCGTCATTGGGACGGAGCTGGCAGGCGTTGGCGAGGATGGGGCGCTCAGGGTCACCGAGGGGGTGACACTCGAGCTCTCGGAGAAGGACAAGGCGCTCATCACCGAGACGGCGAAGACGAGGCAGTGCCGATGCGAGCTGTGCGAGCAGCTGCGCCCCGAGCCTCGGGCCTCGGGCAGGAAGAAGGTCCCACCGGCCCACCGGCGCTGAGATCGGCGCCTAACGTCTCGAGTCGTGATGCCTTACGTGCCTTCCTGCAGGAACGGCAGCGCGACAGCCACCATGAGCGGATCCGCGAAGATGTTGTAGTGCGTCAGCCCTGGAAGAATGGCGAGCCGCGACTTCGGTCGCCCCGAGCCGTCCCATCCACCGTCCCGCTTGCCGCCGCCCAGCAGCCCGAAGAACTCCACGGCGTGCGAGGGGGGGAACAGGTCTGCGTCCGCTGCCATGACCAGCGTGGGCGCCTGAAGCGACGAGATCTGCTTCGAGAAATCGAAGTCCTGCTGCATGGCCTCGCCGATCTTCTTCAGGAGCCTGGGGAAGTCCTGGGGGCGGGGCGCGACGGCGACGTAGCCCTGATACATGGGCGTCTGCTTCATCATCTCGACAGCCCCCTCGTTGACCTGCCCCTGCTGGGCGAGGATTTCCGGGTAGTAGGCATTGCGGCGGAACACCGCGGAGACGATGACCAGCTTGTTCACGACCTCCGGATGACGAGCGCCCACCTGCAGCGCGACGCCACCGCCCAAGGAGTAGCCGAACACGTCGACCCGCCCCAGCTTGAGGTGCTGGATGAGGGCCGCGACGTCGTCTGCCATCAGCTCGACACTGAGCGGCCGGTCGATGTCGGCTGTCCGCCCGTGCCCCTGCAGGTCCACCGCGATGACCTTGCGGTGCTTCGCGAGTGCCTTGAGGTTGTCTCCGAACATTGACGTCGACCCGAGCCCTCCATGGAGGAGGACCAGGGGCCGGCCCTTGCCGTGAGTCTCGTAGTAGAGCTCGAGCCCGTTGATTTTCGCGTAGTCACCGGGCGCCTTCTGCTTGGGCTGAGCGAAGGCCGACGTTCCCAGGGCAACGAGAAAGAGGACGAAAAACGCGGAATTCCGGCACAGCAGGGTCATGGTATCTCCGAACGAGAAGTGCATCGCTTCTCTAGACGCCACAGGCCTCCGAAAATCATCGGTCCCCCGGCAGCTTCCGGACGAAGAGGAAAGGGCGCCAGGCTGTCTAAGGCCCTGTTCCTTGGTGACGGAGGGCCCCAGATCCTCCGCTGGCCGCCCGCTCCGGCGCAGAGTGAAAGCTTCCCCCCACTCAGCCCTCCACGTCTGCCCCCCTGCGTAGCGCCAGGTAGAGGCCCGCCAACATCAGGTAGTTCAGCCCCATGGCGGGGATCATCCCCACACAGCACGCCAGCACGCCGGCCATCACCACCAGGCCTCCCACCAGGGAGACCCCCAGGATGGAGAGCCGCTCGCCACGCGCGTACGCGTAGCAGTTGCGGATCATCTGCATGGGCGTGGCGGTCTCGTTGTAGGCGATCTCCGCCTGGAGCAAGTAGAGCGGGAGCGCGAAGTAGAACAGCGGGACGATGAGCAGCAGCGCCGCGATGATGATGACAAACGGCAGCGCGTCCTGGCCGAGGGCGAAGACCACTCCCGCGGCAATGCCGCCGATGGCACCCACGGGCACACCGATCATCACGATGAGCAGCAGCATCGTGACGATGTAGGTTCCCACCCTGTGGAACTGGCTGAAGAGCTGGCCAATGTCGAGCTTGCCCCCCTGGAGCACGTCGATCAGCATCCGCATGAGGCCCAGGCCGAGCACGCCGTTCACCACGCTCTGCACGAACACGGCAGCGGCCTGGAGGACCCCAGCGAGGATCTTGTTTCCCAGTGCCGCGCCGAGCGTCGGCACCAGGGTGCTCATCAGCTGTGAGATGAGGCTGATGCCGAGGAAGACGAGCATCGCCACGGAGAGCATCAACCAGTCGCGCTTGAAGAGTGTGAAGCAGTAGTCCCACAGCGCGCTGAAGCTCCAGTTGTCCCGGGTCAGCGGGAACGCCTGCCCGACGCCCACGCGTTCCTGGCAGGTAGGGCAGATCTCCTGGCTACCTTCCTGGCTGCACGAGGCGCACATGAAGTTGCCGCACCGCGTGCAAGTCCGCGTGGCCCGCTGATCCGGGTGGAGGGCGCAGTCAGCCCCGTAGCCGGTGCCACCCCAGTCCATTTGCGACATTGTCCCTCTCCCTTGCGAAGGCAGTCCGGTAGCCGGTACCTGCCCGGAGTGCGCGTAAGTCCCCTACATGCGCGCGAAGATGGAGCATAGGACGGATGAGGGCCCTATCGTGACATTCACGTGGGGTCACAAATCGCAACATCGGCATCTACCCTCACGAGGCCTGTGCCACGAGACTTCAGATACGCGGATCCTGGACCTATGTCCGGCGCGGCGTGCAGGGGCCGCAGGGCCGCTGCTGGCTGAAGCGTGGGGTCGCGCGGCCGGTTCCCGATGACAATACCGTCTCAGGCGTCAAATACCGGCCGCCGTCGCAGCGGATTGACCCAGGTTGAGCGACTCGCGCCGGTGCCCAGGCAGCCTGGGCACCGAGGCGGTCATGGGGAGCCTCACTGCGCCACGGGCTTCCCGTCGATCTCCAGGATGGTGAACACCACACGGCGGTTGTTCTCGAGGCCCTGCTCCGTCTTGTTCGTGTCCACTGGCTGCGACTCGCCGTAGCCCACGGCCTCCAGGCGCTCGGGAGCGATGCCCGCCTGCTCCACCAGGTACTTGCGGACGTTGCCCGCGCGCCGCTGCGAGAGGTCCATGTTGAAGGCGTCGTCCGCCCGGCTGTCGGTGTGGCCCTCGACACGAACCTTGGTGAGCTGCGAGTTGGCCCGGAGCACCTGACCCACCTGCTGCAGCAGCGGGAAGGACCGCGCCAGCACCACGTCCTTGTTCGTGGCGAAGTACACCTTCTGGAGGATCTTGATCGACCGGCCCTGGATCTCGACCTGGGCCTCGCCCTGGTCCGCGCAGCCATCCGCGTCGTCCACGCCGTTGATGGTCTCCTGCTCGGCTGGGCACTGGTCATCCGCGTCATTGACGCCGTCCCGGTCGTTGTCCGGGTCGGGGCAGCCGTCCTCGTCTTGGAAGCCGTCCTTGTCCTCCAGTTGCAGCGGGCACTTGTCCCCCGAGTCGAGGATGCCGTCCTGATCGTTGTCCGGATCGGGGCAGCCGTCCTCGTCCTGGAAGCCGTCCTTGTCCTCCGGCTGCAGCGGGCACTTGTCCCCCGGGTCGAGGAGGCCGTCCCGGTCGTTGTCCGGGTCGGGGCAGCCGTCCTCGTCCTGGAAGCCGTCCTTGTCCTCCGGCTCGTTGGGGCACTTGTCGTTGACATCGAGGATGCCGTCCTGATCGTTGTCCGGATCGGGGCAGCCGTCCTCGTCCTGGAAGTCATCCTCGTCCTCGGGCTCGTCCGAGCACTTGTCGTCGGCGTTGTTCAGGCCGTCGCCATCCGCGTCCCTCGCGCGGCCGCGGGGGGCGTCCTCGGTGATCCATGCCACGCCGCCCAAGACGCGGAAGGAGGGCATGCCGTAGCCGAGCGTCATGCCCCGGCCCAGGCCCAGCGTGCCCACCACGTTCTTGTTGAAGTGGTACTGGAGCCCGGCCTGCAGCTCGAGGGGAATCTCCTCCTCGTTCGTTCCGCCCGTGGCGCCCAGGCCCAGGGCCCCCGCCAGTGATGCCATGCCCGTGAGCTGATGGCCCTGGAGCTGGAAGGGGATGGCGGCCCCGATGCCGTAGGCCAGCTCGTGGCCCACCGAGAGGTTGAGCAGCTCCTGGCGGCTGCGCAGGTTCACGCCGACGTTGGCGAGCAGCCGGGTGCCCCCCTCCAGCGTGTAGTCTCCCACCACGCGCGGTTGCACGCCCACGCCCTTGTGGCCGCGCAGGTCCGTGTGGCCGCCCGTGGGGAGCACCACCGGGGCGACGGCCGCCAGCCGCAGGCGCTCGTTCTCGTAGATCTCCGCCTTGGGGATCAGCCGCAGGTCGCCCAGGCCGCCCTTCCATGTCTGCTCCGCGGCGCCCGTGGTCTGCTGGTTGAACTCCCCGTGCTGCAGGGCGATCGGAACCGACGCCCCCAGCTCGAAGTGGTCGCCCACGCCGATCGCGCCCACCAGGTCGAAGCCCATCTGGTTCTTCACCAGGTGCTGGAGCAGGTCTTCGTTGCGCGAGTTGATGACGACCAGCGGCTCATGCGCGTAGTGGATGTAGAGCCCGGCCGTCCAGGACAGGTGTCCCGGGAAGCCGGCTCCATGCAGGCCGAGCACGCCCGACCTCCCTGGGGCAGGCTTGAACTGCTGGACGTCGATCGCCGTGGAGCTGCTCTGGGCCTGCGCGGACGGGGAGGCCGCCAGCACCGCCACGGCACCAAGCCCCAGCAGGGCGCTGAGGCCTCGTGAGCCGAGCCGAGCGCCCCGGGGCCTCACGAGCATGAGCCCCGCGAGGGCCACGAGCATCCACCCGGCGCTCGGCAGGCCGCCGCCCGAGGCGCTGCAGCCGCGGCCCACCACCCGGGGCACGACCTTCTCTTCCACCGTGACGGTCACCGTGGCGGTGGAGGTGCTGTTGCCATCGCTGATCGTGTAGGTGAAGGTCTCGGTTCCCCAGAAGCCCGGAGCGGGCGTGTAGACGACGCGGGTGCCCCCTTCGGTGATGGTCACCGTGCCGCCATGGTTGCCCTGCGTCACCTCGACAATGGTGAGGGTCTCGCCGGTGTTGGGGGCCGTCGAGTCGTTCGCCAGCACGTCGATGGAGTTCTCCTGCGAGTCCTCCACCACCGTGGCAGTGTCATCCACGGCCGTCGGCGGAGGATTGAAGTCGATGACGGTGATCGTGAAGGTGTCCGTGTCGCTCTTGGGGCCGCCGACGCCGGTGTGGCCCAGATCGTCCGAGGTGATGGTGAACGAGGCGTCTCCGAGGTAGCCGACATCAGGGGTGAAGCTCAGGCCCTGCAGCGCCGCGTTGATGGCGGCCAGGGTGCCGGTGAAGCTCATCGTCGCCTCCCCCGTCCCATCGCCCGTGGAGAACGTCAGCCCCGCGGTGCCGCTCAGCGTGAGGGTGCCGTGGGTGACGGTGAGGGTCACCTGGACGGTCTCGGGGCCCGCATCCGGGTCGGCGACGGAGATCGCATTGCCGACCGCCGTGGAGAAGACGAGCGTGGTGTCCACGGGCAGGGTCTGCGTGCCCGGCACGGTGTTCACGGGCGGGTCATTGGCGGCGATGACCGTCGTGGTCTCCTCGTCCGAGTTGTTCTCGCCCACGGTGTCCGTGGACGCGTTCACGAACACCCTGGCGAGGAGCGTCCCACCCTCGATCGTGGGGATGACCCCGATGGTGATGGGAGGAGCGCTGCCGGGGGGGAGGGTCTCGGTGGTGCAGGTGACGTCCTGCCCGTTCCGCGTGCAGGTCCAGCCCTGCCCGTTGGCGCTGGAGAAGGTGGAGCCGACGTCGATCTGGAGGGTCACCGTGACGACGCTGGAGAAGTCGGGGCCGTCGTTGAACACCTCGACGGAGTAGGTGAGCGGGCTGCCCTGCAGCACGGGATCCGGCGAGTCCTCGAGGGTGACCGAGAGGTCCGCCTCCGCCAGGATCCTGTTGGTGTCCGTGGCGGTGTTGTTCGTGGGGTCGACGTCGGAGCTCGCATTGGGCGCCGAGACGGTGGCCGTCACCGTGAACGTGTCGACCGCCGAGAGGCTCACGTCCACATCGAGGACGAACGTCACTGTGCCGCCCGGCGGGACGGTGACGTTCGTCGCAATGCCCCCCGCGCCGCCGGGGGTCTGGCAGGTCGCGCCGCCCGCGGCCGTGCACGTCCACGTGGCACCCGAGGCGTTCGGGGGCAGCGGCACGGAGACAGGAGCGTTCGTCGCGGTGAGCGGGCCGGCGTTGGTGACGGTCACGGTGTAGCGGCCGGTCGTGTCGGGCCTGGTGGTGGTCTCCGGGTTGGAGAGGGTGATGGCCAGATCCACGGGCACGCATGCCAGCGCCGGGGGCAAGGGCGTGGGCGCGTCGACCACCTGGCCCGCGGCTCCGAGGGTGGCGCCGTTGACGGGGAACTCGGTTAGCGCCGTGGAGGTGGTGGAGCCCGAGTCTCCGCCCACGACGGACGTCGTCACGGTGTTGCTGCTCAGCGCGATGTAGCCGCCGCCACCGCCGCCGCCCGGGCCCTGGGCCTCGAGGGTGGTGATGAGCTGCCGGCCGCCCAGGCCTCCGTTGGCGTACACGCTGATGCCCGAGACGTCGCTGCTGAGGACGACGACGGTTCCGCCACCGCCGCCGCCGCCGACGCCATCGTTGTGCGGGTTCGTCGTGCTCTGGGCGCTCCTACCGTTGGCGAAGATGGCGCCGCTGCCGTTCACGGTGGTGGAGATGAGGTAGACAAGGCCGCCGCCGCTGCCGCCATCGCCGCTCGCATTGTTGTTGCCATCGCCCGCGCCGCCACCGCCGCCCAGGAAGAGCCGCGAGGTCGGGTCATTGTCGACGGGGTGCCCGCCCAGGCCGCCGACCGCTGCGCGGTTGTTGCCGGCCCAGGCGGCGTTGCCGGGACCCGCGGTGAGCGCGTCCGCGTTCGCGGCGGAGAGGGTATAGCCACCGCGGCCACCGCCGGAATCGTTGGTCCGAGCGTTGCCGTTGGCTCCATAGGCCGGGTCGAGCGCCCAGGCCGCGGCTCCGACAACGGTGCTGGTCATCACGCCCTGCCCGCGCCAGACGTTGCCGCTGTTGCCGTTGGCGCCGCCGCCGCCGCCCGCGTTGTGGCTGTTGCCGCCGCCACCGCCGTTGGCCGGAGCGCCGCGGCCGAAGCGCCCGCCCAGGGCCGCGTAGTCGGTGCCATGGCCCGCGATGCTCTCGCCCTTCTCGGCGCCCAGGGTCTCGTCGTTCGAGCGGTAGAGCGTCACCTGCGTGGTGGCGCTCGCCGAGCTGTTGTCGCGCACGCCGGGGCGGAAGCCCTGGCCGGTGACGTCGATGGGGCCCGACATCGAGGTGATGCCGGCCACGTGGAGCACCACGACGCCACCGCTCTGTCCGTCCCAGGGCTTCGCCATGACAGTGCCGCCGCTCTCGATGGTGAGGTTGCTGAGCTGCGGCACGCGCACCACCTGCGTCCGCCCGGCCTGCGTGTAGCTGTTCTTCAGCCCGCTGCACGCCAGGAACAGGGTGTTGCCCTGCACGCGAAGGACGGAGGCGAACTCGTAGAGGCCCGCGCTGTTGAGGTTGGTGACGGTGCCGTAGGACGGGCTGTCCGAGGTGTCGATGGACGCGCCCTGCATCTGGATGATGAACACCACATCGCCAGCCTCCAGGGGCCCGAAGTTCGGATCGTTCAGGTCCGAGGCCGCCGTCACCTGGATGCTGGTGGCGCCCGCGCTGGCGTCCGCGGCGAGCACGGCGTACCGGTTGAGGATCGTGTCGGGCGCCAAGATTGTGACGTCTCCGTCCGCGCCGGTGAGGGCCGCCTCCTTGTTAGGAGTCGGAGAGGGCTCCGGCAGGGACTGATCGCAGGCCATGCCGAGCACGCAGCAGGCGGCGAGCAGCGCCGCTCGGAGGACTCGCGAGGAGGGAAGGGAGACCACGCCGGAGAGCCTCCACCCGGGATTGCCCTCCTGGGTGCGAAGCGGCTCGGGGACCGTGTGGATGTGGGTGTTCATGCGAGTGACTCCTGTGTCTGGTCCAGGCCAGGCAGGGTTACTGTGTATTCGTTCTGCTCCACCGTGACCAGTGGCCAGGGGAGCCGGCCATCACTCCTTCTTCTTCGGGGGGTCGAGCCCGCTGAGAAAGCCCCGCAGATTTTCTGCATCATTTTTCTCCCCCCCGGCTCATTCCGGCTGAGGGGACCTACTCGGCACCATGAAAGTGAACTCGGGACGAGCACCCTCTCGTGCTTCGCTGGGGAGCCCATACGGCCGCTCTCCTGAATGAGCACCTACCTGGAACCGCCTTATGAGAAGACCTTCTACCTCCCTGCTGCTGGCGCTCGGGCTGGCGCTGCTTGTGGGCTGCTCTCCCTCTCCCTCTTCGTCTACCCCCACGGGCTCGGCACGGTTCGCTGTCTCCTCGCGCCAGGCCCTCACCTCTGATATCTCGCGCGTCACCGTCACCACGAGTGCTGCGGATATCTCCTCCATCTCGGTGGATCTGTCGCTCTCCAACGGAGTCTGGGGCGGCATCATCGGCGACATCCCCGCTGGCCCGGAGCGCACCTTCCAGGCTCAGGCCTTCGATTACTGGGGCAGCGTGCGCTTCGAGGGCACGGTCTCCGGCGTCACCATCGAGCCGGATCAGTCCTCGCTCGTGGCCATCACCCTGCAGGAGCTCAACGCGCCGCCGCCATTCAGCAATGAGGCCCCGATCATCGACGCGCTGGTGGTCTCCTCCAGCTCCGTGTCCGCCGGAGGCACCATCTCCCTCGAGGCCACGGCGCATGATCCCAACGCGAGCGACAGCCTCTGGTACTCCTGGTCCTCGACCGACGGCTATTTCTCCTCGGACTTCGGCAGCACCGCGACCTGGACGGCGCCGTACTCGGCCGGTGCTCACACGCTCACACTCACGGTGACGGACTCCGCGGGCACGTCCTCGAGCATCTCGCTGGACGTCGCCGTACAGGATGCAGCGCAGGGGGGAGCGGAACTCTCCATCTCCTTCAACAGCTCACCGGGTGTGAGCGCTGTGAGTGCCTCTCTCTCGCCGCTGGAGGTGGGGCAGACGACGACAGTCTCGGCTACGGCCGAGGACGCCGATGGGGACGAACTCTCCTATTCCTGGAGCGCCACCTGCGAGGGCTACTGGGACTCTCCCTACTCGAGCACGGCTCAGTTCATGCCCACGGAGCTGCCCTCCGGCGCCTGCAACAACTGCAACCTCATGGTCTCGGTCTCGGACGGGAAGGGTGGGCAGAGCACCGGCACCGTGGCCCTGTGTGTCAACAACCCCTCTTCGAGTTCCCACGCTCCTCCCAGCATCGTCCGCTCCTACCGCTCCTCGGACACGGCCTCTGCCTCCCAGGTCCTCACCTACGAGGTAGTGGCCAGCGACCCGGAGGGCTCTTCGCTCAGCTTCTCCTGGGCCGCGAATGCCGGCTCGCTGGGCTTTGCGGCCAACGGCGACTCCAACAGCCGCATCACCTGGACGGCCCCGCTGTGTTTGGTTGCTGGAGTGACCCCGGCCATCACCGCCACCGTCACCAACGCCTTCAGCATGACGGCCACGCGGAGCTTCGTGGTCACGGGACTGCCGGTCTGCCCTTCGGGGGCCTGGGCCTCGACGGGCTCCCTGGCCTCGCGCCGCGCCAAGCACACGGCGATGCTGCTGCCCAATGGCAAGGTGCTTGCCACGGGGGGAGGCATCTACCGCAACTACTCCTACGACGCCCTGGCGACGGCGGAGGTGTACGACCCGGCCTCAGGCACCTGGGGCGCGGTCGGCACCATGGCCTCGCCTCGCTATGAGCACACGGCGACGCTGCTGCCCAATGGCAAGGTGCTCGTCGTGGGGGGATACACTTCCTCCACCGCCCTGGCGACGGCGGAGTTGTACGACCCGGCCACGGGCACCTGGAGTGCGACCGGCACCATGGCCGCGTCCCGCCACGCGCACACGGCGACGCTGCTGCCCAATGGCAAGGTGCTCGTCGTGGGGGGATACAACTACTACGGCAACCTGGCGACGGCGGAGTTGTACGACCCGGCCACGGGCACCTGGAGTGCGACCGGCACCATGGCCATATCCCGCTATGATCACACGGCGACGCTGCTGCCCAATGGCAAGGTGCTCGTCGCGGGGGGATATAGCTCCTACTCCTATGGCAACGTGTCCAGTGCGGAGGTGTACGATCCGGCCACGGGCACCTGGAGCGCGACTGGCTCCATGGCCTCACCTCGCCGACTGCACACGGCGACGTTGCTGCCCAATGGCAAGGTGCTCATCGTGGGGGGCGGAAGCACTTACTACGCCAACCTGGTGACGTCGGAGCTGTATGACCCGGCCACGGGCACCTGGAGCGCGACCGGCTCCTTGAACTCGCGCCGCTTCTTCCTCACCGCGACGCTGCTGCCCAATGGCAAGGTGCTCGTCGCAGGGGGCGCCGACGACTCCAGCATCCTGGTGAATGCGGAGGTCTATGATCCAGCCACCGGCATCTGGAGCGTTGGCGCCACCATGGCGGGGCCGCGCTACGCCCACACGGCGACGCTGCTGCCCAACGGCGATGTGCTTGTCGCCGCGGGCACCGGCCCCTCGGGCACCGCCCTCACGACGGCGGAGCTGTACCAGCCTTGAGTTCCGGGAGCCCTGGACGTCCCTGACAGACCAGCTTCTTTGCTGACGCCAATGAACTTCAGCCCGTGCTGTAGAGTACGCCGGTGGGGCCCAGGCCTCTGTATCGACATGTGACGCACTCAATGCCGACCACCTCCATCTTGCGGCGCAAGGAATCAGCAAGATCCTCGTCCTGGATAGAAAGAATGACCTGGTATTTTCGATCCCGTACAAGATGGCGGAGGACCTCGATGAATGCCGCAGCATGAATCTGGTCATGATGCTGGAGAGGATCATCGAGCAGCAGCGCCGGCCACCGGCTCCACCGGTAGGCCGTGCTCATGCTTAACAGCCGTGCGACGCCATTATCAACTCCTGTGGTCAAGGAGGTGCGCAGACGTTCTTCAACAGCGTCAAGAGAGGGTGGGCATTCCCTTCTGGCTTGTTCGTTGAACTCGAGCTCTACCTGGCGCAATTCCTCTTCTTTCTGCCAGGCGAGCCATGAATCAGCCAAGCGCTTTTGCTGCTCGCGAAGCTGTTGAAGCTCCGACTCCTGCTCAGCCAGCTTGTTGCGCTGATCGTCCAAGGCAACAGGGCCGGGGAATCCCTGGAGGCCAAGCTCAAGCAACCGTTGCCGAAGGCTTACGATCTGCTGCTCGAGATTCTGTGCTTCAGAATCCTTTTGCGCTGAGGTTGCCTGTGCCTTGGTAATCTCTTCGTTCAGCTTGAACAACACACTGGGGAATGGCTCCTCAGACTGAACCAGCTGCCGCTCATGATGGACAAGTTGTTCTACAGCGCGCACGGCCTCGTCCATGGCATTGGCTTCATCTGAAGGAAGTGTTCCCAATGTGGACAGCAGATCTGGATACTGTTGCTGCAAGGCGTGCGCAGCAAGAAGTTCTTCCTCTATCTGGGCGACGACTTCGTGCTCCTCCTTGATTGTTGAAGATAGCTGATCAATCCTCGCTTTCATGCTGGCTTGGTGGTCATTGAGGTATTCGAGGTCAGGCAGTTCATCTCGAGTTGCTTGAGCAGCCTCGAGCTCCAGCTGAGTACGGCGGTTGCTCTCCGCGAGGTGTGAAGGTATCTGTCCCCAATCCACGCCTATCAACATTGGCGATGACTGGATGGCCTCTTGGCGCGCCCGGTGTGATGCCTGTTCCGTAGGGTCGGCAAGTCTCTCCGGTTCCTTTGAGCGGAGCTCCTCGTCTTCCTTGCCCCATTCATCATAAGCTTGTTGACAGGTCTCAACCGCCTGCTTCACAAGAAGCAGACTGCGAATCCGGCTGTCCAGATCTTTTATCCGCTGAATGGTTTTGGTGGTGTCGCGAAGGTATGACTGAATCATCCACAGTTCATGTGTGTGGCGGTCGATCCGGACTGCAACTGATGATTTCTGTGTCAGTCCTTGCGCAATTTTCATACGTGCGCCACTCAGCCGGAGCAATGTATCGCGCTTGATCTCTGCGCCTCGCCGCCGCTCATCAACCTCAAGAACAGCTTGCACTTGATTTTGAAGGCCAACGAGGGCGGCCTGGGCCGCCGCATGCTGAGCCCTGGCCTCTGCAGCAGTTGAGTCTAGCTGCTGCCACGCATTCAGTGTCTCCTCTGTTTGAGAGAGAACACGTTTCCTCGCCATGAGGACTGTCGCCACTTGCTCAATGGCTTGCAAGAGGCGCTCGAGCATGACTGCAGGAGGCGGCGCACCCTCCAACACGAACTCCACCCCAAAGGTTGTTTTCAACGCGGCGGCAATCGCGATGGCTTTCTCTGTGATGACTTCTGAGGGAAGCCCTCTGCCAAGCCCCCTTAGTTGGTTAGGGGAGGAAACCTCGGCAAACTGTTCGCGATTCTCCTGCTCGCGGACAGCACGCCGTTCAATGCGGGTGCTCTCCCCTTCACCGTTCACGAACTCCAAAGAAACTCCGTACTGTGCAACAGGCACATCCTCCTGTCTCCTTGCGAGAAGACCGTTGTTTCTCCCCCGATCAAGCTTCTCCTGTGTGAGTGCTTCCAGCCGGCGAACCCGGCCGGTGAGTGCCCATTCTATCGCTTCAAAGAGGGTACTCTTCCCAAGCCCATCAGGGCCCGTCAGAATCGTCACACCAGTGCCTGGCAGTGAGAGCGAGAAATTGTCTCCGTACGCGCGGAAGTTGGAGATCTCTATGCGCTGGAGATATAACGTAGTCACCGCTTGAACTCCTTTGATGCACCCATTGCTCGCCAAGTACTTGCAAAGATCCTGCTCCACGTACCGGCGCGGGCCAACCCCTTTTTGCTCGCCGGAGGGGAAGCTGAAGGGGCCCCAGGGCCCAGGCCGTGCTGAGCGCGCTGCCGAGATGTCGTCGCAGGTAGGCGACAGGGCATCCTACCGCGTGGTGAGGCGGAGGCGGAGCTCCCAGGCCGCGAGGGTCTGCAGGTGATACTCCTGGGGAGCTTAGGCCACGTTCTCTGTGTCGCTGACAGTGAGCGTCGCCTCGATGACGAGCATGAAGGCCTCCGGATCCGAGATCTTCGGCATGCACACGTCCGCATGACGCGACACCAGGGTTCCCTCCGAGCTGTGCAGGATGATGCGCGTAGCATACAGCTGCTTGTGCCGCCGGACCTCCTTGCACAATCCGACCCCGTCCATGCGTGGCATCCGCCAATCCGTGACGATGAGATCGGGCTTGAGCCGCGAGGCGATCTCCAGCCCGGCCACACCATCCTGAGCCCCCACCACGACGTGGCCCCTCTCCGTCAGCAATTCCATGTACAGCTCTCGCAGGTCCCTATCATCGTCCACGACAAGAATACGACTCATCCTATCCACACCGATCGCTTTCAGTGCCTCCAGCTCATGCCCCTCGAGAGGTGGTGACTCCCAAGGCCTCGTGTGAACGGGAGAGCGAATAGACGCGCCGAGACAGGTCACCGCCGCTCTGCTCGCCACCTAGGGGTGCGTCCAGGACTCAAGCAACTGCTCGTCGACAGCGAGCGCGCGGAGCTGACTCTTGATGCGCTGGAACTGCTGGCGGAGGACAGCCGCCCTCTTGTGTGCCTCCTTGGGGGACAGCGGCCTACCGGCCATGGCCTGCGCGGCCTCGGTCCAGGACAAGCCTCGCTCGACGCGCAAGGAGAGGATGAGCTGCTCGTGAGGGCTCAACCGTTCCTGCAAGAGCCTGAAGCGGCTCTTGATATCGCTCCGCAGCCATGGCTGGGTGGCCGTGCGATCGAGCACGGGATGGCCGTTGAGCACACCCTGGAGGACCGGCAACTCCCGGACACCGGGCGAGCGGAAGCTGTGCGCGCAGATATTCCGCGCCATGGCGTAGATCCACGTCCGGAAGGACGATTCCCACCGGAACCCCGGCATGCTGGGCGTCACACAGCGCCCGGAGTTCCGCCTCCAGCTTCTTGCGCTTGCTCGACTCCATCAGCCTCTGCCTCAACACTGAAGGTGTTACTTGCCCGCTGTTCCCCCGAGCAACGAGGGGAGATGGGCTTGCTCTGGCCTCCTCCTCCCTATGAGGCATCCAACCCTCTGCCATGAGGCGTTGAGGCAGAGAACATTCCCCCCCTCCTCCAGGGCGATTACCGCGCATGCGCCTGCATGAGATCTTCGCGCCCATGCGTGATGTCCTGGAGCAGGCCCTCCAGTTCAAGTCGCACCTGCGGCTCGAGCAGGTCGACGAGAACCGGGTAGTGCTCATCGGCGAGCGGGAACACTACCTGCTCTCTGGACGCCCGCTGGCGAGGGTCGCCTCTCTGATCGATGGACGCCGGACCGACCATGAGCTCCTCGCGATGACGGGCCAGCAGGCCTCCGCCGCTGAGATCCTCTATGCTCCTCGCTCTCGAGTGGGCGCACCTTCAGCTCGACATTGGGTGGCAGCTCGTACCCCATCGACTCCTTCTGGAGATGTTGCTCCCACGCAAGAGAGGCGCCGCTCAGTGCACGACCGGGCCCATCTCGCCCAGTGCCTCCCAGGGCTCCCGGGAGACGGACCGCGCCAGCTGCAGGACCGGGAACTCGGCCTGCTCGGAGAAGTTCTTGAGCAGAAGCCGGAGGCTCTCTCGTTCCTTCTCGCCCCGGCCCTGCTCCGCCAGGAGCCTGCACAGCGTGGCGGTGGCCCGCAGCTCTAGCATCCTCACCTGCTGCGCCTGCGCCTCCGCGCTCGCACGCCGGAGGGCGTCCTCCGCCGCCTTGCTGTCACCCCTCCTGAGCAGGATCCCGGCCCGAAGCTCATGCAGGAGCGGGAGGCAGTAGATCGTGCGGTCATCCCGCAGAGAGATGGCGCGGAGCATCTCATAGCTGAACTCCCGGCCCAGGAGCGAAGCGAGCTCGGCCGTCTCCTTTGCTCGGCCAGCCCGATCCAGCCGCGCCTCCAGCAGACTGCGCAGCGTGCCTGGAATGGACAGCCGGGAGAACGGCCCTGCGAGCCGGTACTGCTGCTCGTCCTCCTCGAGCAGCCCCGTGTCCAGCACCATCCGCGTCAGCTCCTCCACGAAGAGGGGGATCCCATCCGTCCAGGATGCCACCTGGCCCGCCACCTCCGCTGGCAGCGCCTTGCCCCGGGTCAGCCCCTTGACCATCACTTCTACTTCTTCCGCGCCCAGCCGGCCGAGCTGCAGGTGGAACGTCTGCGCCGCGCCCCAGGGTGAGATGAACTCGGGCCGGGCGGTGAAGATGACCCCCAGGCGAGCGGTGGGCACTGACTCCAGCAGGAACGTCAGCCAGGAGCAGCCCGTGCTGCTCCTCTACCTGCGTCTTCCACCTCGCCGTTGCTTCCAGGAGCCTGAGTGCGGCCCGGGCGGCGCTCCGGGGGGCGTCCTCCCGCGCCGTGGGGTACCCGAAGTAGAACATCACCTCCTGGCCGAGCACTCCTCCCAGGTAGCCCCCGAACTCCTCGGCGAGCTCGATGCAGCGGTGCTGCTGCGTGCGCAGCACACTGTCGCGCTCCTCGATCTCCAGGCCCCGCGGGTCGGGGTGGAGCGGAAGGACATTCACACCGCAGCACAGGGCGGTGATCTGGCGGAGGTGGCCCTCCGACGGCTGCGACGATGCCTTGGAGCTCTTTCTCGAGGCAGGGGCCGAACGGGTCCGCGCGACCGCGAAACGTCCGAGCTGCTTCTCGATCACCTCCTGGAGCGTGTGTCCGCTCATCACCCGCTCTCCGCTCAAGCACTCCAGGTAGACGAGCCCCCAGGAGTACAGATCAGAGCGCATGTCCGGATGCAGCCCGCGGAGCTGCTCCAGGGCCGCGTACGAGGGAGTGCCCAGGATCTCGAAGATGTTGCTGATCCCCGAAGCCTCCTCGTCATGGGGCTCGTCGGCGAGGGTGCTGAGCCCGAGGTCGTCCAGAGTCGATCGGGCGGACGATGTTCGGGTGGAAGAGCCTGGAGCAGATCCGCATCTCGCGCCGGAAGCGCGCCAGCTGCTTCTGGAGTTGGTGCTCTCCCCTCCGGCTGGAGGCCGGAGGATCTTGATGGCGACCTCCTGATCGGTTGTCAGCTGTCGGGCCTTATAGACCTGCCCGAAGCCTCCCTGCCCCACCAGGCTCACGAGCTTGTACCGGTCCTTGAGGGGACCGCTGACATCCGGCAGAGGTTGTGTCGATTCCCGCATGGCACCCTTGAGGATGAGGCGCACCCCGCCGCACCCATGTGATCCTCAAGGTGCTGCCTGTGGGATCTCGTCGCAATGCTGCGCACCCCATCCTTGGGGGCCAGTGATGCTTTGACTGGGCGACGCCAGCGCTCAGGTCCGAGAGCGAAGAGAAGCCGAAGAAGCCCCGAAGGGTCATCAGTGACCTGCTCGAAAACGAAGGGACTCCCGTCCAGAATGGTTTCTCCTGACATGTCGAGAACTTCCAGCGAGCGGAGCGGGCCAGAGGAACCCGACGCGCGAGTTCCACCGAAGACACGTGCCAAGGGTTTCCTCGAGTGGCTCGATGGATTCCTCTCGGAAGAGCTGCGCCAGGCGCCGCTCGGGGAGCTCGGCCGCAGCCGGGTGGTGGCGGGCACGGCCATGTCCCTGCTCCTGCTCGCCAGCCTGTTCACGGCGGCCTTCCTGGTGGTGGGGATGCCCTGGAGCTACGTCGTGGCGGGCGGCTCCTCGGCGGCTGGCTATGTGGGAACGCTGTGGCTCTTGCGCAGGGCGTCCTCATCCCGTTCCTCGGCGCTGCTGCTGTGCGGGATCATGAGCTCCGGGGTGATCCTGACCGCTCTCTACGAGAATGACTCCTACTTCTCCACGAACGCGGCGATGATGTTGATCACGATCCTGACGGTGTACCTGCTGGGACCGCGGCCGGGGCTCGTCATCCTCGTTCCCGTGGTCCTGATCGTCGGAGCCGGCCACCCACTCTGGCGCCATTTCGTCGGCTCCAAGCCTCGAGCCACCTCCGAGGGCTTTCTGTTGATGATGCACTTCATCGCCGCGCTCTGCATCCTGGCGGGATGGGCGCTGGGGTGGCTGTACAGCACCGCGCATGAAGCGACGCATGCGGCACTCGAGCAAGACATCAAGGCCCGAAAAGAGGCCGAGGCCAAGCTGGGAGAGCTGCACCGCACGTTGCTGGACGTCTCGCGCAAGGCCGGGATGACGGAGATCGCCACGGGCGTGCTGCACAACGTGGGCAACACCCTCAACAGCGTCAACATCTCGGTGAGTGTCGTGACCGAGCGGCTGCGCGGCTCACGGATCCCCAAGCTGCTCCAGGCCACGGAGATGCTGTGCGAACACGCCGCGGACCTTGGGGCCTTCCTCTCCACCGACCCGCGCGGCGCGAAGCTTCCGGCCTACCTCAGCGCGCTCTCGATGCAGCTGGCGGATGAGCGCGAGGCGCTCCTGACGGAGATGCAGGCGCTGGGCGAGAGCGTCGAGCACATCAAGTCCATTGTCAGCATGCAGCAGCAGCACGCACAGTGGGGTGGCCTCATGGAGCAGGTGCAGGTGGCACAGCTCATCAACGACGCACTGCGGCTACAGGCCGGTGCGCTCGATCGGCTGGACATCGAGGTGGAGCGCGAGTACGCCGAGGTGCCTCCCATCGTGGTGGACCGGCACAAGCTGCTGCAGATTCTCCTCAACCTGTTGAGCAATGCGCGGCACGCGCTCGTGGAGAGCCGTGCGCCGGACAAGCGCCTGAGCATTCGTGTGAAGCGCTGTGCCGAGAGAGAGCGGCTGTGCATCGAGGTGGGAGACAACGGAGTGGGCATCGCTCAGGAGAACCTGACGCGCGTGTTCGCCCAGGGCTTCACCACGAAGAAGAGCGGGCACGGCTTTGGCCTGCACATCAGCGCCCTGGCCGCCGCGGAGATGAAGGGCCGGCTCTCCGTGAGGAGCGCTGGGCCCGGTCATGGCGCCACCTTCACCATCGAGCTTCCCTTCCAAAGTGAGGAGCAACCCCAGCCTACGACGCCCGGTATGAGGTGATGCGCGACCTGGATGCGTATGCGCTCTCGGAGGACTTCCAGGTTGGGCACACGGTGCTGACGACCGTCCGGTATGCGCCCCCGGTGTTCGCGTCAGCGGCGCACTACGCGGAGCTGGGGGTGGTGAGAACCTGGCGCGCTACATGAAATCCATCTTCGCGGAGACCATCCAGCAGCAGGCCCAGCGGCACCAGGAGTCCGCGAGCCGCAAGGCGCTGCCGCCACGCGACATGAACTGAGGCGCCGTGGAACTCAGCGCGGCTGCGTTACCCACTGCCGGTGGGCACCCACGGAACTCCGCCATGCCAGCTCTGGAACTGCCGGCCAGGGTGCTACGCTCCAAGGGTGCGGTCGATCTCCCCGAGGCTCCAGCTCACGCTGTTGATCGTCGGCGCGCTGCTGCTGCTCGGCCTGTTCCCCCGGTGGCTCGATCGGCTCCGGGCGCGGGAGGGAGAGGTGAGGCCCCCGGAGGCGGGCTTGCTCCTCGTGGCGCGGCCAGGAAGTGGGGACCAGAACTTCGCCAAGACGGTGGTGCTGCTGGTAGCGGTGGGGCCGGAGCGGACGTGGGGGCTGGTGCTCAACTGCGTGAGGACACCCCAGGACGAAGCGCTCCCTGCCGGAGTGGATCGATGGGGCGGTCCTGTGAGTCCGGAGCATCGCACCACGCTGATTCGATCCCGAGAGGCCACGCCAGGAGCGCGGCGGGTTCTCGAGGGGCTCTCCTGGCGAGAAGGGGCGGCGCCGGAGAGACTGCCTGCGGGGACCTCGCTGACCTTCGCGGGCCTGTCGGTGTGGGGACCCGGGCAGCTCGAGCACGAGCTGTCGCGAGGAGGCTGGGTGCTCGTGGAAGGGGACGCTGAGCAGGTCTTCTCCCATCCCGGCGCCCTGTGGGCCGAGCGCATCGCTCCCCACCTGTGAAGCCAGTGTCGCCCGACTGTCTGCCCTGGCCAGAAAAGCATGGTGCTGTCTCGGAATCCCAGGGATGGTTCGGGCGCAGCGGCACCGCCCTCCGGAACAGCAGGAGCGTCCGAATGACGACTGATCCCCAGGAGAGAAAGCCTCCTCGCCACTTCTCGATGATCCGCACCTTCGTGCTCGCGGACTTCGTCACGCTGGGCAATGGCTTCGCGGGAGCGAGCGCCATCCTCTCCGCCATGCAGTACCTGGCCACCAACGACGTGCGCTGGCTGTGGGTGGCGTTCGGGCTGATGCCGCTGGCCCTGGTGCTTGACGTCGCGGATGGCCGGATCGCCCGGTGGCGCTTCAAGTCATCTCCTCTGGGGGCGGACCTGGACTCCCTGGCGGATGTCATCTCCTTTGGCATGGCGCCGGCTGCGCTGGCCTTCGCCGTGGGCATGCGCGGAGCGCTGGATGTGGCCGTCCTCCTTTACTTCGTGGCCTGCGGCATCAGCCGCCTGGCGCGCTTCAACGTCACCTCGGCCCAGCTGAGCGATGGGACGGGCAAGGTGCGGTACTTCGAGGGCACCCCCATTCCCACGAGCCTGGCACTCGTAGGTGTGCTGGCAGTGGCGACGTGGAAGGGGCGGATCGGGGTGGGGGAGCAGCTCCTCGGAGGTGTGTGGGACCTGGGGCCTGTGTCGCTGCACCCGCTCGCCCTGATCTATCTGGTGAGCGGCAGCGCGATGATCAGCAAGACCCTGCGC